>JBEDUI010000224.1:0-34377 GCA_040414495.1 Mycobacteriales bacterium
GCCACCGACGACGACGTGGCGCACATCGCTCGCGGTGGCGGCGAAAACGGCGGCGTTGAGCGGATCGGCGGCCCCGGCCAGGCGCGGCCCGCTCATGTCGACCGTGACGAAGTCGGCCAATGCTCCGAGCGCGATCCGGCCGGCATCGGGCCAGCCGAGGCTTACGTGCGCGATCCCGGCCGCTAACAGTTCGGCCGGCGTGAAATTGCCGCGCCGCCCGGATGCCAGCCGCTCGTCGTATTCCAGTGCGCGCGCCTCCTCGAACGGGTCGATGACCGCCTGTCCGTCACTGCCTAGGCTGAGCCGCACTCCTTGGTCGGCCATGGCCCGGGCCGGCCCGATACCGTCGGCCAGATCGCGTTCGGTGGTCGGGCAGAAGCAGCAGAAACCGCCGGCCAGCAAAGGGAAATCGGCCGGGTCGACGTAGGTGGCGTGCACCGCGGTCGTGCGCGGGCCGAGCGCGCCGGCTCCGGCCAGCAGCTGCGTCGGGGTTTGTCCGTACGCCTTGGCGCAGTCCTCGTTCTCCTGCCGTTGCTCGGATAAATGCACGTGCAGCGGGGCGTCGTGTTCTTTCGCCCAGCCGGCGATGGTCGGCATGGCGGCCGGCGGCACCGCTCGGACCGAATGAATCGCGGCACCGATGTGGGCCCATTCCGGATCGGCGCGCAAGTTATCGACCCGAGCCGCCCAGCGATCGGCGTCGCCGTCGCTGAATCGACGCTGTACGGGCGAAAGCGGATCATCGACACCACCCGCCAGATAGCAGGCGTCGAGTAAAGTCAGTCGAATTCCGGCCGCCCGCGCCGCCTCCATCAACGCCACCGACATCGCATTCTCATCGACGTACGCAACGCCGTTCGGGTCGTGATGCACGTAATGGAACTCGCCGACGCACGTATAGCCGGCGAGCGCCATTTCCGCGTACGTGGCCCGGGCCAGCGCGAGATAATTGTCCGGCGTGAACGCCGCGGCCACGCCGTACATCTGCTCCCGCCAGGTCCAGAAGGTCCCAGACTGGGCCCGACCGCGTAAGGCCCGGTGAAATGCGTGCGAATGCCCATTGGCGAATCCAGGCAGGGTCAGCCCGGCCAGCCGAGCGGCGCCGCCAATCGGTGCATCCGGTATCACAGCGGCAAACCGGCCGTTATCGATTTCCAACCGCACCCGTTCCAGTAGCTGACCGTCCACATAGGCCAGCTCGGCCCAGAATACGGTCACCGGCACGCGAAATCCTCCAGTACGTCGGCCAGCGCGCGAATTCCGGCCAGGCAATCCTCCGCGGTGGCGAATTCGGCCGGTGCGTGCGAAACACCGGAGGGATTTCGTACGAAAAGCATGGCGGTCGGAATTCCGGCCGCAGCCAGCACACCGGCGTCGTGACCGGCGCCGGTCGGTAACAGCGGTGCGTCCGGCAGCACCTTACGGACCCGATCGGTGGCCGGCCCGGCGAAATCGACCAGTGGGCTCACCGACTCAGGCATCACGGCGACGCCGGTGCCATCCCGGCTGGCGCGGGCGGTGAAATGCGTTGTCAGCTGGGCAATGAGCTGGTCCAACGTCTCCTGGTCGGGCGCGCGGGCGTCCAGCCATGCATGTACGGCCGAGGGGATCGCATTAACCCCACCCGGATCCACCTCGACCCGGCCGAACGTCGCCAACGCACCCAGCAACCGGGCCCGTTTCCGCGCGGCCAGCACCGCCTCGGCATAGGTCAGCATTGGATCGTGCCGGTCCACCAGCCGGGTCGTGCCGGCGTGATTCGCCTCGCCGGTGAAATCCAAGCGCCACCGCCCGTGCGGCCAGATCGCACTGGCCACACCAACCGGCGCATCCAGGTCGGCCAACGCCCGGCCCTGCTCGATGTGCAGCTCCACAAAAGCGACCGGCTCGCCCAGCAGGTCGGACGGCCCGAGCGCGGGCTGAATATCGGCCGCCGCGAGAGCCTCGGGCAAGCTGACCCCGTCCGCGTCGACCAACCCCGAAGCCCGGTCGGCCGGCAACGCGCCGGTCAGCAACCGCGACCCGAGGCAGGCCACGCCGAACCGCGCGCCCTCCTCTTCGGCGAAGACCGCGACCCCGATCGGCCGGGCCGGCCGCACCGATCGCAAGCGCAGCAGGTCGATCGCGGCGAATCCGCTGACCACACCCAGCGGCCCGTCAAAGGCGCCGCCGTCCGGGACCGAATCCAGGTGGCTCCCGGTGACCACACCGCCGGTCCCGAAAGCCGGCCACCACGCGACCTCGTTGCCGTTGCCGTCGGAGCGCACGTCCAGCCCGCGGGCAGAAGCCTCCCGGCGGAACCAGGCCCGACACTCCGACTCGGCCGGACCAAACGCGTACCGCCGGTAGCCTCCGCCATCGACGAGACCGATGCCCGCCAGCTCGGCCCACATGTCCGCGAAACCGGTCATAGCCCAGGAACCCGTACGCCGCGAGAGACCGCAACCGACCGGGCCGATTCGTAACCGGCATCGACGTGCCGCATCACCCCGGTGGCCGGGTCGTTGGCCAGCACCCGTTCGATCTTCTGCGCCGCCAACGCCGTCCCATCGGCCACCGTGACCTGGCCGGCGTGGATCGACCGGCCGATGCCGACCCCGCCGCCGTGGTGGATCGACACCCAGGACGCGCCCGAGGCCACGTTGACCAGCGCGTTGAGCAGCGGCCAATCCGCGATCGCGTCCGACCCGTCGGCCATGCCCTCGGTCTCCCGGTAGGGCGAGGCAACCGAACCGCAGTCGAGGTGATCCCGGCCGATGACGATCGGCGCTTTCACTTCACCGGAGGCGACCAGATCGTTGAACGCCAGCCCGGCCCGGTCCCGTTCGCCGTAACCGAGCCAACAAATCCGGGCCGGCAAGCCCTGGAAGTGCACCTTCGCCCGGGCCAATTTGATCCAGCGGATCAGCGACTCGTTTTCCGGAAACAGCTCCAGCACCGCTCTATCCGTACGGGCGATATCGAGCGGATCACCCGACAGCGCGGCCCATCGGAACGGTCCCTTACCTTCGCAGAAAAGCGGCCGAATATACGCCGGTACGAATCCGGGGAAATCGAATGCCCGCTGATATCCAGCCGATAAAGCCTCACCCCGGATTGAATTGCCGTAATCAAAAACCTCGGCCCCGACGTCGGCGAAACCGACCATCGCTTCGACGTGCCGGGCCATCGATTCCCGCGCCCGCCGGGTGAATCCGGCCGGGTCCTCGGCCCGTAGCGCCGGCATGTCCTCGAACGCGACGCCTGATGGCAAATACGTCAGCGGATCGTGGGCGGAGGTCTGGTCGGTCACCACGTCGATGTCCGCGCCGTGCGCCAGCAATTCGGGAACGATATCGGCGGCATTTCCGAGTACGCCGATCGAACGCGGCCGCCGTGCCGCCCGGAATTCCTTCGCCCGCGTCAACGCATCGGTCAGCGAATCGGCCCGCTCGTCGAGATAACCGAATTCGATACGGCGGGAAATGCGGCTCGGGTCGCATTCCACGCATAACGCGACACCGCCGTTCATTGTGATCGCCAGCGGCTGCGCACCACCCATGCCGCCCAACCCGGCCGTCAATGTGATCGTGCCGGCCAGCGAACCGCCGAACCGCTTGGCCGCCACCGCGGCGAAGGTCTCGTACGTTCCTTGCAGAATTCCCTGCGTACCGATATAGATCCACGAACCGGCCGTCATCTGGCCGTACATCGTCAGCCCAGCCGCCTCCAGCCGCCGGAACTCCTCCCAGTTGGCCCAATCCGGGACCAGATTCGAATTCGCGATCAGCACCCGGGGTGCCCATTCGTGGGTAGGCAGAATGCCGACCGGCTTGCCCGACTGCACCAACAGCGTCTCGTCCCCGGCCAGATCACGCAGGCTGGCGACGATCGCGTGGTAGGCCTCCCAGGACCGGGCCGCCCGACCGGAACCGCCGTAGACCACCAACTGCTCCGGGTGCTCGGCGACCTGCGGGTCGAGGTTGTTCATCAGCATCCGCAGCGCGGCCTCCTGCGGCCAGCCCTTACACGTCAGCTGCGGGCCGTGCGGCGCGGTGACCGGTTGGTATTCCATCGACCGACGCCTCCCCTCGCCTGCCGGGAAGGGTACTCAGGCCCGGGTCTGCGCACCCCGAACTCGGCCGGGAATCTCCGCAGCGTCACGCCGGCGACCGGGCCGGCTCGGTTCGGCGGCGGTCGGGACGGGCCGGGGCAACCGGGCCAGGGCGTCGGCCGCGACGGCCCGGCGCGCGTGCAGCGCCAGCCAGCCGGACAACAACGCGAACGGCACCTCGACCATGACCGCGAGCAGCAACGCCTCCTGGCGTTGCCAACCGGCTGGCGAGGTGAGCACGTCGGTCCAGGCGTCGACGAAACAGAGCGCGGCTGCCAGCGCCGCCGTCCATCCATGGCGGGCGTCTCGGCGGTGAGCCAGCCAGGCGGTCGCGCCGATGGCGAGCAATTCGAAGACGTCCAGGCCGATCCACTCGGCCGCTGAATTGGGCGAGATCCGGGGCAGTGAGACGCCGAGTGCGACAACCCACGGCACCATGCCGATCGCCACCACGCCGTAGAGGCGGGCGATCCAGCGCAGCCGACGGGCCGCCGCCGAGGGACGACCAACGTTCAGCTCCCGACCCGAATGCCTCATTCGTAGGTCCTTCCCCCGTTGATCATCCGGCGTGAAATCTACCTTTACAGAGAAATCTCTGCAACCAAGTCTATGCAAAGAAGGCTCTGCAGTCCGGTACGGTGGTCCGTATGGCTGCCGCGTCCGGGTCGCGCCCCACTCCGCGCACGATCACCAGTGCCGCCGAGCTCAAGGCGATGACACATCCGCTGCGCCAGCAGATCGTGCGTCATCTGGGTACACACGGACCGGCCACCTCCACCACGCTGGCCCAGGTACTCGGCGAGAACACCGGCACCACGAGCTACCACCTTCGGCAACTGGAACGCTTTGGGTTCGTCGAAGAAATCCCGGAACGCTCGACTGGTCGAGAAAGATGGTGGCGAACCGTTCCAATTGACCTAAGACGTCCGGATCGGAACAGCCTCACCGACGAGGTACGGGAGATCTTCGACCGGCGCGAGGACGCCCAGTTCGCGAATGATCTGCGGTTGTTCCTGCGGCTGCGCGAGGGCCAGGACGGCGACCTGCGGGGCTGGGTGCAGGGCTCACGTGCCGGTTGTCACATGACCGCCGAGGAGCTGGCGCAGTTCCACGACGCGTACCTGGAACTGCTGGACCGCTTCGGCCACGGACCGGAGGACGCGCCGCCCGGATCCCGCCTGGTCGCGCTTCGCTTTTTCGCCGTCCCCGACGACGAAGACTCCGCCGGCGAACCGGACGAGCCAGCCGATGTTGCCACAACCGCGATATCGGAGGAGCACAACCTGCCGCGCTGATACGGGTCAGGTACAACTAACACATGCCGCTGCGACCAGATCATGGGTCTAACGCGGCTGAAATCCAGTCAAAGCGTGAACAGGCCGCTTCGGACGATCAATCATCGGCCGACCGCCCGTTGAGCGCCATCGGCCCGTCGCCGGAGTTCGCGCCCATCGCGGCGCCGTCGCTGCCCATACCGCCGGTCCGGCCCGACCCCGAGCCGGATTACCGCGTCGAGTCGGATACGGACTTCGGCGTTCCGGAGTACGGGCGGGTCCGGATCGAGCTGCCCATGCTGGATGAGCAGGCCGTGGAACCGGCCGATCCCGCCCCCGCAACCGACGACTGGGCAACCGATCAACAGGCCACCGAGCCGTGGACCGACGAGCGTGCGACCACCGAGCCCTGGACGGACGGGCACTGGACCGACGAAGGCTGGACCACCGAGCCGCGAACGGACGAACCCTGGCCGGATGAGCCGCGTACAGACGGATCCTGGACCGACGAGTCCTGGGCCACGGAATTCGCCGAGCACAACGCCAACGGACCGGCCCTCGCCGGACCGGAGCCGGCAGTCGAGCCCGTACTCGACCCATCCCACACCGACCCCGTCCACATCGAGGCGTTCGCACCAGCCGCTCCCGCCCCGGTCCCACCCGCGGTCGTACCCGTACCAACCCTGACCGCGCCCCCGCGCGTCGCGGTCGAGCAACCAACCGGCCGACACGCGATCATCCCGGCGGTCCGGCGCCGCGGCCCGGAACTGTGGGCCCGACTCGGCGCCGCGCTGGTCATCCTCGGACTCACGATCTACCGGATGGTGGTCGCGGCCGACGCGACGTACCCCGGCCACGCCGACCCGGCGTTTTATTACGAGGTCGGCCGCCGACTGGCCACCGGGCATGGTCCGACGGTCAACTACATCTGGCACTACCTGGCCCCGGTCAACGGCATTCCGCACTTCGCCTGGGACTACTGGCTGCCGATGCCGTCGCTGCTGATCTCGGTCGGGCAGCATTTTCAGAGCGGCATGAGTTCGGCGTTGGACGTCGGGATCGCGCTGACGGCGGTGTTCGCGGCCGGCACATACCAGCTGGCCTGGCGGCTCACCCGTTCGTGGTGGATCCCGGCGATCGCCTCGATCATGGTCTCGATACTGCCGTCGGTGTCGATCTACTCGATGCGAACCGAGTCGGCGGTCTACCTCGCCTCGTTCACCGTGCTGGCCCTCTCGGCGGTCGTCGGGGCCCGGGAGCGGGTCTGGCGCTGGTCGCTGGCCGGTGCGCTGACCGGCATCGCCGGCCTGGCCCGCAACGAGGGGCTGCTGCTGATCGGCGTGATGGCCGTCGCCGCGATCGCCTGGAACACCGGCTGGCGGAAGCTGACCCGGCTGGGCCTGCTGCTCGCCGGCTACCTGGCCATCATGGGCCCGTACATGATCGTGAGCTGGCTGAACATCCACGCGCTGGTGCCGCCGGCGAGCCAGAAGTTCCCGTACATCAGCAGCTACAACCAGCTCTATTCGTTGCACGTGAAGCAGTCGTGGAGCGTGCTGTTCAGCGACGCTATGTGGGACGCGCGCGGGCAGGCGTTCACCGACCAGTGGCAGCTGGGCGCCGCGATCTACCGACTCGGGGTGCTGATCGCGTTGCTCGCGCTGATCGGTGTCTCGCTGTTCCTGCGCCGGCCGAGCGATGTTCCGCGTTCGTACGGCGGTACGTTCATCGGCCGGGCGTTCCGGTCGGCCTGGATGGTGCCGGTGTTCTTCGCGGTGCTGGTGCCGGTCTTCGAGTCGACGGTCACGCCGGTGGTGGCCGGGGCCGGTTCGGTGCAGAAGAGCGGCATCACGTTGGCCCCGGTGTTGGTCATCGCCGCGCTGCAACGGGCCCGCCGGCTGCCCGGGCTGCGGCCGGATAACCCGCGCTGGATGCGATCCTGGACCTGGGCACTGCAGATCCTGGCGTTCGGCGCCGCCTGCACGCTGATGGTGTTCCCGGCGATGCAGTTACCGAAGCTCACCACCCACACCGTGCAGAGCGACAACGGTCTGGGCGCCACCTCGCATCACCTGTTGCCCGCGCTGCGACTGGCGCAGAAACAGCTCGGTCCCCGCCAGAAGCTGGTGCTGATGACCGCGAACCCGTGGGACGTCAGCCAGGCCACCGGCTATCCCACGGTGATGGTGCCGCAGGGCTCGGTCTGCCAGATCGTGAACACCGCGCTGAAGTACGGTGCCACCGACATTGAGACCCGCGAGGGCAACCGGCCGCAGCCCCATATCGAATGGCTCGCGCATCACGGCGGGCCGTTCACGCCGGTCATCGGGAATGCGACCTACCGCATTTACCAGATCGACAATTGGGCGCCCGCGTGGTGCGAATACGGATTCCACCCGCGGCGCGGGCGACACGGTTCGGTCGCCCGCTGAGGCTGGATTATCCCCAGCTTTGCTGGGTTATTCGGCCGTGTTTGGTTATTCGGCCTGTTTAGTTATTCGGCCTGTCTTGATTATCCGGCTGTGTTGGGTTATCCGGCTGTGTTGGGTTATCCGGCTTTGCTGAGCAGGCCGCGTACCTGGGAGTAGGTCACCCCGAGATCGTTCGCCTTGCCGGAATCAAGTAATGCCAGAAATAGATGCGCGACACCGATATAGCCGTGATGTAAGCCAACCGCCTCGCGCAGCGAACGTTCCAGAATCTTCTTGGATGCAGGGGCAAATGGGATATGCCCGCGCGGACGCTTTAGTGGATTTCCCGCACCGACGTTTTGCTCGACACTACGCAACACCTCATCGACGTCAATTCCGATAACCTGCAATGCGTCCGCATCGGCTTCGTCCAATCCGTACGGACGGCGGCGTAACCGAATTACGGCCTGCCGTGCCCTTTCCGGATCGAGGCCGAGCGGCACGAGTTCTTCTGCGTAGCTATCCAGCAGGCCCAGCAGCAGGTGCTCCGGCTCAATGCGCGCGCTGGCCTGCTGCCGCGCCGCGGATTGTGCTTCGACGACGACATTTCGCGCTTTGGAGGTAAAACGCTCGAACATTCAGTTCTCCCGCCCGGGCAGCCGATCAATAAGTCGGCGCCGCTCATCCGCGTACTTTTTGTGTACGGCCTGCCGGCTGACCCCGAGCGCATCGGCGATTTCCTGCCAGGACCAGCCGTGCGCTCGCGCGCTGCTGACCTGGGTCGATTCGAGATGTTCGAGTAGCCGGCGTAACGCCACCACAGCCCGCAATCCGGTACCTGGATCGGCGCTGCTGGCCGCGTTGGCCAATTTCGTGGCTTCAGACATGCTGTCAACCTACATTGACATGGCCTGTGGTGTCAACGTGGATTGACAGATCGGTGCGACGCTGGCCTGACTACAGCCAGCGAGACACCAGGATCGGTCCGGCGGCCTGCCGACGACCGTCAGTACACCGAGCGGGACCTCAAGGTTGGTACGCCAACGCCCCGGCCGGCTTCATTGCACCGAGCGGGACACCACGGTCGATGCAACACCCTCCCCACGACCATCAACCCACCGAACGGGACCTCAAGGTTGGTACGCCAACGCTTCGGCCACCCTGACTACACCGAGCGAGACAACACGTTGGTGCGACGCCCTGCTAGCGACCGCCAGTGCACTGAGCGGAACGGCAGGCCCGTGCGACGGACTCTCGCTCTGAATGTCGCGGCCCAATTTTCGCGCTCCGGCCGCGGCTCCCAACCATGATCGTGAGTGGATTTGACCCACAAATCGGTACCAAATCCACTCACGATCATGAACCAAGCGCGGCCGGCCAAGCCGCTCACGCAACAATCTCCGTGCCGCCAAACCAGCAACAATCGCCGTGCCGCCAAACCGAATCCCTGCCGCGCCGAACCAGCAACAATCCCCGCGCCGCCAAACCGAATCCCTGCCCCGCCGAACCAGCAACAATCCCCGCGCCGCCAAACCGAATCCCGGCCCCGCCGAGCCAGCAACGATCCCCGTGCCGCCAAATTGGCGGACTCAATCAAGATCGTGATGGATTTCGTCAACGAATACGCGACAAACGCCATCACGATCATGATGGGCGGGGCAGCCCACCGACCAGTAAGACCGGGGCAGCCACCGACCAGTCAGACCGCGGCAGCCCGTCAGCCGGATCGACCAATACGACACCGGCCAGCGGTCATTCGGCCAGTTGCGCCACGCAACCCTGAGTCACAGCGCGTGTTGCCGGATCCACGTATGCATCGCAATCCCCGCCGCAACCGCCGCATTGATCGACCGGGTCGAGCCGAACTGCGCGATCGAGCAGACCATGCTCGCGGCTTCGCACGCGGCATCGGTCAGCCCGGGCCCTTCCTGACCGAACAGCAGAACGCAGGCGCGCGGCAGGCTTGCGGTCTCCAACGGCACCGCGCCCGGGAAGTTGTCGATCGCCACGATCGGCAACGATTCGGCGCGGGCCCACTCGACCAGCCCGGCGATATTGTCGTGGTGACGTATGTGCTGGTACCGGTCGGTCACCATTGCCCCGCGGCGGTTCCACCGGCGGCGGCCGACGATATGCACCTCGCGGGCCAAGAATGCGTTCGCGGTCCGCACGACGTTGCCGATATTCAGGTCATGCGACCAGTTTTCGATCGCCACGTGGAAATCGTGCCGGCGGGTGTCGAGGTCGGCGACGATCGCGTCCAGCCGCCAGTACCGGTATTCGTCGACGACGTTGCGCCGGTCGCCACTAGTCAACAGTTCCGGGTCAAGCCGCGGGTCGTCCGGCCACGGCCCCGGATACGGACCGACGCCGACCATGCGTAACTGGTCGGCGTCGGACGGGCGGTCCCCTTCGCTGGCCCGGTCGGGCTCGGGCAATGCTCAGCCCTGACGGGGCTGCTCGCCGTACGGCTGCTGGGGCGGCGCCGGCTGCTGCGGTGCGGACTGCGGCGGGGCCGACTGCGGCGGCACTGCCTGCTGGGGCGCGGGCTGCTGACCTGGTACGCCGTACTGCTGCGGAGCGGCGGGCGGGATCGCCTCGGGCTGCGGCGGGGCCGACGGGGCCTGCTGCGGCGCGGCCGGCGCGCCACCGGAGGTCAGCGAGGAGAAGTCGACATTGACCGGACCGCGCACCTGCGGGTCATCGACCTCGAAGTACTGCTCCTTGGTGTAGTTCCGCATCCCCGCGATGATGCTCGACGGGAACGCTTCGACCCGGGTGTTGTACGCCCGCACATTTCCGTTGTAGAAACGCCGTCCCGCGGCGATGCGGTCTTCGGTGTCGGCCAACTGCCGCTGCAGCTCCAGGAAGTTCTCGTTGCTCTTGAGCTGAGGATAGGACTCGGCGACCGCGAACAGCCCACCCAGTGACCGCTGCAGCTGGTTCTCCGCCGCCGCCATCTGCTCGGGACCGGCGTTGCCGGCAGCACGGGCTTGGATCGCGTGGGTCCGCGCCTCGGTGACCTGCTGGAGCACCGTCCGCTCCTGGGTGGCGTAGCCCCGGACGGTCTCGATCAGGTTCGGAATCAGGTCGTGTCGACGCTGCAACTCAACGTCAATCTGCCGCCACGATTCCTGAACCAGGTTGCGTTGCCGTACAAACCGGTTCGCACTGACCACAAAGGACAGTGCAGCCAGGGCAAGTATTACAACTATGACGACTATGGCGATTACCACTGGGACCTCCTAATACCGGCACGGCCGGTGCCCGTTGCCGACCACGGTAGCGGCTGACGATATGTCCGTTCGCGCGGTTCCGCGACGGCACGGGCCGGTCATGCCAGCCCGAGCTCGTCGAGTCCGTAGGCGGCGCGGTATTCCAGACCGGCCGCTCGCACCGCGTCGCCGGCACCCCGGTCGACGATGACCGCGACGCCAACCACCTCCGCACCGACCTCCCGCAACGCATCCACCGCGGTGAGAACGCTCGCGCCCGTGGTCGACGTGTCCTCGACCGCGAGCACCCGGCGCCCGGCCACGTCCGGGCCTTCGACCCGGCGCTGCAGACCGTGCGCCTTGCCCTCCTTACGCACCACGAACGAATCAAGCCGACCGTTCGATGCGTGCAGCATGGCCGTGCCCACCGGGTCGGCACCCAGGGTGAGCCCACCAACAGCGTCGAACGACCAGTCGGCGGTGAGGTCGAGCATGACCCGGCCGACCAGCGGCGCGGCTTCCCGGTGCAGGGTGACGCGGCGCAGGTCGATGTAGTAGTCGGCCTCGCGGCCGGAAGAGAGCACAACCTTGCCATGCACCACGGCAATATCCGCGATGAGCTGCAGCAGACGCTTACGGTCAGGGTTCGGCTGCATCGAGCTCACATCTGTCGAAGTCATATCTGACCAGCCTACTGGGTCGGTGGCGTGGCCCTGTGATCCTGCCAAACGAAGCGAGGCACCTGGTCGGCGATCGTGCTGAGGTAGCCCAGTTGTTGATCGATGACGTCGGGGGAAACCTTGCCCGAGTCCCAGCACAGCAGGTTCGAACGATCAATTCGCCAGGCTGGGCCCTCGTGGTCGAGCAGCCATTGCATCAAGCGTGGGTGCAGCATGTCGGAGGCGAATTTACGGTCTTTGCAGTGCACGTTGAAAGTCCGGTTGAATTCTTCGCTCTCTAATTCGATATCGCGAATTCCGATGGCCCGACCCATCTTATGGAACAGACTTTCCCGGCTCACGTGGAGATTCGGCAACGGTACCGGCAGCCCGACGGAAATGATGTTGTATTCATGCGTCGTCGTTTGCCGACGACCCTCGGAGTCGGTGGAATGCGTTTGGTAGGAATAGTCGAACGCGACGATGGGCCGGTTCTGGAATTGTCCGACCACGACGTTCTTCGCGCGCTGATGGTCGCCCTGGTCGAACGGCGTGCCCTCGAATTGGCCGATAATGCCATCGTTCTGGGCCGCAAATGTCCATCCGCGACCGGCCGCCCACGCCTGAAGTGCCTCCCGGCGTTTCTTGTTCTTCAGGTAGCCAACGAAGGCGACGATGGCAACGACGAGGATTACGACAATGATGACGACGGCCTGCATGGCCCACAGATTGCCACAATCCGGCGAAAATCGCCTAATGCGTCGCTAACCAAATCGTCGATGGGTCTCCCGGCTGCCGGCCCGCACCAGCCAGCGCGGGGTCAACCGAGCGGCCGCGATCAGGGCCTTGTACTGCCGACCCGGAATGCTGACCGGCCGGCCCGCGCGGTGATCCCGCAGCCCGGCCGCGACAACCTCGTCGGCGTCCAACCATAGCCAGTCCGGCAGCTTGTCCATGTTGATGTGGGCCCGATCGTGGAACTCGGTATGCGTGTAACCCGGGCACAGCGCCGAGACGTGCACGCCGGTGCCGGTCAACTCCAGACTGAGAGCCTCGCTGAACGAGGTGACCCAGGCCTTGCTCGCGCCGTACGTCGCGGTCCGGCCCGATGGCACGAACCCAGCAACCGACGAGACATTGATGATGTCGCCGTACCCGCGGTCGGTCATCGGCCCCAGGGCGGCGTACGTCAGCCGCATCACCGCGCGGACGTTGAGCTGCAGCATCTGGTCCAGCCGCTCGAGCGGTAGCTCCCAAAATGCGCCCTGGCCGCCGATGCCCGCGTTGTTCACCAACAGGTCGACCGGCTCGGCCACCCGCCGCTCGACGATGGCGCAGCCGGCCGGGTCGGCGAGGTCGGCCGGCAACACCTCGACCTCGACCTGGTGACGATCTCGTAACTGTGTCGCGAACGCCTCGAGCCGGGCCGAATCCCGGGCAACCAACACCAGTCGGTTACCTTCAAGCGCCAAATGTCGGGCAAAAGCCGCACCAATGCCCGCGCTGGCACCCGTGATAAGACATAGTGGCGGACGACCGTTGGATTGACGGCCGGAACCGGTCGAAGTTGCAGATCTGCTCAGCACGATCGTGACCGTACGCCCAGTTCGTCTGCTCTTATTATCGGCAACACACCTCCGGCGGGTCAGCGGTGCCCGGCCGGGCACTAGCAGATCGTCAAAGCGGATCGTGAGGACACAAGGTGAGCGAGGATACTTCCAAGAGCGGCGACGGGAAGCAGAGCAACGTCGAGCAGATGCCGACCTGGCCCGAGGAGGGCCCCAGCAGCGGTCGGGTCGGCGCGGCCCGTAACGGCATGTCAATCGCCGCTCTGAGCCTCGGCGCACTCGCCCTCATCGCGATCCTGCTGCTCAAGTCGCTGCCGATCGCCGTGCTCATGGCCGTGTTGGCGATCGTGTTCGGCATCATCGGGCTACGTCAGGTGAAGCGCGGAATCTCCGATCGCAAAGGGTTCGCGCTGGCCGGCCTGATTCTGGGCGCTATCGCCCTGGTGCTCTCGATTGTCCTGCTGTTCCTGTCCTACCGGGTGTACAACGACTGCAAGGACAAGATCGGTCACTCCCCGAGTCAAAAGGAGTTGACCAAGTGCGTCAACGACAAGAAGAAGTGACCGCGACCGCACGGCAGGGCCGGTGACTCCCGGGGCAGACGACGGCGACCAGACGCGGACACCAGAATCGCCGGAGTCTGACGAGCAGCAGAATGAGAACGGCTTGGCCGACTGGAACGGGTACGGTCCGCCGCCGGTACGCGAGCACAAGCCGATCAAGCGGGCCACCACAGCCGAGCCTGAGCCCGCGGAAACGACCGAGCCGGTTGCGTCAAGCAACCCGGCCGAGTCCACCGCATGGAACGGGTACGGTCCACCACCGGTCCGCGAACCCCAGCCCGCCGCCAAATCCAGCGCGCCAGCCGAACCAACGGAACCGACCGATCCAGTTGCATCAAGCAACTCGACCGATTCGGCTGATGCTACGGCGCCGGGCGAGTCGACCGACACAACTGAGCCGGCCGACGCACACGAACCCGCCGACGCGGCCGAGTTGGATTCGACCGAGTCGGCCGAATCCAGCGAATCCGTTGAATCAAGCGAGACCGCCGAATCGAACGAGCCCACGGAATCCGACGAGCCCGCCGAATCCGATGAGACGGCCGAATCGGAATGGGACGGCACCGGTCCGCCGCCAATCCGGCGTCGGGAGCCGGTCATCCCGGTCTACCCGAAGACGTCCACCGCGCCAAAAGGACCCGTACCCGGGCCGCGCTCACAGCAAGGCCAGCGGTGGGCCGACGACGACACCGACCGACCGCCGCCCAGCAACCGGATGGCGGTCGCCGCGATCATCCTGGGCGCCGCGTCGATCCCGTTCGGGCTGACCGGATACCTCGGCGTGATCGCCGGCCTGTTCGCAATCGTCTTCGGCATCATCGGCCTACGCCAGGCCAAACGCGGCCGGTCGACCCGACCCCGTTTGGCCCTGGCCGGTTCGGTCCTTGGCATTGTCGGGCTGGTGCTCTCGATCGTGGTGCTCGTAGTCAGCGTGCACAAGATCAACGACTGCAAGAAGCACATTGGCCACACGCCAAACCGCCAGGAGCTGACCCAGTGCGCCCGGGAACACATCTGAGCCACTGACGAGAAAAGGGCTGGTGTCACGCGACACCAGCCCTTTTCCGTTAAAGATCAGCCGACCGGCTCGACCTCTTCCCGGCGAACCACGAGCCCGGAGACCTCGTCGTCGGCCACGTCGACCGCGACCTCGTCACCGTCCCGGATCTCACCGGCCAACAACTCGCGGGCCAACTGGTCCCCGATCGCCGACTGCACCAACCGCCGCAGCGGGCGGGCGCCGTACAACGGATCGAACCCGTTGAGGGCCAGCCATTCGCGCGCTCCGTCGGTCACCCTCAGCGTCAGCCGCCGGGCGGCCAGCCGACGCGACAGCGCCGCCACCTGGATGTCGACGATCGCGCTGAGCTCCTCGTCGCCGAGCGACTCGAACACCACCACGTCATCGAGCCGGTTGAGGAACTCCGGCTTGAAGTGCTGACGCACCAGGTTGAGTACGCCGTCGCGCTGCGCCGTCGGGCTCAACGTCGGGTCGGCGATGATCTGCGAACCCAGGTTGGAGGTGAGGATCAGGATCGTGTTCCGGAAATCGACCGTACGACCCTGACCATCGGTCAACCGGCCGTCGTCGAGCACCTGCAGCAGGATGTCGAAGACGTCGGAGTGCGCCTTCTCCACCTCGTCCAGCAGCACGACCGTGTAGGGCCGGCGCCGCACCGCCTCGGTGAGCTGACCACCCTGCTCGTAGCCGACGTAGCCCGGAGGCGCGCCGACCAGCCGGGCGACCGAGTGCTTCTCGCCGTACTCACTCATGTCGATCCGGACCATGGCCCGCTCGTCGTCGAACAGAAACTCCGCCAACGCCTTGGCCAGCTCGGTCTTACCGACACCGGTCGGACCGAGGAACAGGAACGAACCGGTCGGGCGGTCGGGGTCGGACACACCGGCCCGGGCCCGCCGCACGGCGTCGGAAACCGCTTGTACAGCGGCCTTTTGGCCGACGACCCGTTCGCCGAGCACCTGCTCCATCCGCAGCAGCTTGGCCGTTTCGCCCTCCAGCAGCCGGCCGGCCGGGATACCGGTCCACGAACTCACCACGTCGGCGACGTCGTCCGGTCCGACCTCCTCCTTGAGCATCGCGCCCTCGGACTGGGTGGCACTGGTCGCCGCCTCCAGCTTGCGCTCCAACTCCGGGATCCGGCCGTACCGCAACTCGGCGGCCCGACCCAGGTCACCGTCGCGTTCGGCGCGTTCCTCCTCGCCGCGGGCGGTTTCCAGCTCTTCCTTGGCCACCCGGATCACGTCGATGGCGCTCTTTTCCTGCTGCCACCGGGCGGTCAGCTGGTCCAGCTGCTCGCGCTTGTCGGCCAGGTCGGCCCGCAGCCGCTCCAGCCGTTCCTTCGAGGCGGCGTCGTCCTCTTTGGACAGTGCCATTTCCTCGATCTCCAGCCGGCGTACGGCCCGTTCGACCTCGTCCACCTCGACCGGACGCGAGTCGATCTCCATCCGCAGCCGGGACGCGGCCTCGTCGACCAGGTCGATCGCCTTGTCCGGCAGGAAACGCGCGGTCACATAGCGGTCGGAGAGCGTCGCGGCCGCAACCAGCGCGGCGTCGGTGATGCGCACGCCGTGGTGTACCTCGTACCGTTCCTTGAGTCCACGCAGGATTCCGATCGTGTCCTCTGTGGACGGTTCACCGACCAGTACCGGCTGGAACCGCCGCTCCAGCGCGGGATCCTTTTCGATGTGCTGGCGGTATTCGTCCAATGTGGTCGCACCGACCATGCGCAATTCGCCGCGGGCGAGCATCGGCTTGAGCATATTGCCGGCGTCCATCGACCCATCGCCGGTCGCACCGGCACCCACGACGGTGTGCAATTCGTCGATGAACGTGACGATCTCGCCGTTGGATTCCTTGATTTCGTTCAGAACGGCCTTCAGCCGCTCCTCGAATTCACCGCGGTATTTCGCACCAGCGACCATGGCGCCGAGGTCGAGCGCGACGATTCGCTTACCCCGCAAGGATTCCGGCACGTCGCCGCCAACCACCCGCTGGGCCAGACCCTCGACGATCGCGGTCTTTCCGACACCCGGCTCACCAATGAGAACGGGGTTGTTCTTGGTACGCCGGGACAGCACCTGTACGACCCGGCGGATTTCGGTGTCCCGGCCGACGACCGGGTCCAACTTGCCGCTGCGGGCAGCTTCGGTGAGGTCGACGCCGTACTTCTTCAACGCCTGGTACGTCGATTCCGGGTCCTGGGTGGTGACCCGACTCGAACCACGTACCGAGGTGAAGGCGGCCGACAACGCGTCGGGCGAGGCGCCGAAGGATTTGAGGACCTGCGCCACCTGACCACCAGAAGTGGCCAGACCGACCAGCAGATGCTCGGTGGACAGGTATTCGTCGCCGTGCTCCTCGGCGCTGCGCTGCGCGGCGTTCAGCACCTGCAGCATGGTGCGCGAGGTCTGCGGCGGGGAGGCGGTGGCGCCGCTGACGCTGGGCAGCTTGCCGATCAACGCCTCGGCCTCGGCCCGGACCTGCTCGGGCGCGACGCCGGCAGCCTTCAGCAGCGGCGCAGCCGTGCCCTCGCTCTGGTCGATCAACACGAGCAGCAGATGCTCAGGCTCCAACGCCGGGTTGCCCCGGTCGGTGGCGAGGCGCAGCGCCGCCGCGATGGCCTCCTGGCTCTTGGTAGTCAGTTTGTTCGGTTCCATGTATGCCTGCCGTGTGAAGGGACAAAGTGCGGTAGTCGTTTGGTCCAACGATCCTAAGGTTGAGTCTGTTCCGCTCAACTACACATGGTCAACTGGACGCAGCCACTCCCGGTAGGGTTTCTGGCATGGCTCCCCACATCGCTACGAATGACGCCGTAGACCGCGCCGGCATGCTCGACTTCGTCCGGCCCCGCCACCACGGCATCCTGCTCACCACCCGGGCCGATGGCACCCCGCAGGGCTCGCCGGTCACCATGGGTGTCGATCCGGCCGGCCGGATCGTGGTGTCGACCTACCCAGAGCGGGCCAAGACCCGCAACGCCAAGCGCAATCCGCGGGCCAGCGTGATCGTGCTGTCCGACGACTTCGGTGGTGCCTGGGTCCAGGTCGACGGGACCGCCGAGGTCATCGACATTCCGGACTCGGTCGAGCCACTGGTCGAGTACTACCGGTCGATCTCGGGTGAGCACCCGGACTGGGACGAGTACCGGGAGGCGATGGTCCGGCAGGGCAAGTCGCTGATCCGCATTACGCCCGAGCGCTGGGGTCCGATCGCGACCGGCGGCTTCCCGGCCCGTCTGGCCTGAACCGCTTTCGTCCCAGCTGATTACGGCCTGAGCTGCTCCGGTCGGGCTCAGTCGCGGCTGGATCTGGCCATCCGGCGCACCCGGCGTTCCCACCGGTCGGCCTCGGTCCGCAGCGGCCGGGCGATGAACGCGCCGAGCGCCACGCCGGAGGCTATGCCCAGCCCGATCGTGCCCGCGCCGAGCAGCAGCGGGATGCCTTGCGACGGCTTCGCGGCTACCAGTGCGTACAGCGCCCGGTAGATCCCGAGACCGGGCAGCAGCGGCACCACGCCGGAGGTGGCCACCACCAGGGCCGGCACGCCGAACCGCTCGCCGGCCACATCGGCGATCGCGCCGACCAGCAGGGCCGCCACCCCGCTGGCGACCGTGACGCCGACGCCCAGATCGCGGGACCCGGCGTAGATCGCGTACCCCACCCCACCACCGGCGGCCGCGACCAGTACCGCCCGCGGGCCGGCGTACGACGAGAGTGCCCAGCAGCCAGAAATCGCGGCGGCGAAGCCAATCAGCGCGACCAACGGGATCTGCAGGTGCACCGTCCCCGGTACGGCCGGCACCAGGCCGCCCCGGTGGCTGATGTCAAGCACCGCGCCGACCCCGACCACAATGCCGACCGTATTGAGGACGACCTCGAACGTTCGGGCACCGGCGGTGAGGTAGTGCCCGGAGATCGCGTCCTCGACCGACCCGACCAGACCGAGCCCGGCCAACAGCACGACGATGCCGGAGGCGACCACCAGCGAGGGCGTGAACAGCGAGTCGGGCACCGGCGCGGAGGCCAGCCCGACCGCGACACCGGTAGCCAATGCCGCACCGGCCGCCTGCTGGAAGAACAGCGGCAGCCCCCAGGCGTTGAGCAGCCGCTGCAGCCGGTCGATGCCGGCCGTGACGCCGGCCGCCGCCGCAGCGACCGCGAACCCACCCCCGAGCAGCCCGGCAACCGCGGCGGCCAGTCCGGCCAGCGCGACGGTCACGACCCAACGCTGGTACGGGTGCGGCTGATGGATGATCGTGTCGAGCCGTTCCAGCGCCTCGGCCAGTGGGAGGCCGGCAATGGCGTCATCGGCCAGCCGGTAAATGGCGGACAGGCGGGAGTAGTCGGCCGCCCGGACCTGGACCACCCGCATCGCGGTCACCGGTTCCCCGTCGTCGCGGGTCACCGACAGCGTGATCGAGGTGAACGTGATATCGACCTGGCAGGAGGTCAATCCGTAGGCCGCGGCCACCCGCAGCACGGTGGCGACGACGCCGGCGACCGGGTTGCCAGCCGAGATCAGCGCCCCGCCCATCCGCAGGGCCAGGTCGATGACGTCGTACGCGACCAGGTCGTCGGCTTCGGTGTCCCGGTTACGCGGGGCCACCAACTGGGCCGGCGGGACCGTACTGCGCAGGATCCGCAGGGCGCCGTGGGCCCGTGCGGCCGCCATCTGTACCGGCCGTACCGCAACCCAGCGCGGTTGACCTGATTCGCGCAGCTGCCGGCCACGCGCCTGACCCGAGATACCAAGTTGCTGATTCGAGCCCCGGCGCTCGACGTCCTGCGGCCCACCCTCGTCGCCAAACCGCCGCGCCGGAAACCTCCACACGCCGCCGCAGCATAGACGGTCATTTCGCCTAACTCGACCGCACAAACAAACTGTGGCTTTGCTCCAAGTCTCGGAGCAAAGCCACAGGCATTAGGTCGCTATCGCCGACGCGGCCGCCACACCATCAGGGCGTTCTTCCCAACCGGGATGAGCTCGCGCCGGTACGACGGCGGGATCGCGGACTCGGCCGCCGCGGCCCGCTCGTGCGCCTCTTCGAAGGCGGCGGTCAACCGGGCAACCTGGTCACGCAGCTCGGCCACCATCGTCTCCAGCTCGATGATCCGTTTGACGCCGGCCAGGTTGATGCCGTCCTCCTGGGACAGCCGCTGCACCTGGCGCAGCAGTACAACATCGCGGGCTGAATACCGCCGGCCGCCGCCGGGTGACCGGCCCGGGTTGACCAACCCGAGCCGGTCGTACTGCCGCAACGTCTGCGGATGCATACCGGCCAGCTGCGCCGCCACCGAAATCACGAACACCGGGGCGTCGTCCGGCACCTGTCCCACATCGCTGAATGCGTCACTCATGGCTGCTCACCCGCGAATTCACCTGCGGACGCGGGTCATCCGGCGCCGCGGTCGCGAACGCTTCCAGCGCCTCTTTTGCCGCGTCGTTGAGCTTCTTTGGTACGGAGACCTCAACCGTCACCAGCAGGTCGCCGACCGCACTCCCGCGTTTGACGCCCTTGCCCTTGACCCGGAAGGTCCGGCCACTGGCCGTACCGGCCGGGAGCTTGAGCGTCACGTTGCCGTCCATCGTCGGCACCTTGACCGAAGCGCCAAGCGCGGCCTCGGGGAATGTCACCGGCAACGACAGGGTCAGGTTGTCCCCGGACCGCCCGAACAGCGCGTGCCGCCGGACGTGCACGGTGACGTAGAGATCACCGGCCGGGCCACCCCGTTCACCCGGTGAACCCCGACCCGGAACGCGGATCTTCTGCCCGTCCTTGACCCCGGCCGGAATGCGGACCGTGATGGTCCGGACCCCGGTCGTCACACCGGTACCGGCGCAGTCCGGGCACGGGTCGTCCACCAGATGACCGGTGCCGCGGCATTCGCGGCACGGCTCGGAGAACGCGAACGCGCCCTGGTTGCGGGTCGTCAGACCCAGCCCGTTACACACCGGGCAGGTACGGGGGATCGTGCCCGGCTTGGCGCCACTGCCGTGGCAGGTCGGGCAGGTGTGCGGGCTGGAGAGCTTCAACGGCAGGGTCAGACCGCGAACCGCCTCGTCGAATTCGAGGTTGATCTCGGTCTCGACGTTGGTGCCGCGGACCGGCCCGCCGGTGTTGCGGGTGGTCCGGCCGCCGCGGCCGAACAGGCCGCCGAAAAGGTCGCCCAGCCCGCCGCCACCGGCGGTACGACCACCGCCGGCACCGCTGAGCAGGTCGCCAAGGTCGAACGGAACACCGCCGCCCCCGGTCCCGCCGCCGGACGGGAAGCCACCGAACCCGCCGAAGCCGCCGGTCCCGGCGCCGAACAGCGACCGGGCCTCGTCGTACTCCTTGCGACGGGTTTCGTTGGAGAGCACGTCGTAGGCCTCGGAGACTTCCTTGAACCGGGCCTCGGCCTGAGCGTTACCCGGGTTCTTGTCCGGGTGCAGCTCGCGCGCCAGCTTGCGGTACGCCTTTTTGATATCGGCCGCGCTGGCATCCTTGGCGACACCGAGCGCCTTGTAGTAGTCCTTCTCGAGGTAGTCCTTCGTACTCACGCCGGCGTCACCTCCTCAGAATTACTGCTGAATAGCTGTTCACTTCTAGTCAGACTGTCCAGGGTCGGATTCGGGGACGGTCCAGCCGCCGGCCTCGGGACCGCCGTTGGTCCCATCCCCGGGAGATGTTTCTGGTGCCGCCGACTCGGCTGAGTCAGCGGCCGCTGCGGCGCCGCCGGCCTCGGGCTCGGCAACCGCCACCATGGCCGGCCGCAACAGCCGGTCACCATGCTTGTATCCCCGGCGCATGACCTGCACCGCGGTCGGTTCGGTGACCTCGGCGCTGGTGGAATGCATGACCGCCTCGTGCACGATCGGGTCGAACGGGTCGCCCGGCTCACCGAAGCTCTGCAGCCCCAGCTTTGCCAGTACCGCCTGGATTTGGTCGGCTACTGCCTTGAACGGTCCAGTCAGGTCGCCGTGTTCCGCAGCCCGGTCCAGGTCGTCCAGTACCGGCAGCAGAGCGCCGATCGCGGACGCGGTGGCCGACTCGACCACCGCCACCCGGTCCCGGTCGACCCGCTTCCGGTAGTTGGCGTACTCGGCCGAGACCCGTTGCAGGTCAGCGGTCCGTTCGGCCAACTGGGTACGCAGTTCGGCGACTTCAGCGCTCTCACCGGGGGCGGGGGCGCCCGATGCCGACCAACTGGCCGCATCGCCGCCCGTTCCGGCGGTGCCGGCGGGACCATCTCCCGCCGGCTGCCGTACTTCCCCGGTGTCGGGATCGATTCGGCGCTTGTCCCTGATCACGACACGCGGCTCCTGCTCTTCCTTATGCTCGGGCTTGTTGGGGTTGCCCGCACTCACTTGCTCTGACCCTCGCCCGGCTCGTCGTCAACGATCTCGGCGTCGACGACATCCTCGTCGGATGAGCCCGCGGATTGGCCCGCGCCCGCACCAGCGTTCGCGCCGTCACCGGCACTCGCACCGGCATCAGCACCGGCACCGGCGGCCGCATTGGCGTCCTGTGCCTGCTGGTACATCGCGCCACCGACCTGCTGGCTGATCCGCGCGACCTTCTCCTGCGCGGTCTTGATCGCCTCCACGTCACTGCCGCCGAGAGCCGACCGCAACTCGGAGAGCGCGTCGTTCAGCTCGGTCTTGGAGTTCTCCGGGATCTTGTCGCCGTTCTCGGCCAGGAACTTCTCGGTCTGGTACTGCAGCGACTCGGAGGTGTTCCGCGTCTCGGCGTCCTCACGCCGCTTACGGTCCTCCTCGGCGTGCGCCTCGGCGTCCTTCATCATCCGCTCGATGTCTTCCTTCGGCAGCGCCGAGCCACCGGAGATGACGATCGACTGCTGCTTGCCGGTGCCCAGGTCCTTGGCCGAGACGTTCACGATGCCGTTGGCGTCCAGGTCGAAGGTGACCTCAACCTGCGGGACGCCCCGCGGCGCCGGCGCAATGCCCTGCAGCCCGAACTCGCCGAGCTTCTTGTTGTACGCGGCGATGTCGCGCTCGCCCTGGAAGACCTGAATGGTCACCTCGGGCTGGTTGTCCTCGGCGGTCGTGAAGATCTCCGAACGCTTGGTCGGGATCGTGGTGTTGCGCTCGATCAGCTTGGTCATGATGCCGCCCTTGGTCTCGATACCGAGGGACAGCGGGGTGACATCCAGCAACAGGACGTCCTTGACCTCGCCCTTGAGCACACCGGCCTGCAACGAAGCACCGACGGCTGGTTGTCGTCCGCGGTGGAGAAGATCTCCGAACGCTTGGTCGGGATCGTGGTGTTGCGCTCGATGAGCTTGGTGAAGACGCCACCCTTGGTCTCGATGCCCAGCGACAGCGGGGTCACGTCCAGCAGCAGGACGTCCTTGACCTCGCCCTTCAGCACACCGGCCTGCAGCGCCGCGCCGACCGCGACGACCTCGTCCGGGTTCACGCCCTTGTTCGGCTCGCGGCCGCCGGTCAGCTCCTTGACCAGCTCGGCGACGGCCGGCATGCGGGTGGAACCACCGACGAGCACGACGTGGTCGATGTCGCCGACGGAGATGCCCGCGTCCCGGATGACGTTGTTGAACGGCGCCTTGGTCCGGTCGAGCAGGTCCGAGGTGATCTTCTGGAACTCGGCGCGCGAGAGCGTCTCGTCGAGGAACAGCGGGTTCTTGTCCGCGTCCACGGTGATGTACGGCAGGTTGATGCTGGCCGAGTTCGAGCTGGACAGCTCGATCTTCGCCTTCTCCGCCGCCTCGCGGATGCGCTGCAGCGCCATCTTGTCCTTGGTCAGGTCGATGCCGTTCGTGGCCTTGAACTTGTCGACCAGCCACTTGACGATGCGCTCGTCCCAGTCGTCACCACCGAGGTGGTTGTCACCGGAGGTCGCGCGGACCTCGACGACGCCCTCGCCGATCTCCAGCAGCGAGACGTCGAACGTGCCGCCACCGAGGTCGAAGACCAGGATGGTCTGTTCCTTCTCGCCCTTGTCCAGGCCGTACGCCAGCGCGGCGGCGGTCGGCTCGTTGACGATGCGGAGCACGTTCAGGCCGGCGATCTGCCCGGCCTCCTTGGTGGCCTGCCGCTGCGCGTCCTCGAAGTACGCGGGGACGGTGATCACCGCGTCGGTGATCGTCTCGCCCAGGTACGCCTCGGCGTCGCGCTTGAGCTTCATCAGCACCCGGGCGCTGATCTCCTGCGACGTGTAGTTCTTGCCGTCGATCTCGGTCTTCCAGTCGGTGCCGATGTGCCGCTTCACGGACCGGATGGTCCGGTCGACGTTCGTCACGGCCTGGTTCTTGGCCGGCTGACCGGTCAGCACTTCGCCGTTCTTGGCGAAGGCGACGATCGAGGGGGTGGTCCGGGAGCCTTCCGAGTTGGCGATGACCGTCGGCTCGCCGCCCTCAAGGACGGCTACGACCGAGTTGGTCGTGCCGAGGTCGATGCCGACCGCTCGCGCCATGATGCTTTCCTCCTGTGTAAGCCTGCTATGTTCGTGACCTGCACGTTCGCCCCCGCCTTGAGCGGGGCTCTGGCAAGTTTAGTCGGGCCTTCGCGCACCTCGTCAAGCCGGACTTGAGTCGACTGCGCTCAACCTTCGTACCCAGCCTAACGAGCCGGTCCGGGTTCTTGTTCCCGGGATCCGGGGCGGACACCGGCGGGAGTCGCTGTGATGCCGCTCACCAGGCCGGACACGAGCCGTGGCCGGGTCATCGGCAGGCCGCCCCGCACCCACGGGGCCCGCCCGGGTCACCCGCAGCGAGCCGATCGGGCGAGCCGGGCCGAGCGCGGGCAGCCGGGCCGGCGCGAGCGTTGCCGAGCCCGGCTCCCGCCGCCCGCGGCCGATCGGCACGTCGACCGCCGCGAAGACCGCGGCGACCCGGAGCACGTCCATGACCCGGTTCCTCCCCCTGCACGCCGTCCTTCGGCGTGCTTCCTTCCTAACAGCGACCACCGACGAACTCAGGAGCGGCGGCCGGTCCCGGAAGTGAGCGAGAAATCAGAGTTTCCTTGCCGCACAAGGACTTCCGTCGAGGTGCCGGCCCAGGAAGTCACTCGATAGTGGGAATCCGCGGCGACCGGCACCCCCTGCGCCGGCGCCGCGGACTCCTCCCCCCGCGTGAACCCCACGACGCCGAACGTCGCGACGGCTCCCAGCAGCGCGGCGGCGAGTACCCGCCGTTCGATCTTGGCCATGGTGGAACTGCCCCCGTAGTAAGGAAAAGGTCAGGCCGCGCGGACCGTGACGCTGCCGCTTTCGGTGGTGAGGTCGAGCGTGTGCGGCGCGGAGCCGTCGGTCGGGACTTCGATGTCGCGGTGCCCGCTGTCGCTGTCGCCGACGACGCGGTACGGCCCGCCGGGGACCTCGACCTCGACGCTGCCGCTGTCGGCTTTCACCTTGACGTTGTTCGCTTCGGTCAGGGAGAAGTCGACGCTGCCGCTCGACGACGTCACGTCGACCGGCCCCCGCACGCCGGTTCCCTTGATGCTGCCCGAATCGGCGTGCAGCTGGACCTCGCCGACGTTCCGCACGTCGATCCCGCCGCTCTCCAGCCGCAGCTTCACGAGGCCGGCGACGTCCTCGACGCGGGCGTGCCCCGAGTCGGCCTGGACGTCCACACTGGCCACCCCGGCGACGTCGAGGCCGCCGGAGTCGAGCTTGCCGCTGACCGGCACGCCCGCGGGCACGACCACCTCGAAGTCGACTGAGCAGTTGTTCCCGCAGTCGGTGAGCACCAGCTGGTCGCCGTCGACGCGGTAGAAGGTGTCGCCCGGCTTGCTTCGCCAGTGGTAGCTGACCTTTTCGTGCACCGTCGACGGTCCCGCGCCGGTGCGGATCTTCACCGACCCCGAGTCGCCTTCCAGCTTCACGCTGCGAATGGTTTCCGAAAGGGTCTTGGTGTTGTCGAAGTCCGAGCCCCAGCCCCAGCCGAACGCGGTCGCCAGGCCGACGCCGATCAGGACGATGCCACCAAGAGCCAGTAGCGGGCGTGCCATGGTCGTGGTTCCCCTCAGTGTTGTTCCCTCTGCGTGAGAAACGTTATGGCCGGGTGAAGAGCAGGTACATGGGGGTAACCCCCCGAAAGACCCTGAGATCCGTCCCTGACACGCGGGGCCGGGTCCGGGGGCCTAACCTGGCGCAAGGCTTCAGTTCCGTGATCAGGAGGATCCATGCCGCAAGCACCCGGCCCGTACGAGTCCCTGCCCGACGTGCCGTCCTTCACCCTCACCAGCACCGACGTCGCCGACGGCGAAACCCTGGCCACGCCGCACTTGTCCGGCATCT
This sequence comes from Mycobacteriales bacterium, assembly GCA_040414495.1. GTDB lineage: Bacteria > Actinomycetota > Actinomycetes > Mycobacteriales > QHCD01 > DATAVB01. The sequence goes on from JBEDUI010000224.1 coordinate 26,062, forward strand.
TCGGCGCCGGCGGCGAAGACCGTTCGCCGCACCTGTCCTGGGAGGGCTTCCCCGCGGAGACGAAGAGCTTCGCGATCACGTGCTACGACCCGGACGCCCCCACCGGCAGCGGGTTCTGGCACTGGGCCGTGTTCAACGTCCCGGCCTCGGTGACGGAGCTGGCCGCCGGCGCGGGCGACGGCTCCGGCCTCCCCGAAGGCGCGGTGTCGCTGAAGGGCGACGGCGGCGTGAAGCAGTTCCTGGGCGCCGCGCCCCCGCCCGGGCACGGCCCGCACCGCTACTACTTCGCGGTGCACGCGCTGGACGTCGACAAGCTGGACGTGCCGGAGGACGCGACGCCGGCGTTCCTCGGCTTCAACATGTTCGGGCACACCCTGGCCCGCGCGGTGCTCACGGCCATCTACGAGAACAAGGGCTGACGCGGGCATGCCACTCCCGCCGGTCCGGGTCGTCGGCCCGGACGACTGGCGGGAGTGGCGCAATCTCCGCCTCACCGCGCTTCGCGACGCACCCGGCGCGTTCAGCGCCACGCTCGCCGACTGGCAGGACGCACCGGAAGCGCGGTGGCGCGCGCGGCTCGAAAGCACGTACAACGTCATCGCCGAAGTCGACGGCACACCGGCCGGAATGGCGACCGGCTTCCCGCGCGACGGCCACGTCGAACTCGGCACGCTGTGGGTCGCCCCGCACGCACGCGGGCGCGGGATCGGCGCGGCACTGGTTCGCGCGATCCTCGCCTGGGCCGGGTCGAGCCTCGTGACGCTGCAGGTCGCCGACGACAACACCGCTGCCAGGGCGCTCTACCGACGCCTCGGCTTCACCGGCGAGGGCCGTCTGGAATACCAGACGAAATCGCCGCCACCGGCCTAGGAGCGGCCGCCGAGGCGACGGTTGATACCTCCAAGCACGATCTCCGGAGGTTCCCCCGTGGCGGCAACGCTCGAACGCAGGTCCATCGACCCGGTCCCAGAAGCCGAACGCCACGGTCACCCCCGCAGCCTCTTCACGCTCTGGTTCGCGGCGAACACGCAGATCACGTCGGCCGTCACCGGCGCGCTGACCGTGCTCGTCGGCCGGCGTGCACCCGGTGTGGGCGCTCGTCGCGGTGCTGGGCGGAAACGTCCTCGGCGGCATCCCGATGGCGTTGCACGCCGCGCAGGGGCCGAAGCTCGGCATCCCGCAGATGATCCAGTCGCGTGCGCAGTTCGGCGTGTACGGCGCGATCCTGCCGCTCGTCCTCGTCGTCGTGCTGTACCTGGGGTACTTCGCCGGCGGCAACGTCCTGGGCGGGCAGGCCGTCGCGGAGATCACCGGGCTGCCGACCGACGCCGCGATCGGCGTGTACGCCGCGCTTTCCGCGCTCATCGCCATCGTCGGCTACCGGCTGATCCACCGGTTCGGCTGGATCGCGTCCGCGCTGAGCGTCGTCGTCTTCGTCTACCTCACGATCCGGCTGATCAGCGGCCACGACCTCGGCGCGGTGCTGCGGGCCCCGTCGCTCGACTTCCCGAAGTTCCTCCTGGCGCTCTCGCTCACCGCGTCCTGGCAGCTGACCTTCGGCCCGCACGTCGCCGACACCTCGCGCTACCTGCCCTCGACGACGTCGGTCCGCGAGACGTTCTGGTGGACCTACGGCGGGACCGTCCTCGGCGCGACCTGGGCGATGTCGTTCGGCGCGCTGGCGTACGCCGTCGCCGGGAAGGCGTTCAAGGGCCACGAAGTCGCGTACGTCGTCGGGCTCGGCGGCGAAGCGCTGCTCGTCCCGTTGCTGTTCGCGATCGCGCTCGGGAAGTTCACCGTGAACGTCCTGGACATCTACGGCGGCTACATGACGGTCGCGACCGCGCTCACCGCGTTCAGCCGCAAAGCCGCGCTCTCCCAGGAGGCCCGCGTCGGGTACATCGCCGTCGTCGGCGTGCTCGGCGGCGTCATCGCCGTGCTCGGTCGCGGGGAGTTCCTCGGGAACTTCGTGCTGTTCCTGGACTTCCTGCTGTACTTCCTGACGCCGTGGAGCTCGATCAACCTGGTCGACTTCTACCTGGTGCGCAAGGAGTCCTACGACCTCGAGGCGATGTACGACCCGAACGGCCGCTACGGACGCTGGGCGGCGCCGACATCTCCCTGGCTGATCGGGCTGGCCGTCCCGGGCGCGCTCTACTTCGGCCTTCAGCGCAGGCTTTCCTTGTTGACGCCCTCGCGTTCCAGGTAGCGGCCCTTGGTGTGCTCGCCGAAGCCGAACTGGCGGTACAGCCCGTGAGCGTCGGCCGTGTGCAGCATCCAGCGGAAGCCGGCGCCCGGGCCGTTGTCGATCATCTCGCGCACCAGCTCCTTGCCGACGCCGGTGCCGCGGGCGGAGTCGACGACGAAGACGTCGGCCAGGTAGGCGCTGCCGACGCCGTCGGAGAACGCCCGCGCGAAGCCGACCAGCTCGCCGCCGCGGTAGGCGCCGACCACCCGCCAGGAGCCGTCGATCGCGGCCTCGACCTGCTCGCGCGTGCGCCAGCGGCCCCAGTAGGCCTCGGTCGAAAGGAACTTCCACACCACGTCGAGGTCGAGCCGCGCCCGGTCGTCGTCGAGCTCGTAATCACCGAAGATCCGCATGCCCGGAAGTTAACCCAGGCGGCCGGGTCAGCCCCACTGATATTTCAGGAACTTCCCGTCCATGGTGACGACGACGCGCTCGCCTCCCGGGTCTTCGCGGCGCGAGACGTCGAGCTTGAAGTTGATCGCGCTCATGATCCCGTCGCCGAACTGCTCGTGGATGAGCTCCTTGATCGTCGGCCCGTAGACCTGCAGGACCTCGTAGAAGCGGTAGATCGTCGGATCGGTCGGCACCAGGTCGTCGAGGGCGCCGCGCGTCGGCTGCAGCCGCAACGCGGCTTCGGCGTCGGCGTCCAGCTCCAGGACCTGCGCGGCTTTCGCGGCCAGCTCGGCGGGCACCGGGTGCTGACCGAGCAACGCGGACGTGGTCCACGCCAGCGGGGCGTCGAGGGTCTCGGCGAGCTGGGCCCAGCTGAGCCCGAGGCGGATCTTCGCGGCGAGGACGGCTTCCGCGGCTTCCTGCTTCGTCGTCATGCGCCCGACGCTAGAGCCGGGGTGTTTCAGCGAGGTTTCAGCAGGTAGTCGACGACCGGGCGAAGCTCGTCGGCGGACGGCGGCTCGTCGTCGATCAGGCCCTGGATGAGCAGGCCGTCGATGCCCGCGAGGAAGACCCGGAACGCCACTTCGTCGTCGTGGCGGACCATCGACGTCAGGACGTCGAGCCAGCGGCGCGCGGCCGGCCGCAGCTCCGGCTTGCGGGCGGCCAGCAGGTACAGCTCGTATTCGGCCATCGTGCGGCCGCGGCGCGGGCCCAGCGCCTCCGCGAGCAGGCCCGCGACTTCTTCGGCGCCGCGGGAGCCACGCGAGCGGGCCCGGTCGATCATCCAGTAGACCTCGGTCGCCATGTCGCGGGCGCACGAGATGAGCGTCGCGATCAGGAGGTCGTCCAGCGAGGTGAAGTGGTAGGTCGTGGACGTCGTCGGGACGCCGGCCTCGGCCGCGACGGTCCGGTGCGTCACGCCCGCGACGCCGTCGCGCTCGATGATCCGCAGCGTCGCCTCGATGATTTCCGCGCGCCGCTTCTCGCCGCGGGCCTTCCGCCCGTCCACCTGCAGTTTCACGTCGAAGCACTCCCGAGCTCGATCAGCACCACGCCGCCGATGACCAGCGCCATCCCGGCGATCATCGCCGCGTTGACCGGCTCCTTGAGGAACACGACGCCGACGATCGCGACCAGCGCGACGCCGGCCGCGGCCCAGATCGCGTAGGCGACGCCGATCGGCAACCCCATCTTCAGGACGTACGACAGCGCGACGAACGCGACGGCGTACCCGAGCACCACGACGACCGACGGCCCGACCTTCGAGAAGCCCTCGGAGAGCTTCAGCGAGACCGTCGCGGAGACCTCGGCGGCGATCGCCAGCGCGAGGAGAAGGTACGCACCCATAGGGTGAAAACTACCTGAACGATCGTCCCAAAACAAAGAGCGACGTACACCACATCGGTGGGACTTAGGGCCACTCAACGGGTTACTCATCAGTAAGGAAGGTTAGTCTCCCGGCACCACCACAGTTTCTTCCGGACGAAAGGCACCCGAACGATGGGCGCTCTGCAACTGACGCTCGGCGGGATCTCCGTCGTGCTCGGCCTCGTCGCCTGGGGCATGTTCGCCGCGACGATCGCCCGTTTCGTGCGGGTGATCCGGCTCGGGCAGCCCGACTCGACGCGCAACGGCCCGTTCATGCCGCGCATGAAGACGCTGATCAAGGAGTTCGCCGCGCACACGCGGATGAACCGCAAGCGCAGCGTCGGCCCGGCCCACTGGCTCGTGATGTGGGGCTTCCTGCTCGGCTCGCTCGCCCTGTTCGAGGCATACGGCGAGGTCTTCGTCCCCACCTGGGGCTGGCCGATCCTCGACGACTTCCCGCCGTTCCAGCTGCTCATGGAGCTGCTGGGGCTCGGCACGATCGTCGGCATCCTGGTGCTGATGGCGATCCGCCAGCGCAACCACCCGCGCCGCGCCGACCGCCAGAGCCGCTTCGCCGGCTCCAACTTCAAGTGGGCCTACTTCATCGAGGCCGTCGTCCTGATCGAGGGCATCGGCATCATCGGCGTCCGCGCCGCGAAGTCCGCGCTGAACACGCACGAGGGCCCGCTCTGGGCGTCCTTCGTCTCGAACCCGATCGGCCAGCTGCTGCCGGCCAGCCCGAACCTGGTGACGATCTTCGCGTTCGTCAAGCTGATGAGCGCCACCGTCTGGCTGATCGTCGTCGCCCGCACGATGACCATGGGCATCGCCTGGCACCGCTTCAGCGCGTTCTTCAACATCTACTTCAAGCGCGAGGCCGACGGCGGCGTCGCCCTCGGCGCGCTCAAGCCGATGATGAGCGGCGGCAAGGTCCTCGACCTCGAGGAAGCCGACCCCGACGAGGACACCTTCGGCGTCGGCAAGATCGAGGACTTCAGCTGGAAGGGCTGGCTGGACTTCTCGACGTGCACCGAGTGCGGCCGCTGCCAGGAGCAGTGCCCCGCGTGGAACACCGGCAAGCCGCTGTCGCCGAAGCTCGTCATCACCCAGCTGCGTGACCACGCCTACGCGAAGGCGCCGTACCTGATGGCCGGCGGCAAGCGCGACATGGCGGGCGACGAGGTCGGCCTGTCCGGCGACAACATGTACGCCGGGATCGACGTCCTGGCGATCGCCGAGTCGCAGAAGGCCCTGATCGGCGACGACGGCGGCGTCATCGACCCCGACGTCCTGTGGTCCTGCACCAGCTGCGGCGCCTGCGTCGAGCAGTGCCCGGTCGACATCGAGCACGTCGACCACATCGTCGACATGCGCCGCTACCAGGTGATGATCGAGTCCTCGTTCCCCAGCGAGCTGAACGGCATGTTCAAGAACCTGGAGAACAAGGGCAACCCGTGGGGCCAGAACGCCAAGGACCGGCTGGCCTGGACCGAGGACCTGGACTTCGAGGTCCCGGTGTTCGACGGCGACATGGGCGACGCGGAGTACCTCTTCTGGGTCGGCTGCGCCGGCGCGTTCGAGGACCGCGCGAAGAAGACGACGCGCGCGGTCGCGGAGCTGCTGCACATGGCCGATGTGAAGTACAAGGTGCTCGGCTCGGAGGAGTCCTGCACCGGTGACCCGGCCCGCCGCGCGGGCAACGAGTTCCTGTTCCAGATGCTCGCCCAGCAGAACGTCGAGGTCCTGAACTCGGTGTTCGAGGGCCGCGAGCGCAAGGCGCGCAAGGTCGTCGTGACCTGCGCGCACTGCTTCAACACCCTCGCCAACGAGTACCCGGAGCTGGGCGGCCAGTTCGACGTCGTGCACCACACGCAGCTGCTGAACCGCCTGGTCCGCGAGAAGCAGCTGGTTCCGGTGGCACCGGTCGCCGAGGACGTCACGTACCACGACCCGTGCTACCTCGGCCGCCACAACAAGGTGTACGAGGCGCCGCGCGAGCTGGTCGGCGCGACCGGCGCGCAGCTGCGCGAGATGCCGCGGCACGGCGACAAGTCGATGTGCTGCGGCGCGGGCGGCGCGCGCATGTGGATGGAAGAGAAGATCGGCAAGCGGATCAACGTCGAACGCGTCGACGAGGCGCTCGGCACCGCGCCGTCGAAGATCGCGACGGGCTGCCCGTTCTGCAAGGTGATGCTGAACGACGGCCTGACGGCGCGGCAGAGCGACGGCAGCGCGAGCGAGAAGGTCGAGATCGTCGACGTCGCGCAGATGCTGCTCGAGTCGGTCAAGCGCAAGCCGGAGCCGAAGCCGGTGGCGCTGGGCGCGCCGTCGCTCGCGGAGGAGTGACACGCGGGAAGCGTGCGACGGCCCCGGTCAGGACTTCCTGGCCGGGGCCGTTTTTTCATTGCCGGAAAGCCGGACGTCGATAATCGGTGGCCCGCATTTTCGTAGCCGTCGCACTACTCGTTGTCACCGACGTTCGGTAGCGCACCTTAATCGCAGTGTGATGCGTCCACTAGCTGGGATTTCGTGACGGCAATCGATTACCCGAACAATGTTCACGATATTCACTGAATTGGCCCAACAAGTCAATGACAAACACCGGCCTGAAGACTGGACAATGGGCGTATCCTGACGTTTCCTCGCCGCCGCCGCTGCCAGCGAGGACCACCTTCGGCAACCACGGAATCAGGGGGCAGCGACAATGGGCGAGGACCGGCGGACCACGGCGACGCGGGACGCGGACGGCGATCTCCCGTCGACCGGCCGACACGCCCTGCGCACCCCGTCCGACATCGAGGACCGCCTCGCCGGCCCCGGCGCCGAACCGGTCATCCCCCGCCAGGACGCGCCGCGGACCCTCGTGCGCCCGTACGTCCTGACTCGCGGCCGCACGCAGTCGCGGCGGCACCTGGCGATCGAAGCCCTCGTCTCGACGCGGGCCGGCGCGCACTGGAACGGCGCGCGGATCACCGGCGAGTTCCGCTCGGTGCGGTCGCTCTGCCACCGCCCGCGCTCGGTCGCCGAGGTCGCCGCGACGCTCAGCGTGCCGCTCGGCGTCGTCCGGGTGCTGCTCGACGACATGGCCGAGCAGGGCCTGGTCACCATCCACGACACCCGCGTGAGCACCGAGGGCCGCCCGGCGGTGGCCCTCATGGAGCGCGTGCTGCACGGCCTGCGCCGCCTCTGACCATTACGCTCACCAAGGTGAGCGAGGAATCCGGGAACTCCGGCGGCGAAAGCACGCTGACCGTCCTGCTCGCCGGGGGCGTCAACCTGGCGATCGCGGTCATGAAGTTGATCGCGGGCATCATCACCGGCTCGGGCGCGATGCTGTCCGAAGCGGCGCATTCCGTGGCCGACACGTTCACCGAGGTCCTGCTGCTGACGGCGTTGAAGCGTTCGTCGCGCCCCGCCGACCGGATGCACCCGTTCGGCTACGGCAAGGAGCGCTACTTCTGGTCGCTGCTCGCCGCCGTGTCGATCTTCGCGTCGGGCTCCATGTTCGCGCTCTACGAAGGCATCTCGACGGTGCTGGGGCACGGCGAGGCCCAGAGCACGTCGATCCTCAGCTACATCGTGCTGGCGATCGCGTTCTGCCTCGAAGGCACGTCGTGGCTGCAGTCGATCCGCCAGGTCCGCCGCGAATCGATGGCCGAGAACCGGACATTCTGGATGTACCTCCGGCTGATCGACGACCCGGCGCCGAAGACCGTGCTGTTCGAGGACTCGGCCGCGCTGGTCGGCCTGCTGCTCGCGTTCTTCGGCATCCTGCTGCACCAGCTCACCGGCTCGGAGGTCTGGGACGGCGCCGCGTCGATCGCCATCGGCCTGCTGCTCGCCTGCGTCGCCTACCTGCTCGGGCGGACGAACCGCGGCCTGCTCATCGGCCGCCAGGCCGACCCGCAGATCGTCCGCGGCGTCCGCGACCACCTGTCGGCGGCGCCGGAGATCGAGGCGGTCGTCGACCTCCAGACGATGCTGATGGGTACCGACCAGGTGCTCGTCTGCACCCGCGTCGACTTCGACGACGCCCTCGGCGCCGCCGACCTCGAACGCGCCTGCGTCCGGCTGGCGGCCGAGCTCAGCGAGCAGTTCCACGACGTCACCGAGGTGTTCATCGAACCCGTCCCGCGCACCGATCCGGAGCTGCGGGCGACGGTGCTGGCACGCTACGGCGACATCGCGGAGCGGTGGAACCGGCAGGTGCCGGGGCCTCAGTAACCGAAGTCCTGGACCCAGTACCAGCCCTTCGCCGTGACGCCGACGCCGATCTTGGTGAGCGAGCAGTTCAGGATGTTCGCGCG
>JBEDUI010000225.1:0-5699 GCA_040414495.1 Mycobacteriales bacterium
CGGCGCCGAAGCGGTCGAGACCGGCCTGAAAACAGCGCGGAAATGGGGTTATCAGGTCAAGGGCGTACCCGCTGACGCGGCCAACATCATCGTCTGCGGCGGCAATTTCCACGGCCGTACGATCAGCATCATCGGATTTTCCGACGACCCGGCCGCTCGCTCCGATTTCGGGCCGTTCACTCCGGGATTCCGGCGGGTGCCGTACAACGACCTGAACGCGATAGCCGCGGCGATCGACGACAACACGGTCGCGGTGCTGGTTGAGCCGATCCAGGGTGAGGCCGGCGTCATCATTCCGGGCGACGGTTATCTGCGTGGCCTGCGGGATCTGTGTACCCGGAACAATGTGCTGTTCATCGCCGATGAAATCCAGTCGGGCCTGGGCCGGACCGGATTTACCTTCGCTTGCGATTACGAGAATGTACGGCCCGATATCTACCTGCTGGGCAAGGCGCTCGGCGGTGGCATCGTGCCGGTGTCGGCGGTCGTGGCCAGCCGGGAAATTCTCGGCGTATTCGCTCCGGGCGAGCACGGCAGCACGTTCGGCGGCAATCCGATGGCCTGCGCGGTCGGGCTCGCGGTCGTACGGTTGGTGCGGACCGGGGAAATGCAGGAACGGGCGCGTGCCCTGGGTGCCGTGTTGGAGGAACGGCTCCGGGCGCTGCCAGGCATCACCGGATATCGCAGCCGCGGGCTGTGGGCCGGGGTGGACGTGGCCGGACGGACCGGACGCGACGTGTGCGAGGCGATGCTGCGGCGCGGGGTGCTGGTCAAGGACACGCACGGCAGCACAATTCGGTTGGCCCCGCCGCTGGTCATCAGCCGGCCCGATCTGGAATGGGCGTTGGATCAGCTCGCGGCCGAGCTGCGGGCGCACTGAGTTACGTATTCTGCGCCGAGATTTACCGTAGCAACCGCGGTCACGGACCGTAGGGGTGGTCATGATCTTGGTCGTCGCCGGCCGCTAGGTTCCTCGCCATGCCCGAGGAGAGCGACGACCCCGACGATGGCACGGACGGCGAGTCCGAAGTGGACGAGCCGCGCGACGACGGCGACCCCGACGCGGCCTCGGACGCTGATTCGGACGGGTCTGATTCGGACGGGTCTGATTCGGGCGGGGCCGTCCCGGACGAGGAGCCGCCGTTGTGCCGCCACGGCATGCCGCGCCGTTGGCTGGAGAAACCGGAACCCTACGGCTGGCGCGGCTGGTTCTGCGCCGCCGACGTACCGCCGAATGAGCTGTGCCTGCCGGTCTTCGTCGGGCGTGCGCATCAGTACGACCGGCGGCATCGGTTGCGCTGGCGCGGTCGACGCGGCCGCTAGGTACACCCGTAGCTCCTGTGTCTCTGCTCCATACGTTGGAGCAGAGACACACGCGGTTGGACAGAACGCCCGGGCTTTACGAGTCGGAGCAAACCAGTTGAGGGTTCGCAAGTCGCCTATCGGCGGCACCTCAGAGCCGACTAACAACCGGCGGCACCTCAGACCCGACTAAGAATCGGGTAGCCGATCGCGGGCCGCATCCAATTCGGCCCTGGTCGGCGGTTTGGCGCCGGCCCGCTCACAGGTCAACGCGGCCGCCAGCCCGGCCGTGTCCAGAATCGCGGTCAGCGACGCGGCGTCCACAGTGGCCAGAGCTCCGGGCTGGGTCAGCTTCCGCTCCCGGAGACCGGCCAACAACCCGGCGCTGAATGCATCACCCGCACCCACCGTGTCCACTATGGAGATCGGCACCGAAGGCCGTTGCACCACGCAACCCGCCCGGGTCATCGCGAAAACGCCGTCCCCGCCGCGGGTCACGATCACCAATTCAGGCCCGCTCGCGAGCAGGCGCGCGGCGACATCCGCGACCGGCGAGTCGCCATAAAGCCAGGCCAGATCCTCGTCGCTGGTCTTCACCACATGCGCCGCCGCCACCGACCGTTCCACCATCGGCCGGGCCAGCTCCGGCGAGCCCAGCAACCGGGGCCGGATATTCGGGTCGTAGCTGATCAGCGTCGAATCGCGCAGCCGCGCCACGAGCGCCGCAATCCGCTCCTGACCCGGATCGGTCCAGGCCGCGAGCGAACCGGTGTGCAGAATCTGCGTCGCCGCCGGTACCGCAGCCAATTCCGCGTCGGTCCACTGCCAGTCGGCCGTGCCCTGTACGTAGAAGTCGTAGCTGGCCCGCCCGAGCGCATCGAGGCTCACCACGGCCAACGTCGTCGGCTCGGCCGCGACCGGCGCGGCGGACAGGTCGACGCCGTTGTCAGTGGCGTGCTTGCGCAGGATCCGCCCGAACGCATCGTCGGCCAGCCGCGCCATCATCGTGGTCGGCTGACCGAGCCGGGCCAACCCGACCGCCACATTGAGCGGGCTGCCGCCCGGATGCGCGTCGAACCGGCTGCCCTCGGCGCCGACCAGATCGATAAGGGCCTCGCCCACGACGGTAATCACAGCAGCACACGTTAGCCGCGCACCATCAGCTCGCTCACCCGGTAGGCGTTGGCCAAGATCGTCAGCACCGGGTTCACCCCGCCGTTGGTGACGTGCAGCGAACCGTCGGCGATACGCAGGTTGTCATGACCCCACACCCGGCCGACCGGATCGGTCACCGACGTCGCCGGGTCATTGCCCATCCGGCAGGTGCCGGCCTGATGCTGACCGCCGCTGGGACCCGAACCGTTGCCCGGCCGACCCAGTTGCATCACGCGCGATGCGCCGCTGGCCCGCAACCACTCCTCGGCCCGCTCGGCCATAAAAGCGGCCAGCTGCCGGTCCGGCTGCAGAATTGACCCGTCCAGCCGCGCGACCGGAATTCCCAACGAATCGGTCACCGAATCCAACGTCACCCGGGACAGCGGATTCGGTATTTCCTGAATCGGGCCGGTCACCAGCGCCGCGCGTGAATACGTTTCGCGCATCGCGTTTTTGCTGGCCGCGCCCCAACGCGGCAGGAAACCGAGATTGGTCAACATCGTATAGGCGTTCAACGGCGTTTGTACGAAATCGTTGGCCAGCATTCCGCCGCCTACGAGACCGTCATTTCCGTGCCGGAAATCGTTTGTGGAAATCGTCGGGCCTGGACCTTGGCATTCCTGCACGACCTGATCGAAAATACCGACGGCGCCGGTGTAAACGTGGCCCTGCAAATTGCGCCCGACCTGGTCATTATTGTTGCCCAGGCCGTCCGGCTCGCGACTGGACCGGCTGGCCAGGAGCAGCCGTGCCGTTTCGATCGCCCCGGCCGAAAGCACCACCTGGCCGGCATGTACCTCGCGGCGGCCGTTCGTACCGATCAACGCCACCCCGCTGACCCGACCCGAGTTGTCGGTCAGTACCCGCTCGACCCGGGTCTCCAGCAGCAGATGGCAATTGCCGGTGCCGATGGCCCGCGGGATCACCGTATTGTGCGTCCCGTTCTTCGACTCACCGGCGCAGGCGAACCCGACGCAGGTGCCACAGCCGGCGCAGGCGGACCGGCCGTTGTAATTGGCCGAATTGATCAGCAACGGGACCGGGCCGGTGGTCCAACCGAGCTTGGCCGCGCCGGCCGCCAGCACCCGGGCGCCCACCGTCCGCGGCATCGGCCGCATCGGGTAGCCGCGCCCGCGCGGGCCTTCGGCCGTATTGCCGCCGACCGAACCGGAGACGCCCAATTCCCACTCGGCCCGGTCGTAATACGGCTCCAGGTCGGCGTAGCTGATCGGCCAGTCCGACAGCGAGCTGCCGGCCGGAATCCCATACGTGCTGGCCATCCGGAAATCCTCGGGCGCGAATCGCCAGGCCTGGGCGCCGAAAACCCGCGTACCACCGCCCAGCGTCATCGCGTTGTTGCTCCAGCGCGGGTCGCTCGGCGGCACCGCCACCGGCGTACCATCCGCACCATTAACCAGCCGCGGGTTGCCGTGAATCGGCGGCCCGGCCGGGGTTTCGTACCCGAACAGCGACCGCTGGTTACGGATGTGATCGGGCAGCACCCCGGCCGGTAGCCAACCGCCGCGTTCGACCAGGAGCACCCGGTATCCGGCCTCGGCCAGCACGCACGCGGCCACACCGCCACCGGCCCCGGCACCGACGACCACCGCGTCGTAGCTGCTGGCGATCCCGCGCAGCCGGCGGGCCGAAGGACCCGGCAGCGGGGTAACCGAACGGGCCAACCCTGACCTGGTTTCCCGGGATTCGCGGTAGCCGATCATCCGCCAGCTCACCGCATCCCGGTTGCCACCGCTGCGCGGATCACCGTAAAAACCCTGAATTGCCAGGGTATTGACCAGCGCGGCGAATTCGGCCGCCGCGGGCCAGTCGAGCTGGGTCTGCCCAGCCAGCAGGTCAGCGAAGACCGCGTCCTGATCCTCGCCCGCCAGGTCGGCGAAGGTACGCCCGTCGTAGCGCTGCCCGACCTCGTCCTCGAGCCGGCGTAGGCCTTCTTGCAACAGGGGTACGGATTCGGCCCGGTCGGCGGCCAGGATCCGGTCGAGGAAATCGCCGACGCCGGCGGCCCAGGCGGAGGGGAAGTCACTGTCGGCGGGAATGATGCGGTCGCATAATGCCCGCAGCGCGGGATGCTCGGTCACGGTCACCGGCCCATCCTCACACGTGCGTCTGACGCGCCGTGGGCGTTACGGCGACCGGACGCGGCCAGCATCGGCCGACCCGGACCTTTCGGTCAACGATGGCTGTCCCCCGATGCGATTGCCTGGAATGATGCGGCGGGAACGAGTCGGCCGCCAGCGTGAGGATCGGAGTAGCCCGTGCCGTACGGCAAGATCTACGAAACTTTGGACGAGCGATTCTCGCCCTGCACCGACGGTGACGTGCGACTCGAACAGCTCTACGGCGACTGCCGCTGGGCCGAGGGTCCGGTCTATTTCCCGGCCGGGCGGTACCTGGCCTGGAGCGACATTCCCAACGACCGGATCCTGCGCTGGGACGAGACCACTGGCGCGGTCGGCGTCCTGCGGCACCCGGCCGGCAACACCAACGGCCACACTGTGGACCGGCAGGGCCGGCTGATCAGCTGCGAACACGGCAACCGCCGGGTCACCCGCACCGAACACAACGGCTCCATCACCGTGCTGGCCGACAACTATCAGGGAAAGCGGCTCAACAGCCCGAACGACGTGGTCGTACGGTCGGACGGCTCGATCTGGTTCACCGACCCGACATACGGAATCCGCAGCGACTACGAAGGTTTTCAAGCCGAGTCGGAGATCTCGACCAATGTCTACCGACTGGACCCGGCGACCGGAAAACTCCGCGTGGTGGCGGACGATTTCAACCAGCCGAACGGGCTGGCGTTCTCCCTCGACGAGCGCAAACTCTACGTCTCGGACACCGGCGCCAACGTGCTGCGGGTATTCGACATCGGGGACGACCAGACGCTCTCCGGCGGCTCGGTATTCGCCACGCCGACCAATGGCACGTTCGACGGTTTCCGGCTGGACAATACGGGCCGGATCTGGAGCAGCGCCGGCGATGGCGTGCACTGCTACCACCCGGACGGCACGTTGCTGGGCAAGGTTCTGGTACCCGAAACGGTGGCGAACGTGGTTTTCGGCGGCCCGAAACACAACCAGCTATTTATCTGCGCGACGACCTCGGTGTATTCGATACGGCTGTCGGTGACCGGCGCACGGACGTTCTAGGGCGTGTCTCTCAAATCCTCGGCCTGCTGCGCGGCGCCCAGACGACGACCGGCGGCGTTGTCGTCGTCGCCG
>JBEDUI010000226.1:0-5570 GCA_040414495.1 Mycobacteriales bacterium
TCTCGGCCGGTTATGCCGACGCCTCGCGTGGTTATGGTCTGGCCGATATGGCGCGGGCGGTGTCCGCCGGCCAGCCGCATCGCGCCTCGGCGGAGGTCGCCGCGCACGTCCTGGATGTCATGGAATCTCTGCTGGCCGCCGGTCAGTCCGGGTCCTCTGTGGACGTTCTGAGTACGTGTGAACGGCCGACGCTGGTTCCGGCTGGTGCGACGCCTGAGCTCGCCTGAGAATTTCCGAACCCGGTCCCGAGCCGCTTGGGACCGGGTTCTGATTTTCATGATCGTGAGTAGATTTGATACCGAATTCGGTACCAAATCTACTCACGATCATCGTTGGTGTGGCTCATTGGGCCGATTCGGTTCGACGCCATCGCTGAAAGTTGGCTACCGGTTCTGGCCTGTGGATAGCGCGAGCGAGCGACGCCCTATTGCGGCCAGGATTTCCCCATGCATTGGGCTGATGTCCTCCGCCACGGTGACGGCGTGGCAACCGTTGCGGAGTTGGTTGCCGCTGGGTTGAGCCGAGGCGTTGTCGACAACAGGGTTCGCGGTAAGAGTTGGCAGCGGGTGCTGCCGGGAGTCATCGTCGCTCATTCCGGTCCACTGTTGGTAGAAGACCGTTATCGCGCCGCCGTGAAGTTCGGTGGCGCTGATGCGCTGCTGAGTCATCGGGCTGCGGGCGAACTACAAGGCCTGCGAATTGCGGCGCCGAAAGCAGTGGATATCACGGTCCCGCACGGCCGGCGTCGGGTTGATACGGCCGACGTAATCGTGCATCAGTCGAATCGGAATGCGGCGTGGATAATGCGACGCGGAATTCGATGTACGCATATTCCGCGGACCGTGATCGATATTGCTGGGCAAATGTCTCGGCTGGATGACGTACGGGCGCTCATATCTGATGTGGTGCAGCGGCGGCTTACCGATGTTGAGGAATTGGCAACCGAGTTGAAGGTGTGCCCGCGGCGTGGCTCAGCGCATTTACGTGAAGCGCTAGGGGAGATCCGCGGCGGCGTACGTTCGGCGGGTGAGGGCGCATTTCTTCGGCTGGTGAGACGGGCTCGGCTTCCGGAACCAGAACTCAACGCTCGAATACAGACTTCGGGCGGTTGGTTCGTAGTCGATGCGTTGTGGCGCCAGTACGGGGTGGCGGTCGAGATCGACGGCCAATCCTGGCATCTGGACGCAGAGTCCTGGCAGCGCGACCTCGGACGGCAGAATCTCCTACATGCTGCGGGAATTGTGCTGCTGCGGTTTCCGGTGATACGGCTTAGCTCTGATCCCGCTGGCGTCGTTGCCGAACTACGCGCAACTTTCAACGTTCGACAGGAAGCCTCGTAAATTCCCGCAACTTTTAACGCCTCCCAGCGCATGACCGATACCTGGCGGTCCGCCACGAGCGGCTTGTTTTCCATGATCGTGAGTAGATTTGATACCGGATTCGGGGCCATCCACTCACGATCATGAAAAACCAGTGAGCGGGGGCTGGGCGAAAGGGCCCGGACTGTGGCGTCGTTGCGGCGAGCGGAACGGGCGGCCGGTCGACGGAGAACGCAGCGGAGCGGTAGCTCGATGGGCGAGCGGAACGGGCGGAAGCCAACGCGAGCGCGACGGGGCAGAGGATCGGCAGCGAATGCAGCGGGTGGAGAGTCGGCAGCTTAAGGCAACGTGCTGGCGAGGGGGGCGGCGCCAGCGGTACGGCGGGGTCAGCGGCCGACGAGGGTCAATTCGAAGGAATAACGGGAGGCGCGGTAGAGGTGCGTGGCGTACTCCACGACCCGGCCGGTGTCGTCGTGCGTGGTGCGGGTCATCGTCAACAATGGGGCGCTGCGACGTTCGCCCAGCAGAACGGCCTCGGCTGGAGTTGCGGCCCGGGCACCGATGGCTTGCGAAGCGACCCGAAGATGCACGCCGGCCTCACGCAGCATCTCGTAGAAACCCTGCTCCTGCAGGCTTTCCTTGCTCAGGTTCACGATGCCCCGGGGCACGTAGTTTCGCAGCAACGCCAGCGGTTCGTCGCCGGCGAAACGCAGCCGCTCGAAGTCGATCACGGTGGCGTTCTCCGGGATCCCCAGGGCGAGCGCCACATCGGGTGGAGCGGGTTCATGTCCGAACCGCAGCACCTCCGTCCGCGGACACGCTCCGGACGCCGCGAGGTCGTCGTACAGGCTGGTCAGCTCGATGGACCGGCGGACTTTGTTATGCACAACCTGGGTTCCGACGCCGCGTTTGCGGACCAGCAACCCTTGATCGACGAGATATTCGATCGCCCGGCGCATTGTCGGGCGGGACAAGCCAAGTCGGTCGGCCAGCACGATCTCGTTGTCCAGTCTG
The DNA here is from genome assembly GCA_040414495.1 of Mycobacteriales bacterium. GTDB lineage: Bacteria > Actinomycetota > Actinomycetes > Mycobacteriales > QHCD01 > DATAVB01. The sequence continues at coordinate 2,334 of JBEDUI010000226.1, forward strand.
GTCCCGGCCGGCAGCTCGCCCGAGTCGATAGCGCGCTGCAGTTGTTCGGCGACCTGGAAATACAACGGAACCGGGCTGGCCCGGTCTAACGGGACCTTGAGCTCTGGGCTGACCACCGTCACCTCGCTCTCCATAGTGGGTTCGCAGTATCACACGAGTGGCCGACATCTCTCCAGTTCGTCAGTATGTCAGGACAAAGTCTTGACGGCCGAGCCCGGTGGGGATAGAACGTTCTGAGCGAGCGCACCGGCGCACGCTGACGAGGCGCGAGCCCAGAGGCGTAGGGGACAACAGCCGAAGGCGACACAACTCGACCGAGCATGACCCGCAACCGCCCGCACCGGGCGAGGTCGACCGCGGGCAGCCGGACAGCAGGAATCGGATTTCGGCGGAGTGTGAATAGAGCGGAGGCTCGAATGCGAATTGGGCTGGCAGGCGCCGGGCGGATCGGTGCGTTCCACGCGGAGACACTGTCCCGGCTGCAAGGTGTCGACGAACTGGTCATCGCCGACGCCGATCCCGTGCGCGCCCGGCAGGTCGCCGATAAGGTTGGCGCCCGTACCGTTGCCGATACGACCGCGTTGCTCGGCTCCGGGCTCGACGGTCTGGTCATCGCCGCCGCGACCAGCGTGCACGCCTCCTTGCTCGAAGCGGCCATCGCCGCCGGTGTGCCGGCCTTCTGCGAAAAGCCGGTCGCGCCTGACGTCGCCGGCACGGTCGCTGTCCGCGACCAGGCCCGGGCCGCGAACGCCGCCATCCAGGTCGGATTCCAGCGCCGGTTCGACGCCGGTTATCGCAACGTCCGCGAAGCGCTGCACCAGGGCCGGCTCGGCTGGGTGCACACGCTGCGCGCCACGACGTGTGACCCGGCTCCGCCGCCGGCCGCCTATATCGCCGGGTCGGGCGGCATTTTCCGGGACTGCAGCGTGCACGACTTCGACATCATCCGCTGGGTGACCGGACGTGAAATCCAGACGGTATTCGCCACCGGCGCCAATCGCGGCGCTGAATTCTTCGCCGCCGCCGATGACGTGGCCACCGCCGCGGCCGTATTGACCCTCGACGACGATTCGCTCGCCGTTGTTTCCGCGACCCGGTACAACGGCGCCGGCTACGACGTACGGCTGGAGGTGCTCGGCTCCCAGGACAGCATGTCGGTTGGCCTCGATGACCGGCTGCCGCTGCGCTCGGCCGAACCCGGCGCGCCCAAGCCGGCTGGTGTCGCGTACCCGAATTTCATGGAACGTTTCGCCCCGGCCTATGCCGAAGAGTTGACCGATTTCGTCAACCTGGTCGCGACCGGTGCGCCGAGCCCGTGCACCGTCGAGGATGCCCTTGAGGCGTTCTACGTCGCCGAGGCCTGCGAGCTGTCCCGACACGAGGGTCGCCCGGTGCAGGTCGCCGAGGTACGGCGGGATTAGGGTGCCGGAGTCGAGATCGAGGGAGCGTGCCGGCATGGCAGAGGCGTTCGATGTCATCACGATGGGGCGCAGCGGCGTCGATGTGTATCCAGAGCAGATCGGTGTCTCGCTGGTCGACGTGACCACGTTCGCCAAGGGTCTGGGCGGCAGCGCCACCAACGTCGCGGTCGCGGCGGCCCGGTACGGCTGGCGTACGGCATTGATCACCCGGACCGGGGCTGACCCCTTCGGTGAGTACGTGCATAAGGCGCTGGCCGAATACAAGGTCGACGACCGCTGGGTGACACCGGTGAAGCAGTACCCGACGCCGGTCACGTTCTGCGAAATTTTCCCGCCGGACAACTTCCCGATCTGGTTCTACCGCCAACCCAAGGCCCCGGATCTGGAGATCTTCCCCGAGGAACTCGACCTCGAATCGGTCGCCGCGGCCTCGGTCTTCTGGACCACCGGCACCGGCCTGTCCCGCGAACCGAGCCGGTCGGCGACCCTGGCCGCGTTGGAGGCCCGCGACCGCCGGTCGATTACCGTGCACGACCTGGACTACCGGCCGATGTTCTGGTCGTCCCAGGATGCGGCGACCGAATGGCAACGGGAGGCCCTGAAATTCGCCTCGGTCGCGGTCGGAAACCTCGATGAGGTCGAGGTCGCCGTCGGCACCCGCGACCCGTACGCGGCCGCCGACGCGCTGCTGGATCTGGGTGTATCGCTGGCGATCGTCAAGCAGGGACCGGCCGGGGTGCTCGGCCGCACCCGTAATGCCTCGGTCGTGGTACCGCCGATGCGGGTCGACGTGATCAACGGCCTGGGCGCGGGTGACGCATTCGGCGGGGCGCTGTGCCACGGTCTGTTGTCCGGGTGGGAGCTGGAACGGACGTTGAATTACGCCAACGCCGCCGGCGCCATCGTCGCCTCCCGGCTGCTGTGCGCGGCCGCGATGCCGTACGCACCCGAGGTCGATCAGCTGCTGCAGAGCCAGGCTGCCGGGGAGCGCCGCTGATGCCGCAGACCTGGCTGGAGAAGATTCTCGCCCTGCGGGTGCACCAACCCGACGCGGTCGCCGCGGCGGCCGGCCGTCGGCACCGGATCGACATCGCCTCCCGCGGACGGTTGCTCATCGTCGCCGCCGATCACGCGGCCCGCGGCTCATTGGCCAGCGGCCGCAATCCCATGGCGATGGGCAGCCGGGTCGACCTGATCGAACGGCTGCGCGCGGCACTGGCCAATCCCGGAGTGCACGGCGTGCTGGGCACGGCCGACGTGCTGGAGGACCTACTCCTGCTCGGCGCGTTGGAAGGCAAGTTGGTCTTCGGCTCGATGAACCGGGGCGGTTTGGCCGGCGCGACATTCGAGCTGGACGACCGATTCACCGGCTTCACCGCGGCCGCGATCGAGGACCACGATTTCGACGGCGGCAAGATGCTGCTGCGTATCGACCCGGGCGACCCGGCCACCGCGCCGACGTTGGAGGCATGCGCGCGGGCGGTCGACGAACTCGCGGCTCGCAAGCTGATCGCCATGATCGAGCCGTTCTGGTCCGGCCGGATCAGTGGCCGGGTGCGCAACGACCTGTCCCCGGACGCCATGATCCGGGCGATCGCGGTCGCCTCGGGGCTCGGCTCGACCTCGGCCTACAGCTGGCTCAAGGTCCCGGTGGTGGACGAGATGGAACGGGTCATGGAGGCCTCGACGCTGCCCGCGCTGCTGCTCGGCGGCGACACCGAACGCGACCAGGACGCGATGTTCGAACGTTGGCGCAAAGCCCTGGCGCTGCCGACCGTGCGCGGTCTGGTCGTCGGGCGCAATCTGTTGTATCCGC
>JBEDUI010000227.1:0-8268 GCA_040414495.1 Mycobacteriales bacterium
GCCTCGCCGATCACTCGTACGTGCTCGGCTGAAAGGGCGCCTTCGGAAGCGGCTGCCGCGGTCGCCGGCAATTCCGGTTCGACGATCTCACCGGAGACACTCACCGAACCGACCAACTCCTGCGACGTCCGGACCCGGCCCTTCGCCTCACCGGGCGAGAGCCGCAACCGCGCCTGCAAAAAGGCCTCGGTTGATAATCCGGCTTCCTGCCCGGCGATATCCCGGGTATGAAAATCCGCCACCTCCCGGCATCGAGCGAACTCCAGCAGCCGAAACGCCGTCTCTATCTCTTCCATGCAATCGGCCGATTCCTGACCGGTCAACCGCCACCACTCCGCCTCGACCAAACCCTGCACGACAGCATGCAACGACCCGATCAGATCCACCACGGGAACCGGGCCAATGCTCGTCGTGCTGCTCATACCCAAAACTCTAGAACCACCCACCGACAAAACCGGGCCCCAGAACACCCCAACAGAAGAATTACTTTCGGTCACCAACACGTCACAATCCGCGCCACACAAGCGATCCCGAAATCCCGCGACGACGACAACGCGGGTCTGTCGGAGTGGCCGGGGGCGGGAGCGCGACACAAGCGATCCAGAATTCTCGCGACAATTACAACGCGGGTCCGTCGAGGGTGGGAGCGCGACATAAGCGATTCCGGCAGCCCACGTCAACGCGGATGTCGGATCATCCTGCACCCTCCCGCCTCCGATCACTCGAGACCGCAGAAATCCCGGCAGGACAGGCACATCCGTACAGCCGCGGATTACTGAACGAAATCCCCATGCGAACGGTTCGTACAATTACGGATTTGGTGCCGTCAGCGGAAGGTCGCTGTTGTGATTTCCGCGCGGAAGAATTCGCCGTCGCCGTCGCCGTCGCGGTTGCCGTTGCCGTCGTGGTTCGTAAGCCAGCTGGCTCGGAATTGGGTTGGAATCGTGATGCCGCTGAAGGTTCGTTCATCCTCAACAGTCATGAGGAATGGATATCGGGCGTACGGTCGATCGTTGGGGCTGCCCCAGCGGTGAATAAGGACGTCTATCAATTCGCCATCGGGCCCGATGCGCAGTCGTACTTCTTCGCGCTGACCGTCGATAGTCCAGGCGGCAACGGCGGTGTCGGGGTTCGGGGCATTCCAGGCGGCATTGCGGTACGCAGTGGGCAGTAGCGCGGTGCCTTCGGCGGCGAGGCGCCCGATGGCGCTGCGGGTGATGTCCGGTCCGGCGCCGCTCATGACCGGGATCAGCCCGCCCAGCCGCCAACGCATCTGCCCGGCGCCATCGAGATAGCGGTCGAATCCCGTCACGGGTACGCCAAGGAGCCTGGTCGCGGCAGCCCAGATGAACCCGTACGGCGGTGTGAGGATTTCCTCGGCGCTGAAGCCGCGCCACCGCCCGAGCCGGATTTTGCCCCGCATCGACAATTCGACGCTGTCAGCCAACGATGCGCCGATAGCGATCGAATGAGTGAGCCACCGTCTCACGGGTTCGGGTAATGGAGCGATTCCTTCGAGAGTGAATTGCGACGGCGTCCGTGCGGTCTCAGTCAGTCGCTCTTTCCCCGGCATTGCGGGCTTCCGCACGCCAACCATCCCGGACGACTGTCTACTTCGTACAGACACAAAACCGGTCTTGCAACTCGTCGAGTGCAGCTAATCGACCGGCCTCGAACGCCTCATCCCACAGCTGGCTGAGCGCCGACCACGCATGTTGCTCGTCTGATCCACTGTCGAGCGTGCGCGTCGCTCGGGCCATTGCCTGCGTTTTTTGCTCTTCGACGGTCATCGCGATCCTCGCTGAATTAGCGGATACCTGCCGGTAACCCTGCTAGCCCGGCGCATCAGCGGGCAGGGCCAGACGGGCATGACCGGGGAGTCCAAAGTCCCGGCTGGGTCAGGCCGGCGGAATTCTGACCTCGAACGTTGAACCCCCACGGAAGGTGACGTCGCCCCCAGCGGCTCGGGCCAACCGTCGGGCCAGCGGCAAGCCCAGTCCCGCGCCGCCGCCCGTGCTCAGCTGGGTGCCGGGCTCGAAGATCGCGTCCGCGTGCGCTGGCGGTATGCCCGGTCCGTCGTCGCTCACCTCGATCAGTACCGAATCTGGTGTACGTCGTCCGGTGATCCGAACGATGGTCGAGGCGAACCGGCCGGCGTTGTCGATGAGCGGCGCCAATACCCGCTCCAGTAAAGCGGCCTCGACGCCGGCGGCGAGATCGTCGGAAATCTCTACGGTGTTGGCGATCGGTAATTCGGTGTGCGCGAGCACATCCGCGACCGCGGTAGCTACTTGGCAACTCCCGGTGGCGTTGGCGATCTCGGCCCGACCGGCTGACAGCAGCGTTTCCAGAATCCGGTTCATCGCCAGGGCGGTGTCGTGAATCTGCTCGTGCGCGGCCTTCACCCGGGCCGGGTCGTGATCGCGGGCCAGCAGCAGGTCGGTCTCCGCGACGATTAACGACAACGGCGTCCGCAATTCATGCGACAGCTCGGCGAAAAGGCGCCGTTCATGGCGTACCGAGGCGGTGAGCCGGTCCAGTAAGCCGTTCAGGGTGGCCGAAAGCCGACGCAGTTCGTTGAACCGCTGCTCCGGTCCGAACCGCTCGGACAGTGCGGACGCGCTCCACGCCGCCGCCTGATCGGTCATGACACCTACCGGGCGCAGCGCTCGGGCCGCGACCAGGCGCAGCGCCAGGTAGGTCCCGATCAGCGTCAACGCCGCGATGATGATCGAGCCGTACAGCGCGGTTTCGCGGGTGCGGTGGTACGGCGCCAGCGACAGCGAGGTGACGACGGTGCCGGCGCGGCGTCCGCCGTGCGTAATCGGCAGCGCGTACAGCCGGTTGCCAGCGCCGGTGGCGTACGCCGGTCCCCGCCCGGCCAGTGCATCCGCGGCGGCCTGCACGTTGCCGCCGCCGACCGGGCGTTCGACCGAACGTTGCCCGGCATAGAACCAGATGCCGCTGTCCAACGCCTCGTCGTCGCCGCTCTCCTTGATGCTGAGCCGGTGCTGCCGGTCGACCACGACGGTGGCGGCCGCGGCGGCGGCCCGGCTGCTGAGTACGGCATCGGCATCCGAGGTCAGCCGATGGGCCAAGATCAGGTTGAACGCGACCGTAAGCACCACCAGCCATCCGGCCACCATCGCGATGCCGAACGCGGAGACCCGGCCCTGCAGCGTACGACGGCGGGCCATCTCAGACGATGCGGAAGCCGACGCCGCGCGCCGCCTCAATGGCGTGCGCCGAACCGGCGGCGACCAGCTTGCGGCGCAGCCGACTCACGTACTGGTCGAGTGTGTTGTCCGAGACGATGGCGCCGTCGGGCCAGCCCGCGCTGATCAGCTCGCGTCGCCGCAACACCATCGCCGGTTGGGCGAAGAGCTTGGCCAGCAGCCGGAATTCGGTGGGGGAGAGCGGGACCTGCGCCGCGCCGCAGGCTACTGAGTGCGTCGTCGGGTCAAGGTGTAGGTCGCCCCAGGCCCGGGCCGGGTCAGCCGCGCGGCGCAGCAGAGCACGTAACCGGGCCACCAGCTCGGCGAAGGCGAACGGCTTGGCCAGGTAGTCATCCGCTCCGACCGCGAACCCGGAAAGCCGGTCGGTGACGTTGTCGCGGGCGGTGAGGAAGACCACCGGTACGTCGTGTCCGCGGGCGCGCAACGCGGCGCAGACATCCCGCCCGTCCGCGTCAGTCAGACCAACGTCGAGCACGATGGCGTCCGTACCGCCGCCCACGACGGCCTGGATAGCCGATGCACCATCGACCGCCGTCTCGACCTGGAACCCCTCCTCGCGTAGTCCCCGAGCCAGTACGTCACGCAGTCCGTGGTCGTCCTCGACGACGAGTACGCGATGTGTCACGCCGTCAGTATCGGCATATCGGGCCGGCCGCGGTCGAATCGGGGCGGCCGCCGGTCAGGATAAATTCAGACTCGTACCAGCAGGCTCGTGATCATGACGACCGCTACGAGACACGCCCGGATGCTGAACAAGGTGCCCGAGGTCACCATCTATTTCTGGCTGATCAAGGTGCTGTGCACCACGGTCGGCGAGAGCTTCGCCGACTACATCAACGAGACGCTGGGCTTCGGGCTCACCAATACGACCGTGCTGTTCTCCGCTGCCCTGATCGTCGCGCTGGCCGTACAGTTCCGCTTACGCCGGTACGTGCCCGGCGTCTATTGGCTTGCTATCGTCCTCATCAGCGTCGTCGGCACCCTGCTGACGGACAACCTCACCGACGGCCACAACGTGCCGCTCTCGTTCACCACGCCGGTCTGCGCCGTACTGCTCGCCGCCGTCTTCGGCGTCTGGTACGCCCGTGAGCGGACGCTGTCGATCCACTCGATCGTTACCCGCAGCCGCGAGTCGTTCTACTGGCTGACCGTGCTGGTGACGTTCGCGCTGGGCACCGCGGCCGGCGACTGGACGCTGGAACTCACCGGCTGGTCGCCCGGGAAGTCCGTACTGCTGCCGGCCGGGCTGATCGCGCTGGTGTTCCTCGCGTGGCGACTCGGTGCCGGCCCGGTGCTGTGCTTCTGGATCGCGTACATCCTGACCCGCCCGCTGGGCGCCAATATCGGTGACTACCTCGGCTCCGGCTCGTCCGACGGTGGTCTGGGCCTCGGCACACTCGGTACCAGCCTGCTGTTCCTCGGTCTCATCCTCGCCGCCGTCGTGTACCTCAGTCTGACCCGGACCGACCGGACCGAGGACACGCCGGCGCATTCACACGACGAAATGCAACCGTCCTGGGTAGGCACCGAAAGCTGACTCCCGGCGATCTACAAAGGACAGTCGAGTCGATCGAGGGAATTCCGAAGAAAGTCATCGCGGCGTGCGGTCGGGTCGAAAGCGGTGTCGTCGGCCTGCCAGTCGTCGAGGGCCGCGGGGGTGTAGAGGGCGGCTATGGCATCCCAGTAAGGGATTGCTTCGGCTTTCTGACCGATGGTGTCTTCCCATCCGGCGGTTACGGCTTGAGCCGCGGTCGGGCCGTATCTGATGGTCGCGTGCATGCGAATGGCGCCCAGGTCGACGCCGGGGTGCCCGACGCCGGCGGATTTCCAGTCGATGAGTCCGAGGCATCGGCCATTGCTCCAATGCATGTTGCCGAGCCAAACGTCGCCATGCAGAAAGACCTGTGTGCCCTTGGGCGGTGTGTATTGGCTGAGCCGGTTATCGGCCTGCTGCAGGAGAGGGGAGGTCCGTGTGTTGGTCAACATGGCCCGTGCCTGCTCGCGGCGAGCCCAGGGATGCTGTTGGCAGAAATCGTCGAGTATGGCTGCCCGATCTGAATTGGCAGCGTGCTGATAACGGTTGGCCCAGCGCCGGTCGCCGGGATGATCGTCGGGTGGAATGTGATGCGATCGGAGCGGCAAATCCGGTGTTGGGTCGGCCCGAATAGCGTGCAGTTCAGCCAGGGCCGCCCCGGCGGAATAAAGACAATCGGGGCCTGGCGGCTTGTTGTTCCCTGGAAACGGGGTTTCTAGCAGGGCCGGTTCGCCGGTAATAGCCCCGTCGGGATCGCTGGCGATCAGCCGGGCGGTGGGCAGGTCGTGGGCCGCGGCAACCCGCAGACCTGCCGCCGCGGTGGCGATGGCCGGGCCCCATATTCGCTGCCAATCGGCCACTCGTAGCACTGCTTTGACCGTTCGGTTGCCGTACTGGATATCGAGCAGCCACGGACTGGACCCATCGTGCAAGCCTTCCGCGTGGACCACTTTCGCGTCGGCGCCGATCGCCGATGCTGCCCATGCCTGGTGCGTTTGCGAGGGGATTGCCATAACGCGGATCGTAAACACCAACGGGGTAACTGGCTAGACGGGCGAACGACTCGCGGAATCGCACTGCTGAGCGACGTACTCATCGAATTGGCAAAACGACGTATTAACGTGGCGTTTGAGGCCGAGGAGGCATTGGAGTCGCGGTAGCACGACCGGGGATATTGTTGGTTCCCATGCCGGGTACGTGGACAGTGACCAAGACGAAGCCCACGGGACAGACTTGGGCTTGGCCCGCCTATTTGCTGGGCACGAGCGAGCATGGCAGATGGCTTTACACGCCCGCAGGCGCACCGAGTCATACCGCCGACTCCCTGGCTATGGAAAGTGTGCAACTTATTCCGGATGACGCCTGGTGGGTGGGCTGGTGGTGGGCCGATGGGTCGATCACTGTTGATGCCACGACCCCGGCAGCGTTCGGAACGGCCTCGGTGAGGTACGTAGATCTTGAGCTCGGTCTGTGGGCGAAAGATGGTGATTATGACCTGGCCGGGCAAGCGGAATACGAGGCTGCGAGGGCGTCCGGGCTGATCAGCGACCAGCAGGACCGACTGGCCCGGGCGGCGGCTGCGCGCGTGGGCCGAGCACTGGCTGAGCGGATTGAGCCGTTCGGTGAAAAGGGTTGGGAGTGGCTTAGGCGGGTCCGGCGCAATGAATTGCATGTGATCGCGCATGACCCCACCTGGCCGATCAAGTTCGCTGAAGCACGAGACGAGATGCTGCCGGTATTGCCGGCAGGAAGCCGGGTCGAGCACTTCGGCTCCACGTCTGTTCCGGAGTTGGCGGCTAAGGACTGCATCGACATCGCGGTGGTGGTGCGGCGACAGGATCAGTTCGACGAAGCGATCGCCGGCTTGGAATCGATTGGGTACGAGACGCGTCCCCTTGCATTTCCCGACGATCCGGGGCACGTCTTCATTCGGCGACTGACTGCCGATAGCCGGCGTACCCACCACCTGCACCTGTACCACGAGGGGAACCCGAATCTCATCGAAGTACTGGCCTTTCGTGATCTGCTGCGGACCGACTCCAATGCGCGAAATCGGTACCAGACAGTGAAATTGGGCCTGGCCGAAGCCAATCCGTACGACCGAAGCGGCTATCTGGCCGGCAAGAGCCAAGTGGTCCAGGGCCTTCTCCGAATCGCCCTCGCGAGGCGGAACCCAGGAACCATGCCGGACTGAGTTAGCCGCAGCCAATTCCGCAACGGCGCCACCATTTAAAACACGCCGAGTTCAACTCGCAGAGCGACGTATTCAGCAGTGACGAATAGCGCTGAGCGTCGTAACTAATCGTTATGAGAGTCCGAGACTGCGACCATCGACTGGCTAATGCGCTGCAATGGGATTGCCGGGGCATGAGCGGGTGCTGTTGGATGGCGGCTGTGACCGATTATCGTATTCGTGTTGTTCGCCCGGAGGAGCACCGCGCGACGCATTCCCTGTTTCGGGGCACCTTGCACCTCCGGCCCTCTACGGATGGGGACTGGTCGGAGCGGGAGTCGAGCTATGAGCCCGGGCGCACGTGGGGTGCGTTTCGGGATGAGGAGATTGTCGGTTCGGCGCAGTCGTGGTATTCGGCATTGGCAGTGCCCGGCGGCGAGGCAGTGCCGGCGGCGCTGGTCAGCCGGGTTGGTGTACGTGCTGATCACACCCGCCGTGGCGTGTTGTCGGGGCTGATGCGGGCACAATTGGGCGCATTGACCGAGCCGTTGGCGGCGCTGCGGGCCACGGAGGGCGCTATTTACGGTCGGTTCGGGTATGGCGTCGCGTCCCGATATCGTCAGGTTCGAATTAGGCGGGCGCGGGCGAGGTTCCGCCCAGAAGTACCTGCCGGGGGCCGGATTCGGTTGGTGCCGTTCGATCAGGCGCAGGAATTGATGCCGGCGATCTACGACCGTGTGGCAACGTCGGTGCGGCCGGGTTGGGTGCGGCGGCCGCCGCACTGGTGGACGGGTGTGCGACTACGCATGGATTCGTACAGCATGCCGGTCATGGTCGCGGTGCACTCCGGCCAGGACGGCGACGACGGATACGCCCTTTACACGGTCAAACGAGGGGCGTTCAGCGATCCGGATGCCAAGACTGTGCTCGATGTGCGTGACCTCGTGACCTTGTCAGCTGAGGCGTGGGCTGGTCTGTGGCGGTACGTACTCAGCGTTGATCTGGTGACTGAGGTGGTGGCCAAGGGCCGACCGATGGATGAACCGCTCGAGCAGCTGTTCACCGATCGGCGCGCGCTGAGCACTGAGGGGATCAACGATGAGACCTGGCTGCGGATCGTGGATGTACCGGCCGCGTTGGTCGCCCGACGGTTCGGTCTGCTCTGCCCTGACACGACCGAGTCGGTGGTCCTGCAGATCAGGGACGCGCTCCTGCCGGAGAACTCCGGCAGTTACCGGATCGGCGGCAAGCAGACTGACCGGGTGACCGAATCGGCCGATCTGGTACTCGATGTCGACGCGCTGGCCGAGCTGTATTTGGGCGAT
>JBEDUI010000228.1:0-24324 GCA_040414495.1 Mycobacteriales bacterium
GTCGTACGCCTTGGAGCAGGCGATCCGCCGGGTCGCGGCGGCCCGCAAGATTGGCGCCCGCCGGTAGCTGGGTGGGGCGGCTCGCGAGGTCAGCGGCCGCTAACGGGGTGGCGGCGGCGCGCAGGATTGGCGCCCGCCGCTCGTCGGTCCGACCCCAGATGTTGATCATGAAGTTCCCGACGCGACACGCCGACGACACGCCGGCATTTTTGTTGGGAACTTCATGATCAACAAGAAACCGGCGGTGCACACGTCAACAACAAACCGGCGATGCACACGTCAACAGGGGGAGGCACGGCAGCTGACGGTGTCTGGCGAGGTCGCTTGGCCGCTTTTGGGCACGCGAAACGGCGCCGTATCCAGTCGGACACGGCGCCGTCAGTTCAGCTGATCAGACCGAAGCGGCGCGCTTGGCGATGGCCGACTTACGGTTGGCCGCCTGGTTCTTGTGGATGATGCCGCGGCTCGCGGCCTTGTCCAACTGGCGGGCAGCGCTCTGGGCGGCGGCCTGGGTCGCCGCGGCGTCACCGGAGTCGGCCGCCTCGTGCACGCGCCGGACCGCCGTCTTCAGCGCGGTACGCGCCGACTTGTTGCGCAGCCGTGCCTTCTCGTTGGTCTTGATGCGCTTGATCTGGGACTTGATGTTCGCCACGCGGCAGCCTCGTTTGCAGGTTCGGTTCGCAGGATCGATCGATGCACGCGTACACGCGCGGTGGGAAAGGATAGCAGCCGTCCGCCGCCGGCCCCAAAACCGGCGGCCGACGACCGTACGACTAGCTCAGGAAATCGACGACCGCACCCGTACAACTAGTTCGGGAAGTTGATGATGTTCAGGTTCAACGGGAACTGATCGTGGCGCGCCTGCGGGTGCTTCAGCAGACCCTGACCCCAGAACCCGGTCAGGTCCTGCGCCGCGTTGAACCGCGAGACCGGGATCTGGCCGGCGAACGCGAAGCTCGAGTACACGTACGGGAGGCCGTTCGACGCGAACGTGGACGGCGTGGTCATCAGGTGGATGTGCAGGTGCGGGGCCGAGGTGTTGCCGGAGTTGCCGAGCAGGCCGAGTACCTGGCCACGGTGCACGTGCTGGCCCGGATGGACCGCGACCGTGCCCTTCTGCAGATGCGCGAACAACACGAAGAGCCCGTGCCCGATGTCCAGCACCACATTGTTGCCGTCGATCGTCTTCAGCGTCAGGGACGAGGGCGGCGGCAGCTGGCCGGGCACCTGGTTGGGCAGACCGTCCAGAGTGGAGACCACGGTGCCGTCGGCGACCGCCAGCACCTTGGCCTTGAAGTCGCTGTAGTCCGCATTGTTCAACGGATCGCCGTGTACGAACCGGCCCTGCTTGTCCAGCCGCATCCAGTCAATGGCGAACCGCTGGGAGGCGAAGAACCCGCCGTTGACGGTCTGTATCGAGCCGCGGTGGACGAGGTCCGGGATGCAGCAGCCGTTGGCCGCGACCCAGCCCTTGCCGGCCAGCGGCGGACCGAGCACGGGAATGCTGCCGTCGCGCAGGTTGTACGAGGCAACCGTGTAGTGCAGCGGCGATGGCGTGGTCGCGCCGGGGCTGTCCGCGGCGAGCAGGTCGATGCGGTGTAGTACGCGATGCGGTACGGCTGACAGGCTGGGGAACGACAGCTCGATGTAGAAGAAGCGCCCGCCGTTCGGCTCGATGTTGGCGTTGGTCGCCGGGGCCGGCAGCAACGTACGCAGCTGGTTCAGGAGGGCCTGGCCCGAGTAGCTGGCTACGACGCGCGAGGTGTGTTTGGCATCGACGACCTGGATCCGCGCGATCGTGGCGGTCGCCAACTTGGCGTTGGTCAGTTCCAGTTCGTAGACCACGTGATACCGGCCGTCGGTGCCAAGTACGGGCACGGTGCCGGCGTTCAGCGGCCGGACGGTGACCGGTGTGAACTGATCTTCGGTCGGTGCCTGGACCGGGTGCGTTGCCACGGTCCCTGATGTCGATGCGGTGACCGTGCCGCAGCCGGCCAGTACGAGTCCGAATGCGGCGGCAGCCGCCATGACCAATCGTCGCTTCATCGCGATCCCCCCGATTACGCCACGCCCCCCGGCGTGTACCAGGAGTAATGTGCGCCAGCTCGCGCGGGTCCGCAAGACACGGGGTCCGATGTGGACAGACAACGGTGTCGTCGGGCGAAATCCAGGGAGAAATCAGCCGGCGAAATCTAGCGACCAACCGGCATTGATTCCGGGACCGCCGGCAGGGGCTCGGGCGTCGAGCTCTGCGCCACGATCGCACCGACCAGGACCAGCGCGCCGCCGACAACCTGGGCCGGACCCAGGTGCTGACCCAACACGACCCAGGCCAGGACCGTAGCCACGACCGCCTCGATCGTGCCGACCACCGAGGCGACCGGCGGGGACAGCCGGCGTACCGCGATCACGCCGGTCACGTACGCGATGGCGGTGCTGACCACCGAGACGTACGCCAGTAGCACCCAGCCGGGCACCGTACCGTGGCTACCGACCGGGAGCCGGTGCGCCAACTCGCCCCACGGCGTCGCCCAGGCCCGGCTGATCAACCCCAACGCGACCGAGCCGGCCACCAGCCCGACCGAGATCATCACCATCGGGTCGACCGCATCACCGGCGTGCGCGGAGAGCAGGAAGTACGAGGCCTGGCACAGCGCCGCCCCCAATGCGAACGCCAACCCGATCGGGTCCAGGCCGCCGCCCGTACCGACCGACCAGATCTCCACCACGCACGCCATCCCGCACACCGCGAGCAGCGCGCCGGCGGCGGCGGTCCGGGTCACCGGCCGGCGGACCACGAACCGCGTCCACAGCAGCACCAACACCGGGCCGAGGTACTCGACCAGCAGCGCCACCCCGACCGGCAGCCGGGTGATCGCGACGAAATAGCAGGTCTGCGCGCCGGCGACCGGGAACAGCCCGTACGCGAGCAACATCCGCAGGTGGCCGCGGGTCTGGGCGTGCCGGCGGATCGCGACCGGCAACAGGACCAGCGCCGCGCCGGTGACCCGCAGCCAGACCGTATGCAACGAGCCGAGGCCCGAATCGATCAGTGGGTCGGCGAATGTCCCCGCCCCACCGAAGGACACCGCCGAGACGACCGCGATCGCGAGCGCGCCCGAGCGCCGCGAGCTCACAGTCGGCCGGCGTCGACGATGCGTTGCAGGAACTGCCTGGTCCGTGCCTCCTGCGGCGCGCTGAACAACTCGGCCGGCGCGCCCTGTTCCAGCACCACGCCGCCGTCGAGGAAGCATATCTCGTCGGCGACATCGCGGGCGAACGCCATCTCGTGGGTGGCCAGCAGCATGGTCATGCCGTCATCCTTCAACGCCCGGATCACGCCCAGCACCTCGGTCACCAGCTCCGGGTCGAGGGCCGAGGTGACCTCGTCGAGCAGCAGCAGCTTCGGGTGGGTGGCCAGCGCCCGTACGATCGCGACCCGCTGCTGCTGGCCTCCGGAGAGCCGGTCGGGATAGGCGTCGGCCTTCTCGGCCAGGCCGAACCGATCCAGCAGGTCGCGCGCCTCGTACTCGGCTTCGCTACGGGATCGGCCGTGCACCTTGCGCGGGGCCAGCGTGATGTTCTCCAGCACCGACATGTGCGGGAACAGGTTGAAGGCCTGGAACACGATGCCGATCTGCCGGCGCACCTGGTCGGCGTCCACCCGCGGATCGGTGATGTCGGCGCCGTCGAGGGTGATGACCCCGTCGTCGATCACTTCCAGCAGGTTGATGCAGCGCAGCAACGTCGATTTCCCCGAGCCGGACGCGCCGATCAACGCGATTACCTGATGCGCCGCCACTTCCAGGTCGATGCCGCCCAGCACCACCCGTTCGTCGTAGCATTTCCGGACCGCCTGCAACGACAGCAACGCGCTCACGGTAGACCGCCAGTTTGTTGCCGCTGATTCATCCGGGCGGCGACGTAATCGGTGAATCGGGTCATCGGAATCGTGAGAATGACGAATAACAGACCGGCCAGTACGTACGGAGTGAAGTTCAGCGCTTTCGCCGTTTGGATTTGCGCCGCCTGCACCGCGTCGACCGCCCCGAGCACGGAAATGAGTCCGGAATCTTTTTGCAATGACACCAGATCGTTCAGCAGCGGCGGTATGACCCGGCGGACGGCCTGCGGCAGGATGACGTAGCGCATTGCCTGCGTGGTGGACAATCCGAGCGAACGGGCGGCGGCGCGTTGACTCGGGTGAACCGATTCGATTCCGGCGCGGAAAACCTCAGCTACATAAGCGGAATAGCACAACACCAACGCGGCGGCGCCGAGAATAACCACGCTGGTCGGCAATCCGCGCAGTCGCAGCCCGGGCACGCCCAGCCCGAGCAGCAATAGCACCAGAATGACCGGCAGCCCGCGGAACAAATCCGTGTACGCCGTCGCCAGTACTCGCAGCGGAAAGAACACCGGACCGCGCAGCGTACGGGCGATCGCGAGCAACAGGCCCAGCGCCAGAATGATGACCTCGCAGATCAGCATCACCCGGATGTTCAACCACAGCCCGTCCAGCACGTCGGGAAATGCGGCCTTGGCCACCGACGGGCTGAAGAACGATTCGCGTACCCGCGGCCAACCCGGCGCGCTGCGTACGCCGACATACAGCACTGCCGCTACGACGACCGTGCTGATCGCGGCCACCAGGGTCGAACGGCGGGCCGACTGCTGCCGGATTCGTTCCCGCTCCCGTTGCCGTTCGGAAACGGTGTACGTCATTTCAGGACCGGCGCTCCGGCGTCGGCGGCCAGCCACTGTTTCTGCAGTCGGGCCAACGTTCCGTTCTGCTGCAATGTGTCTACGGCCTTGCTGACGCAGGTGGTCAACGGACTGTCCTTTTCCAACACCAGACCGAATTGCTCGGCTTTAGCGCCGGCGGCGGGAATTTGCCCGACAATTGTCGTGCCCTTGATTTCGGCGGTCATTTCAAAAGCCGTCGGCAGATCCACTACGAGGCCGTCGATCTGGCCGTTGCGTAGCCCTTCTTTGGCCACGTCGTTGGTGTTGTAGACGGCTGGCTTCGACCCCGGCTTGATCTCGTCGGTGATGGTGTCGTAGCTGGTACTGCCCAACTGCGCCCCGAGCTTGGCCTGCTTCAGGTTGGCTACGCTCTTGGCTTTCGCGATCTTCGAAGATTTCAGCGCGATTACGGCCTGGGTGACGTCGTAATAGCCGCTGCTGAAATCGACGGCCTTTTTCCGGGCCGGCGTGATCGAGACCTCGTTGGCGTCGAAATCGAATTTCTTCGGGCCCAGTTGCACGATGCTGTCGAACGTGGCGACGGTCCAATGCACCTGCGCCGGCTGGTAACCCAGTTGCTTGGCCACCGCGTAGGCGACCGCGCTCTCGTACCCCTTGCCGTTGGCCGGCTTGTCGTCGACGAACCACGGCGGGTAGGCCGGATTGTCGGTGGCGACGGTGAGCGTGTTCTTGGCCAACGTCTGCAGCTGGGCCGGTGTGCACGCATTGCCCGAGCTCTTGGCATCGGCCTTGTTGTGATCGGCCGGCGCACAGGCGGCGAGCACCAGCAGACTCGACGCAATCGCGGCAACGGCAATCGGGGCGCGCGGCATAATGCGATCCTTCTCGTTCCGGGATGAGGCAACGACAGTCGTTGCCGGCCGAAACAGTAGCAGCGGGGCTGCCCGGATCCGTACGGAGAAACGCTTGGTGCGCCCCTAGCCCGCCAGCGCCGCGTTCAGCGATTGCGCGGTCTGCTCGATCGCAGTGCGGACCGGCAACTGCCGCAGTTCCTCGTTGAACGGCTCGGCCTGGACCGGGCCGGTGTAGCCGATGCTCTTCAACGCCGCTACGAACCCGGCCAGGTCGATGACGCCGGTACGGCCGGGTAGTTCCCGTTTCTGGTCCAGTTGCTCGTCGGCCGGAATTCCGGTGCGGGCGTCGTTGAGGTCGACCGAAACCACGTCGGCGTCGGTCAACTGCTTCAGATCATCGGCCGATTCGGCGGCGGTGAACCAGTGGAACGTGTCCAGGCACAGCCCGACGTTGCCGGCGCCGCTGGCCGTGATGAGCTCGCGGGTCTGGGCCAGGGTGCGGACGAACGGGTATTTGCCGGTGGACCACAGCGTTTTCGGCCCGACGTATTCCAGCCCGAGCCGTACGCCGTGGCCGGCCAGGACGGCGCCGACCTTGCCGATCCGGGACGCGTGCAATTCGAGGTTTTCCTCGTACGTACGCTCATCGCTGGTCGGCCAGAGGTAGCGCACGGTCCGGTCGATACCGGCGGCCTGCATCACGGCCGCATCCGTACGCAGCTTTTCCAATGCGGCGTCGAACGATTCGTCGTCGCCGCCGGGGTCGACGCCAATTCCGCCGGCGCCCCAGCGCAGGCCGGCGTCGGACAGCTGTGAGCGCAGCGACGCGAGTTCGCCGGGGGAGAGGGCGGAAAGGTAACTCAGGTCCGGGGAAACGCCGCCGAAACCGAATTCCCGGGCCAGCTCCAGACTCTGTTCGAAGTCGACGCCACGGACCAACGCGCCAGTGTTCAAGTTGGTGTACATCGTGCCCCTTCGCCCAGTGCCGCCAGCCGGCCCACACTTCACCCTGTCAACGATGTCAGGAGTTGCACAAGGCACCGGCTTGGCCGCATCCGGTCGCGACCGAACCGGGCAAACTCTGCCGCGTACCGGCATTTTCCGGTACGGGACCGGGCGGTTGCCTGGGTTCGCCGCGAGCGATTGCGTTTGGAGCCGCCGCCAGCGCGGACTTCCATGATCGTGAGTGGATTTGGTACGGATTTCGGTAGCAAATCCACTCACGATCATGATCGAGCGGCTGGGCTATTTCCAGCCGGTGCGGCGGCGTACCCAGTCGAGGGTCACATCGCCCTGGGCCTGTTGGAACTCCCGAATCGTCGGCAGTCCGCGTGGCGCCGGTCGCCGCGCCGCGTCATGCCACGTACCGGCCAGCCCAGCCAGAAAGGGCGTCGGATCCACGCCGTCCAGCAGCGGATTCCCGGCCAGCACCGCCTCGGGGTCGTGCCCGTGCAGCGCGGCGTTGATCGCCAGCACGACTGTGTCGATCCAGGCGGCGCCACGCGAAGCCCACGGCCAGTCGACGAACGTGACCGAACCGTCCGGCGCCAGCAGCACGTTGTCGGCCCGCACATCCACATGCACCAGCGTGTCACCGTCCATTGTGGACAACGCGGCGGCGGCCAGCGAGGCCAGCGAGCTCAGGTGCCGGCGCTCCCACGGATCGAGTTCCTCCCACGGATTGTCCAGCAGCCGCTGGTACCCGAGCATGTCCGCCGCCAGGGTCGACGTCACGGCCGGCGCGTCGGGCACCGGACACGGCGTCAGCGCGGCGGCCAGCTCCTGCAACCCGGCCAACACCCGGGCCAGGTCGTCCGGCCGCCACGGCAGTACGGGCATCGTCCCGTCGACCTCGTCGAAGACCAGCGCGACCCAGTCGCCGTCGTCGTAGCAATGCCGGAGCCTCGGCGCGGGCGTGCCCGGCGGGAGCGCGGCCGTAATCCGACCTTCAGCCCGGTGCAGAGCCGGCGTGTCCTGGTTCAGCTCGAGGCCGACCGCCTTGACGAACGCGCGGGTGCCGTCGGCGCACCGGACCCGGGCGGCCAGCCCGGGGGAGAACCCGGCGCTCTGGTTCACCGCGCTGACAATCGGTGAGCCGAGGTGCGCTTCGATGTCGGCCCGTACAGACACAGGCAGTTCGGTCCAGGCCGCCCGTGGACTGCCAGCTTGAGAGCTCATGCCGGACAATGGTGGGTAGCCACGCCGCGACCGGGCAACCGCATTACGCCTAGGCTGTTCAGTTGCCTCGGCGTACGCATCGTCCGGGCGGCGATGCGTGCGACCATGGAGGTCGCAGCCGAGCAGCCGAGAGCAGCCCAGAACCTACGAAGCGGACGCGAGTGACCCCAACCAAGACCGGCACCTACACCGACCCGAGCCAGATCCGGAACTTCTGCATCATTGCCCACATCGACCACGGCAAGTCGACGTTGGCCGACCGGATGCTCGAGGTAACCGGAATCATCGAGGCCCGGCAGATGCGGGCGCAGTACCTCGATCGCATGGACATCGAGCGCGAGCGCGGCATCACCATCAAGGCGCAGAACGTACGACTGCCGTGGAAGGGTCATGTCCTGGACATGATCGACACCCCGGGACACGTCGACTTCACCTACGAGGTGTCCCGGTCGTTGGCCGCGTGCGAGGGGGCCGTGCTGCTGGTCGACGCGGCGCAGGGGATCGAGGCGCAGACGCTGGCCAACCTGTACCTGGCGTTGGAGAACGACCTCGCCATCATCCCGGTGTTGAACAAGATCGACCTGCCGGCAGCTCAGCCGGACCGGTACGCGGCCGAGTTGGCCCACATCATCGGCTGCGACCAGAGCGACGTGCTGCGGGTCAGCGCCAAGACCGGTGAGGGCGTCCCGGAACTGCTGGATGAGATCGTGAGCCAGGTGCCGGCTCCGACCGGCGACCCGGACGGGCGGCCGCGGGCGATGATCTTCGACTCGGTGTACGACATCTACCGCGGCGTCATCACGTACATCCGGGTCGTCGACGGACACATCGACGGCCGGCAGCGGATCGCGATGATGTCGACCGGAGCCAACCACGAACTGCTGGAGATCGGGGTGATCTCGCCCGAGCCCAAGCCGACGGGTTTCTTGTCGGCCGGCGAGGTCGGCTACCTCATCACCGGCGTGAAGGACGTACGGCAGTCCCGGGTCGGTGACACGATCACCGACGCGGCCAAGCCGGCCAGCGAGCCATTGGGCGGATACCGCGATCCCAAGCCGATGGTCTATTCCGGCCTGTATCCGGTCGACGGCTCGGACTATCCGCTGCTGCGCGACGCGCTGGACAAGTTGCGGCTCAACGACGCCGCGCTGGTCTACGAGCCGGAATCCTCGGCCGCGCTGGGATTCGGCTTCCGGTGTGGGTTCCTGGGCCTGCTGCACCTGGAGATCGTGCGGGAACGGCTGGAACGCGAATTCGACCTGACGCTGATTTCCACCGCCCCGAACGTGGTTTACCGGGTGGTGAAGGAGGACGGCGAGGAGGTCATCGTTACCAACCCGAGCGACTGGCCCGGCGGAAAGATGGCCGAGATCTACGAGCCCGTGGTCAAGGCGATGCTGATTGCGCCGAGCGAATTCGTCGGCGCGATCATGGAGTTGTGCCAGTCCCGGCGCGGGTCGCTGGAGGGTATGGATTATCTGTCCGAGTCGCGGGTCGAATTACGGTATACGTTGCCGTTGGCCGAGATTATTTTTGATTTCTTCGACGCGTTGAAATCCCGTACCCGCGGTTATGCTTCGCTGGATTACGAGGCGGCCGGCGAGCAGCAGGCCGATCTGGTGAAGGTCGATATTCTGTTGCAGGGCGAGCCGGTGGACGCGTTCAGCGCGATCGTGCACAAGGACAAGGCCTACGCGTACGGGGTTGCGATGACGCAGAAGCTGCGGGAATTGATTCCGCGGCAACAGTTCGAGGTCCCGATCCAGGCCGCGATCGGGTCCCGGATCATCGCCCGGGAAAGCATTCGGGCCATGCGTAAAGACGTGCTGGCCAAATGCTACGGCGGAGACATCACCCGTAAACGGAAACTGCTGGAAAAGCAGAAGGAAGGTAAAAAGCGCATGAAGATGGTCGGCCGGGTCGAGGTACCGCAGGAGGCGTTCATCGCCGCACTGTCCACATCGGACTCCGCGGCTGCGACGGCGAAGAAATGAGCCGCATCGCCTTCTTCGACCTGGACGACACGCTGTGCGACCGGGGTGCGGCCTTCGCCCGGTGGTTCAGCGGATTCTGCGCTGAATACGGGCTGGACGAGCAGACGGCCCGGCCGGTTGTCGATGAATTCGACCAGCACGGCGCGACGCCGCGGCCGGTGTTCTTCGGACTGGTCCGGGAGCGGTTCGGGCTCTCGGTCAGTGTGGAGCACCTGGTCGCCGGATACGCCCCGGCCTACACCAAGCAGTACCAGCTCGAGCCGGAGGTACGCGACGGGTTGCTGGCGTTGCGCGAGGACGGCTGGGTGGTCGGCATCGTCACCAACGGAATGCCCTGGCAGCTGGACAAAATCCAGGGCACCGGTCTGGACAAGGTCGTCGACGGCTGGGCCATTTCCGAGGTCGAGGGCGCGACCAAGCCGGACCCGGAAATCTTCCGGCGCGCGGCGGCCATCTGCGGCGGAACGCTGGATGAGGCCGTATGGATGGTCGGTGACAATTCACTCGCCGATATTGGTGGGGCGGTATTGAGCGGGCTGCGCTCGATCTGGATCGACCTGGGTCGCGATTGGCCGTACCCGACCTACAAACCCGACGTTATTTGCGATGGTCCGTTGGACGCGATCAAGGTCATCGCCGCCAGCTGATCCCGCAATCCCGCTGACGTCTGTCCCTCGCGCCCGCCACTTGTTGATCATGAAGTTGCCGACATTTTCCTCGGCGTGTCGTCGGCGTGTCGTGCAGCTAACTTCATGATCAACAGGCCTGCGGCGCTGGAAGCGCGGCTACTACAAAGACTGCGTAGAATTCGCGTTCTGGTTACCGGGATGCCGATTGGCCTTGTGTTACGGGCATGATGCTGACTCGCGAGCTTCGGGCAACCAGCCCGATGTGTGACCGGGAAAGGATTTTCTCGTGCACCAATCCCTCCACCGCATGCGGCGTGCGGCGCTCGCCACGACCGCGGCCGCCGGCGCCGTGGTCGCCGCCGTCATGGGCCTTGCCCCGGGCAGCGCGAACGCGAGCCCGGCCGCGCCGACGGCCCAGACCCAGCCGACCGTCGACAAGCCGTGCGGTGTCGCCAGCAGCGCTACCGCCCCCGCCAAGTACCAGCATGTGATCTGGATCCTGATGGAGAACAAGAGCTTCGATCAGGTAATCGGGTCCTCCGAAACGCCGTACATCAACAAACTGGCCGACCAGTGTGGCCTGGCCACCAACTACGAGGCGATTTCCCACCCGAGCCTGCCGAATTATGTCGCGCTCACCTCGGGCGGATTGCAGGGCGTGGCCGATGACGCCAACCCCTCCGCGCACCCGCTGAACGTGCCGAGCATTTTCTCCCAGCTCGGCGGCGATTGGCGCGGCCTGGATGAGTCGATGAAATCGAATTGCGAACAAACCAACGACGGTAATTACGCGGTGCGCCACAACCCGGCCGCGTATTACACGAATATCCGCGACGTCTGCGTCGACAAGGACATTCCGCTGCCCTCCAGCGGCAGCCTCACCGGCGACCTGAGCGCGAAGTTCACGTTCATCACGCCGGATGTTTGCGACGACATGCACAGCGTCTGCTCGAGCTCGGTCAATGGCAGTGAATTGCAGACCGGCGACAAATTCCTGTCGAATTTCGTACCGAAGCTGATCAACAGCAACGAATACCAGGCCGGCAATACCGCCATTTTCCTCACCTGGGACGAAGGCGGCAGCGGCCCGAACTCGGTCGTCACCGAGGTGATCGCCCCGACCGTGACCCCTGGAACCAAGTCCAACACGCTGTTCAGCCACTACTCCCTGCTGGGCACCACCGAGGAAATGCTCGGTCTGCCGAAGCTGGGCGAGGCAGCCAACGCGGCCAGCATGAGGTCCGCGTTCGGTCTGTAATTACATTCGAAGGCGGCGCGGACTCGGCCCGAGTCCGCGCCGCACGTGCTGTTGAGCCGCGATCGCGTTATTCGTCTCAGTCGCGCCGGCTCGGCCGCAGGCTCGCGAGGTAGTCGTCGATGAGCGCCTGGGCCCACTTCTTGGACGTGCGTTTCGGCGAGGTGACGAGTTGTAGCGCGAGGCCGTCGAGCAGTACGAGCAGCCGAGCTGCCTCGTGTTTGGCGTTCAGGTCGTTGGCTAGTTCGCCGGTTCGGGCCGCGTGCGCGAATCGGGCTGCGAACGGCTCATGGAGGAGCCGGGCGGCCTCCTCGGCGGCTTCGCCCAGGGTGGGCTCGACGGCCGCCTGGGCCATGAAGGCGAGATGGACCAGCGCCTCGTCGCGGCGTTCGGCATCGAGGGGGAGCAGTTCGAGCGCGGCGATCCGCAGCTCCTTGACTCCCATCCGGTCACCGACCTTGCTGCGGATCCGTTCGTCGACGCGCTCGCCCACCCGCCACAGCGCCGCGGCCACGAGCTGGTCCTTGTCGGCGAAATAGTGCCTGATCGAGCCGATCGACCAGCCGGATTCGGCCGAGACGTGGGCGAGCGTCGTACCGGTCAGTCCCTGACGGGCTATCACTCGACACGCGGCATCGGCGAGTTCGCGGCGGCGGGCGGGGTGATCGACCTCCTTCGGCATACATTCAAAATAGCATTGCCGTATTAGCATAGCGGTATTAGTATCTCGATGCTATGAAGCCCATGACAGCGGACGACCGCTTCACCATGCCGCGTGGCCTCGTCGCCGGAACCGTCGCAGCTCTTGCCCTGGTGTGGCTGCCCTATGCGTTCCTGCCCGGGCGCGGCCTCACCGCTTCGCTGGTGCAGAGCGGGATTTACCTGGGTCTGCTAGGGCTGACGGTGTGTAGCCGCCGGGCCAAGGTGCTCGTCGTGCGCACTCTTCAGCGCTACCTGATCAACCCCGTGATGCGCGGGCTGCTCGCCATCGGCCTCAATCCGCTCGGCCTGGCGATCCTGGAAACCCGCGGCCGCCGAACCGGGCGGGCGCACCGCGTACCGGTCGGCAACGGCCGGAAGGGCTGCGATTTCTGGATCATCGCCGAGCACGGCACCCGAGCCGGCTACGTACGCAACATCGCGCATGACCCCAACGTGCGGATTCGGCTGCGAATCGGCCTGCGCTATCGATGGATCTGCGGTGTTGCCACCGTCTGTCCCCACGATGATCCGCTTGCGCGGCAGCGCCGCGTCATCCGGTGGCACCCGCTGCGAGCGTTGAACGCGATCAACGTCCGAGTGCTCGGCGCCGACCTCCTCACCGTGCACGTCCGGCTCGACAGTCGCGTACTGCAGGCCGGCGACCGCCAACTGGATTACGTCCCCGGAACCGGTGGCCACTCATGCAGCAGCGTCTCCGGAACGGTCCAGTCCGGGGTCATCACCTGACCGGCGACCACCGGCACCCGCATCAGGATGCTGAACGCCCAGCGGTTGCCGAATCTGTCGCCGATATAGCGTTCGTTGCGGTTGCGGAACCGGGAGTGGGTCAGCGTCCGGATCGCGCCCAGAATGCCCCGGCCGTACGCGGCGTCGCAGAGGGTGAGCCGGCGCCGGACGTTGAACGGGTTGTTCGCCCGATAGAGGTGCGCCACGTCCTCGGTGAGTACGGCGTTCTCGCCGGTGCCGGTGAGGGTCGGGCGGAACCGTTCGTCCGTGTCCCTCACCTGGAAGTACGCGCCCTCTGAATCGGCGTCTCGGCGTACCGGCAATTCCAGCCGGGCCGACAGTTCCGCCGCGAGCGGGTTGGTATCGGCGCCACCGAGTACGACCAGGTGAGTGGTGTAGTCGTTGGGCCGTAGCCCGGACACCGGGCGGAAGCCGACGTCGATGGTCGGGTTGACGGCGCGGATATGGCCGAAGATCTCGACCAGGGCGTCCAGTTCGGCGTACCGGTACAGCTCCTCGTAGTCCGGGTTGCGCGGGTTCGCCCGAGGCAGCGAGGCACGCAGCTCGGCGGCGACGTCGGAACAGACGATGGTCACCGGCTGCTCGTCGGCGAACCGCCACATGTCGCCGAGCGGGTCGCCCGGGGCGGTGGCGTGTTCGACGCTGCGCAGGGCCGCCACGCGCAGATCGTCGAGTTCCTTGGCCAGCTCGGTGTAGCGATCGCGCTCCTCGGGTGTCAGCTCGGCATCGGGGAGCAGGCCGGCGCTGAGTGAGCGTTGGGTGGCGAAGAACCGGGCGTAGGCCTCCAGCTGTTCGGCGCTGGGGATACGCGAGCTCGCCGAGCTCTCCCATGAGGAGATGGTCGGCGCCGAGAGTGGGCGGTCGCCGCCGAGCGCCCGCCCGAGTTGTCGTTGGGTCAGCTGCGCCTGCGCCCACAGCTCGCGTCGTAGCGAAGCCAGACGCCGGGCCAGCCTGGTCGTCTCGGGACTCGGACCTTCGGTCGGATGCAACGTTGCCGCCTTTACCGAATTTCAATGAATTCCCGTGGAAGTTGTCCGCAGACTACCGCGCCTCGTCCGCCGGTCCGACCCGCCATGCCGGGGACGGCCAAAAATTCTGGCACTATCCTGCCCCAACTTAGTGGTTGCTTCTGCGCATTTTGGAATCTACCGTCGGAAATACCGGCTTCAGTGTTGTTCGCCAGCTTCAGCGGAACTTCACGGAAGGGGGGAACAGTGATTGTTTCCCGACGTACCGGTGTCCTGATCCGAGGGCCGCCCAAGACAGGCGGTGATCGGTAGAGCGCAGCGCCGCGACGTGGAGATCACCGGAAATCGCGCATTGTGCGCGCATGCCCTGAGACATCTCAGGAGTGCCGCAGACGAGACAGACCCTGTCGACCGCATCGCATCGCCTCAGGCGACGCGTGCAGAACGGTCAAGGGAGAGATCTCATGAGGAAGCTGGACCGTCCCCGGTGGATGGCGCGACGTCAGGTCTGGAGAATTCTGCTCCGGATTGGCGCACATTCCGCCGCGTTCCTCCCGGTCGTCCTGCTCGGGACGGCGACGCCGGCCATCGCGGCCGGCACTACGGTCGACCGGAGCACCGGATTATTCACAGCGGCAGCCGCCGTACTCGCCCTCATCATTTCGGCGGCGGCACTTGCCGTCTTCCGGGTCGTGGGCCGACTGATCGCCATCGCGCTGCGGGCATTGATGCTCTATACCGCGCTACGGCTGTTGTTCTGGCTGTTCGTTGTGATTGCACTGGTCCTGATGGTGCGGGCCTATGCCCATCATTGACTCAGTGACGAGGCCTTGCCGCTGAGTACGCGGCCACCGCCACCGCTGCCGGTGGCCGATCGCTCGCGGCGAGTGCAAGTCCCGTGGTGATCACGCAGAAATGGCTCGCCGGCACGGCGTGTCGCGGACCATTTCCGCATGATCAACCGGGAAGACGGGCCGAGTGTCGAAGGCGGGGGCGCGTCTTAGCGCAGCGGGCGGTAGCCGCCGTTGTGGTGCACCAACGGCGAACCCGCGGCGTGGTCGACCGCGACCGGTTCGCCCAAGACGATCACGTGGTCACCGGCCGGTACCCGGGCCACGGTCCGGCAGACCGCCCAGGCCAGCACGCCGCCCAGCAGCGGAATCCCGAACGGCCCCGGCCGCCATTGGGTCGGGGCGGCGAACCGGTCAACGCCCTGGCGGGCGAACCGCTCGGCCAGCGGCTCCTGGTCGTGCCCGAGCAGGTGGACCCCGAAGTGCTCGGCCCGCTCCATGACGGGCCAGCATGAGGCGGTGGTGGCAATACCGAACGAGAGCAGCGGCGGGTCGATCGAGACCGAGGCCAGCGACGTGGCGGTGAACCCCATCGGCCGCTCGCCCTGGACGGTGATGACCGCGGCGCTGGCGGCGTAACGGCGGAAGAATCGGCGTAGTAGCTCCGCTCCGGCGTCCTCGGACGCGGGCTGTGCGCTCATTCGTCCCCCTCGGGTGGCTTTCCTGCCGACAACTGGTGGCTACGGACAGGAATTCCCGCTCGACCCTACGCGGCCAGACGCCGATTGTCGGCCGATCCGTCCCGGTAGGGTCGGACCCGTCATGGTTGCGAACTCACTCAGGCCGCCCGGATGACCAGATTCTGCCCCCGTTGCGGTACGGCCCTGACCGCCGCGCCGCCGGTCGGCTGCGCTGGTTGCGGCTACGAGGTCTACGACAACGCCCGGCCGTGCGCCGGCGCGATTGTCGTCGAGGGCGGCCGGTTCCTGGCGATCCGGCGGGGTCGTGCCCCGGCCCTTGGCCAGTGGGATATCCCGGGCGGGTTCTGCGACGAGCGCGAGCATCCGGCCGCGGCCGCCATCCGGGAGGTACGCGAGGAGACCGGCCTGCCGGTCGAGCTCGGTCCGCTGGTCGGGCTGTACCTGGACGACTACGTGTTCATGGGCGAGGTGATCGTCACGTTGAATACGTACTACCTGGCCCGACCCGCTGGCCCGGCCGGCCCGCCACCGGATGACGAAGCGTTGGAAATTGACTGGCTGTCGTTGTCGGATCCGCCTACCTTGGCCTTTCCGCACGAGCAGGAGGCGGTTCGGGACGCTGCCCGTTTGCTTGATTCTCTGGGAGATTTCGCATGATCACGAGGATGTCGACGCTGTTCCTGCGCACTCTTCGTGACGACCCTGCCGACGCGGAAAGCCCGGGCCACCGGCTGTTGGTGCGGGCCGGATATATCCGCCGGGTCGCGCCGGGAATCTACAGCTGGTTGCCGCTGGGTTATCGGTTGCTGCGCGCGGTCGAATCGATCGTACGAACCGAGCTGGACGCGATCGGCTCGCAGGAGGTGCATTTTCCGGCGCTGGCGCCGGAAGAGTTGTACGCGACCAGCGGCCGACTGGATATGTACGGCGATCTGCTGTTCCGGCTCACCGACCGTAAATCGGCCGGATATCTGTTGGCGCCGACCCACGAAGAGCTGTTCACCACGCTGGTAAAAGGCGAGCTGTCGTCCTATAAGGACTATCCGGTCTCGCTTTACCAGATCCAGACGAAATACCGGGACGAGGCGCGCCCGCGCGGCGGAATTCTGCGCGGCCGGGAATTCCTCATGAAGGACGGCTATTCCTTCGACCTCGACGCAGAAGGCCTGCAGCGCTCGTACGAGGCACATCGCGGGGCGTACCTGCGGATTTTCGACAAGCTCGGAATGCAGGTGCGGGTGGTGTCGGCGGTTTCCGGTGCGATGGGTGGCAGCAATTCGGAGGAATTCCTGGCGCCGTCGGAGGCTGGCGAGGACACGTTCGTCCACTGTGATCAGTGCGATTACGCGGCGAATTCCGAGGCCGTGCAGATCGCATTGCCGGCCGCGCCGGCCAATGAACCACCACCGATGCGGGTCTTGGATACGCCGGATTCGCCGACGATCGACAGTCTGGTGGCCCGGCTGGCGCAATTGCATCCCGAATACAAGGTGGATGCCGCCGGCACGTTGAAGAACGTCGTGGTCGCGACCCGTGAGCCGGGCGCCAGCGACTGGGAGCTGCTGGTGGTCGGCGTGCCGGGCGACCGGGAGGTCGACCTGCGCCGGTTGGCCGGTTCGCTCGATCCGGTCGAGGTGGCGCCGGCCGACGCTGAATTGCTGGCCACCCGGCCGGAACTGGTCAAGGGCTACATCGGGCCGCAAATCCTGGCCGAGGCCGGAATCCGTTACCTGGTCGACCCGCTGGTGGTACCCGGCAGCGCCTGGGTGACCGGCGCCAACGCGCCCGACCGGCACGCGGTGAACGTCGTCCGGGGCCGGGATTTCGAGCCGGCCGGCGAAATCGGTGCGGCCAGCCTGCGTGCGGGCGACCGGTGCGTGCGGTGCGGCGGCTCGCTGCGGGTGTCGCGGGGAATCGAGGTGGCGCACATCTTCGAGCTGGGCCAGCGGTATTCGGACGCGTTCGGGCTGGACGCGCTGGGCCCGGACGGCAAGCCGGTCCGGATCACGATGGGTTGTTACGGCCTGGGCATCAGCCGGGTCGTGGGGGCGCTGGCCGAGCAGTGTCACGACGAGCACGGCCTGCTCTGGCCGCGCGCGGTGGCGCCGGCCGACGTGCACCTGGTCATCGCCGGAAACGCCGATGCGGTAAGGGATGCGGCGCTGGCCGCGGCCGATCAACTGGCGGCGGCCGGTGCCGACGTACTGCTGGATGACCGGTCGGTGTCGGCCGGCGTGAAGTTCGCCGACGCCGAGCTGATCGGCGTGCCGACGACCGTGGTGTTCGGCCGCGGGGTGGCCCGCGGCGAGGTGGAGCTGCGGGACCGGGCCAGCGGAGTGCGCGAGGATATTCCGCTAGCTGACCTGATGGACCGATTCGAGGAGCGGGCATGAGCGACTGGAATACCGACGAGCACCGGGTCGCGGCGCTGTCCCGACCCCGGAACGCACCGGTGCGGATGGTCCTGGACACCGATACGTACAACGAGATCGACGACCAGTTCGCGCTCACCCACGCGCTGCTCGCCCCCGACCTGGTCGACCTTGAGGCGGTGTACGCCGCACCGTTCCACAACGAACGCTCCACCGGCCCGGCCGAGGGAATGCGCAAGAGCCACGCGGAGATCCTGCGCGTGCTCGACCGGGTCGACGGGCCACGGCCGGCCGTATTTGAAGGAGCCACGGCCTGGTTCGCCGATTCGCCCGGGCTGACCGCCGCCTCCCGCGATTTGATCGAACGCGCCCGCCGCGGCGAGCTGCTCTACGTGGTGGCGATCGGCGCCATCACCAACATCGCGGCGGCGCTGACCGCCGCCCCGGATATCGCCGCCAACATCGTCCTCGTGTGGCTGGGCGGGCATGCCGGCAACTGGGCCGGCGACGTGGAATTCAACCTGCGCGGCGATATTCCGGCAGCCCGGGCCGTATTCGATTCGGGCGTACCGCTGATGGTGTTGCCGTGCCTGGGTGTCGCCGATCATCTGATCACGACCCGGCCGGAAATAGACCAGTACGTACGGCCCTGCGGTGAGCTCGGTGCTTTTCTGGCCCAGCGGTACGACGAGCACGTCGGTGATGCGGTCGGCCGCTCGAAGGTGCTGTGGGATATCGGCGCGACCGCGTGGGTGCTGGACCCGGCCTGGCTCAGGACCCGGCTGATCCCCGCGCCGCTGATCGGCCCGGACGGCAGCCAGGCCTACGAGCCGTCCCGGCACCTGATCGCGCAGGCGTATTCGGTTGATCGCGATGCGATCTATGCCGATCTGTTCACCCGGCTGGCCAAACACAGCCACTGAGCATTAGCGCTGGATATCAGGAGCCGGGGAGACGACAATAAGGCCACGTCCATCGCTCGTGATCGCACTGTCGAAGGATGAGGATCATGAAGGCATCGGTCGGCGACCAGCTTGTCGTATTATCCGCCCAACTCGACCGCCCCGTCCGTGCCGGGGAAATTGTGGAAATTCACGGACGCGATGGCGAACCCCCATTTCTGGTGAAATGGGAGGACAGCGAGCACACCACTCTGGTGTGTCCCGGACCGGATGCGCGGGTGCTGCCGCGCGAACAGATTTCGGCTGGATAATCAGACGGCACGAATTTATGGGGAACAGCGGTTTTGGTGCAGCGCTGACCGCTAGGAGGCGGCATGAGTGGCGGCCGATATCCCGGTGATTTCGAGCCGATGCCCTCGGCGCCCGAATCACGTCCCGTGCCGGCCGGCCCGCCGCCACCGAGCGTCGTGACGGCGGTGCGGCTGATGTTCGTACGCGCCGGCGTGGCCCTGATCGGCGCGATTGTCACGTTCTCGATGAAAACCCAGCTGCGCAACGCGATACGGGACGCCAACCCCAATTCCAGCACGCACCGGATCAACATGCTCTATAACAGTGCGATCGCGGTCGGAATTGTCGTCGCGGGGATCTTCATCGTGCTCTACGTCCTGCTCGCGTTGCAGGTGCGCAAGGGCAAGAACTGGGCCCGGATCATCACCTGGATTCTGGCCGCATTGGGCGTGATCGACGCGATCGGCAGCCTGGCCCAGACCACGACGTCGGCCAGTCAGACGATCGCCATCATCGTCGGTGTTATCGACGTGGCGATCATCGTGATGCTGTCCCAGCGGCAGAGCAGTTTCTACTTCAACAAGCGCTTCCGCTGACTGACTACTTAGGACAGAACGTCCTTCTTCCCGAAATGCCGGAACGCGGCCACGAAGAACACCGTCGCGTAAATCAGTGACACCACGCAGCCTTTGGCCATCGAGGTGTACGACGCCGGCACGCTGACCGCATCGATCCAGGAGAACTGGTAATGCGTCGGCAGCACCGAACGCCAACCGTGCAACGCGGTGATCGAGTCCAGGATGTTGGAGACGATGACGATCGCGACCGCGCCGCCGACCGCACCCAATGGCGCGTCGGTCACAGTGGACAGCCAGAAAGCGACCCCGGCCACCAATAACAGCGTGACCGCGATATACCCGGTGGCCAGGGCCAGCCGGGCCACGCCCTCCCAGGCCGAATACGTATCGCCGTTCGGCGTTTTCGTCGGCGACCAGCCGTACACCGCCGTGCCCAACAGCAGCGCCACGGTCGGCAACGTGACCAGACCGATCAGGCTGTAACCGGCCGCGACGATGAGCTTCTGCCGCAGCAGCCGGGCGCGGGGAATCGGCGCGGCCAGTAGATAACGCAGGCTGCCCCAACTGGCTTCGCTGGAGACCGTGTCGCCGAAAAACAGCGCCACCACGACGACGAGCAGAAAACCGGTCGAGGCGAACAACGTGAACATCGTGAAGTTCACGCCACCGGTTTTGGCCAGGTCGACGAACGTGTCGTTATTCGAACCGGAGCTGAGCGTGAACGCGCCGACCAGAATGAACGGCAGCAGCACCAGGAAACCGAGCATCAGCGCGGTACGGCGCCGCCGCAGTTGCCGGACGACCTCGACCCGCAGCGGCAGGCTGCGTCCGGGATCAAATGTCACGTGGTTCGTCATCGTTCTCCGATCAGGCTGACGAACGCGTCCTCGAGCCGGCGCCGGGGCGCCACCGCCGAAATCGCCAGCCCGGACTCGCTCAGCGCCGCGACGACCTGCGCGGCCGTGGCATCGCCCAGCCGTACCACCAATTCCGTACCTTGCTGCTCGATACTGTCCACACCGGACAGTCCAAACAGGACAGTGGCGGCCCGCTCGGGTTGGTCGACCTGCACCGAGAGCGTCGTGCTGGCTCCGACGATCTCCTCGACCGCGCCGGCCGCGACCAGGCGGCCACGGTCCATCACGATGACGTTGGTGCAGGTCTGTTCGACCTCGGCCAGCAGGTGACTGGAGACGACGACGGTACGGCCGTCGGTGGCGTACCGCCGCAGCACGTCGCGCAATGCCCGGATCTGCGGCGGATCCAGGCCGTTGGTCGGCTCATCCAGGACCAGCAGGTCGGGCAGGCCGAGCATGGCCTGCGCGATGGCGAGGCGCTGGCGCATGCCGTGGCTGTAGGACCGGACCTTGCGGTGCACCGCATCGCCGAGCCCGGCGATCTCCAATGCCTCGGCCGCGTGCGCCTCCGACTCCGGGCGACCGGTGGCCCGCCAGTACAGCTGCAGGTTGGCCAGGCCAGACAGGTGCGGCAGCGTCCCCGGGCCTTCGACGAACGCGCCGACCCGGGTCAGTACCGCAGCGCCCGGCCGTATCGTCTCCCCGAAGACCCGCAAAGTCCCGGCGCTGGGGCGAATCAGGCCCATCAGCATCCGCAGCGTCGTCGTCTTGCCGGCGCCGTTCGGACCGAGCAGGCCCAGGATCTGCTCCCGTTCCACCCGGAACGACAGGTTGTCCACGGCGACCAGCTCGGTTCCGTACGCCTTGCGCAGCCCATCGACTACGAGCGGTACGTCGACCAGCGATGGGTCGGGCGCGCCCCGCCGGCGCCGGATCCGCCCGGCCAGCCCGATCGCGCTGACACCGAGTACGGCCAGGGCCAGCGCAGCGATCGCCCACGGCAGCGCCGCATTCGCCGCGCCGGCCTCGTGTGCCGGCTGGGTCGGCAGGTTCAGGTCGCCGGCCACACTGATGCGGTACGTCGCCGGCGTCCGCGGTACGTCGTAGGCCAGGTCGGTGCTGGCCAGGACCAGGACGAGCCGGTGACCGGCGGCGAAGCGGTGCTCGATCCACGGCAGCCGGACCGTGACGGTGCCACTCGCTTTGAACGGAGCGACCAGCCCACCGGGGAGTTGCCGGGAGCCATCGGGGGACTGGTCGTACAGCTTGCCGAACAGCGTCGCGGTACCCGTATTCGAAGCGACGTCGACCCGGACCGTACCGCCACCGACCACGGTCACCGCATGATCGAGCGTCATGCTGCCGAACGTCGCCGACTGGCCCGGAATGTCGTGCGCCAGGTTGCCGGCCAATGGCCCGCCGGGCAGGCCCGGGATCGAGCTGACCGCGGCCGGCGAGCCGCCGACCGGATTGCTGACCGGCTGCGCCGGGCCGTGCAGTGCGACGCGCACCCGGCCGGGCTCGCCGTCGGCGGTGTAGACCTGCGGCTGCAGACTGTCGTTCGGCAGCTGGGAGAACGTGAACGAGCGGCCCGGATCCGGTCCGCCGCGCAGCCAGTGGTTGAACCACGACAAGGTCAGCGAACGGACCCGCGAGGTCTCGGCGAGGTTGGTGCCGGCGCTGTGCCCGCCGGCGTACCAGGCCAGGCGCACCGGCGTGCCGGCCGCCGCGATCCCGCGCGCGTTCGCCCGCGCCTGGTCCAGCCCGAACAGCGAATCGGTCTCGCCCTGGATCAGCAGGGTCGGGGCGTGGATGCGGTTCAACACCCCGGCCGGGCTGGAGCGCGCCAAAAGCGCCAAGTCGGCCTTCGTCGGTTGTTCGGTGGCCGCGGCGTGTTGGTACAGCGCGCAGATCGCGGCGCTGAACCGGCCGCAGGTCCGCCCGGGCGCGCTCTGTCCGCCGAAGAACAGGCCGGCCCAGGCCTTGGCGAATACGCCCGGCTGCCCGGGATCAGCGGCGTTCGGGAAGAACGTGCTGGCCAGGCTGTTCCACGTGATCAACGGCACGATCGCGTCGATCCGCCGGTCGTTCGCGGCCGCGATCATCGCCATCGCCCCGCCGTACGACCCGCCGGTCATGCCGACCCGCGGGTCGTCGGCTCCGTCCTGTTGCACCTCGCGCTGGTGGCCGAGCCAACTGACCAGGCCGTGCACGTCCTTGCCCTCGTAATCCGGCGAATCCAACGCGATCTGGCCGGTCGAATTGCCGAAACCGCGGGCGGAGTAGGTGAGTACGACGTACCCGTGCTGGGCCAGCTTTTCCGCGTCCGGGTGCACGCTGGTCTTGTCCTGCCCGAACCCGTGCGCCAGGATCACCGCTGGCGCCGGATGGGCCGCGGTGACGCCGGCCGGGACGTACAGGGTCGAGTCGATCCGTACCTGATGGTTGTTATCCGGGCCGTCCACGACGTGGATCTCGTGCGGGGTCGCGACTACCTGCCGCGGGCCGGTCAGCGACGCGGCGATAACGGCGACAGCCGCGGCGAGCACCGCGACCAGACCCAGCGCGGTCAACCACCGGGCTCGGGCCGACGCGCGGCGCCAGCGAACTGCGAACGTGGGCAAACTCAGCTCATCCAGAAGACGATCTTGCCGGCTGTCTTGCCGGCGGCCATGGCACCGAATCCGTCGGCCGCGTGGCGCAGCGGCAATTCCGACCCGATAACCGGACGTACGCCGGTGGTGACCAGGAAGTTGGTCAACGCGGCCAATTCGTCGCGGGTGCCCATGGTCGAACCGATCACCGATAGCTGCAGGAAAAAGATCCGGTTCAACGCGGCCGGTGGGTTCGGGCCGGTCGTCGCGCCGGAGATCACCAGGGTGCCACCGGGCCGGAGCGACTTCAGCGAGTGGTCCCAGGTCGCCTCGCCTACGGTCTCCAGCACGGCGTCGACTCGCTCGGGCAGCCGCGTGCCCGGCTCGAACACCGCGTGCGCGCCGAGCTTGAGCGCGGCCTCCCGTTTGGTCTCGCTGCGGCTGGTGGCCCAGACCCGGATACCGGCGGCCCGGGCCAGCGCGATCGCCGCCGTCGCCACTCCGCCGCTGGCTCCCTGAATGAGTACGGTGCCTCCCGGCCGTAGCCCCGACTTCACGAACAACATCCGGTACGCCGTCAGCCAGGCGACACCGAGGCACGCGGCTTCGGCGTACGACAGTTCGGCCGGCTTGGGCAGCAGATTGCGTCTCGGCACGGCGACCCGCTCGGCGAACGTGCCCTGGTAGCGCTCGGAGAGCAGGCTACGTCGGGGATCCAGGGTCTCGTCGCCGTCCCAACCCGGGCTGCTGATCACGCCGTGCACGATGACGTCGTTGCCGTCCTCGTCGATCCCGGATGCGTCGCAACCGAGGATCATCGGGCAGCGATCGGCTGGCAGCCCGACGCCTTGCAGGCTGAACAGGTCGTGGTGGTTGAGCGAGGCGGCCTTGACCTGCACGGTGGTCCAGCCGTCCGGGACCGCGGGTTCGGGTCGGTCGCCCACCTCGAGGGCGGTCAGCGGCTCGTCCGGATTGGGCGTGGCGACGTAGGCAGCGAACATGCCTCGACCGTAGTGACAGTGCGGCCGGCGGGGGAACGCGGCGCCGATTATGCGCAGGGCGTGTCTCCCCGCCTTGCCGGACCGCCGCAGTACTTACAGCGATCACAGCTCGCGGCGGCCAGCATTCAACAGACACCCCCTAGGCGTGTCGCGGGCTCGCTTTCGGCAGACCCTAGAGTCAG
>JBEDUI010000229.1:0-8709 GCA_040414495.1 Mycobacteriales bacterium
TTCGAACCCAGTATCGCCCACCCACCGCCTGCGACATTTCCTTCGGTGGGGACAGAATGTTTGGTCGTGAGTGCCGACTGCATTTTCTGCCGGATCATTTCTGGGCGCGCTCCTGCATTCGTTGTCGAACGAACCGGGCTGCTGGGTGACAGGACGTCTTCCATTTCCACCTGCACGTCGTTCCACGATGGTCTAACGATCGGTTGACGCCTCCATGGAGGCCGACGCAGCGGCCTACCGAGGAACAACTCGCGGCCACGCTGTCGCGACTGCGCTGACTAGCGTCGGGCTGTGACTGAGGTGATCAAGATCCGGCCAGCGGGAGTCGATGACGCCGCGGCCATCGCTGATGTTCATACAGCGGCTATTCGGGCGGCATACGCGGAGATCATGCCGGACTGGTATCTGAATCGTCCGAGACAGAACAGCCCGGCCGAACGCTGGAGAAACATCCTGGCAGCAGAGCAACAACTGTCCCCGCTATCTGAACGACCGCGTAATGGCGGCCGGACCCTGGTTGCCCACGACCCGAGCGGCCGTCTCGCCGGGGTCAGCATGATCGGGCCAGCCCGGGACGATGACCTACCGCAGGCAGGCGAACTCTGGATGATCTACGTCCATCCATCCGCCTGGGGAACGGGATTAGCGGTCGCCCTGCACAACCGGTCGCTGCATTGTTTACGCCATTGGCACTACGACGAGGCGATTCTGTGGGTCGCCACCGACAATGCCCGCGCTCGGCGCTTTTACCAACGGCACGGCTGGTGTGTCGACGGTGATCCCAAAATCGACGACAGCCGGGGGTTCGCCGTGTCCGAGATCCGATACCGCATCGCCATCCCACGCTCTACGACGACAGCCGGTGTGTGAGGCCTGAATCAATGAGGTCTCGTCATATCCGTTGGCATAGTCACTGTCCTTCTTGTGTGGTAATTGCTTTTTCGGCCAGGCGTTCGTACTCCGATTCCGGGAGCAGGCCCGAGACGACCTCGCCAGCGATGAACCAACTCGGTGTCGCCTGCACCCCGACCCAGGTTCCGACCGACTCGACCTGGGCCAACGCGTCGAACGCGGAACCGTCCTGAAGTGCCGCACGGAAGGCGGCGAAATCGACACCCACCTCGGCGGCATGCCGTTCGATCACAGCCAGGTCGCCCAGATCCTCGCGCAGGGCGAAATGCGCGGCGAATAACGCCGTGTTGAAATTGTCTGACACGTCCGGCTGATGTAGCCGCACCCACACCGCCGCCGCCAACGCGGTGCGGGTATTGGGTAGCCGCGCCGGCCAGTTCAACGGTAGGCCGGCCTGGGCCGCCTCCCGTTCGAGCGCCTCGTACATCGGCCCGACCCGTTCGCCCGCCTCAATGCCGCCGGCCGGAATCTCCGGATGGATCTGGAACGGCAGGTGAACGACCTCCAGTCCGTATCGCCGCAGGATGTCGTTGCGCTGTTGGGCGACGTAGCAGAACGGGCAGACGAAGTCGAAGAAGTGCAGTACGGAGACGTCGCTGTCGGGTAACTCGGGCATATTTGCGTTTCCTTTCGCTTATTTACGTTACACAACCTGCCTGTAATTGAATGAATTCCCAGCCGGAGATGGACAACTGTTGTGTTACAGTCACTGGATGTAACGTATATAGGTCGGTGAGGTGGCCCATGGCCCAGACACGGGGCGGCAAGCGCGCTGCCGACACGGTGCCGCCGCGGGGGCGCCCAAGGGACGCTGCCATCGACGAGGCGATCATCCGGGCGACCCGCGAGCGGTTGGCCCGGGACGGATATTCCCGGCTGACACTTGGCGATATCGCCGCCGACGCCAATGTCACCCGACCGACGCTGTATCGCCGCTGGGGCAGTAAGTTCGACCTGGTGGTCGATGCGCTCGATTACGGTTTCCGTAAACAGCGGGATATGTACAACGTCGACATCCGCGAACTGGAGCCCCGGGACGCTTTCGTCGAAGCAATCCGCCGACTCGACCCCACCTACTTCAACCCCAACGCGATGGTGCTGATGGGTAATTTCGCCGGCGAGATGATCCATACCCCGGAGCTGATGGGTATTCTGCGCAAGCACGCCGTCGAACCCCGGGTCGGGCTGATGGAAGAAACCCTGAAGCAGCTGCAGAAACGCCGCGCCGTCAAGGCGGACATCGACTTGCGTACGATCGCGATGATGTGCTTTGGCAGTTATTTCGCCGCGTTTTACGCCGGCGAGCCGAAAAAGAGGCTGCCGGGCCGCGTTGCGGACACGCTATGGCCGGCGGTCGCGGTCACCCCGCGAAGACGCTCCAGATAAGGCTTATAGCCGTTCGCCGGCACGGATCGGCGTCGCGATCCGGTTGCCTTCTGGTGCAAGTGGACAGACCCATTCGGGGTTGTACCGGCAGGACGGGTGGTACAGGAAATTGAAATCGAGAATGAGCCGGTCAGCATTTCCGCCAAGGTCGGCGCTTTTGGCGGTGTCGAGCAAGTAGCGGCCGCCGCCGTAACTCGTATCGCCGGCGGTCCCGTCGCGGACCGGCACGAAGAGCCCGCCGGCGTAATGGTTCAGCCACCACACATCCAGCCGGGCGTTCACCGGCTCACCTAATTCCACGAACCCGATCTGGCTGAGGCTGGTAATTCCGTCGTTGCCGGTTGGTATCGAGAGCTGTTGCCCGTTCTGAACCGGTTGGACCGGGGCGGTGAACCGCAGCGACGGATCGTACGGCCAGTACGGAAGTCCGGTGCGCCGCAGCGGATCGTCCGGTAGCAACGGGCTTTGCGGATGCTTGCGGAACAGCAGATCACGCCCGGTCCGCCAGAGCTGGTGGCCCAGCGCGGGATCACGCTGGGCCCGTACCGCCTCGTACAACACGGCGACGCGGCGGCGGTAGTCGACCAACTCCAGGCGATTCACCATGCGCTCCAACTCCGGTTTGTCCTACCGGAATTCTACGATCGCTCAGGCGTCGCGGAATTGCAGCAGCAGAACACCGGCCAGCAGCGCCCCGGCGGCCCACGCGGTCAGTACGCCCAGCCCGGCCCACGGCCCGATCGGAAGACGGTCCAGGTGCTTGGTGGCCTGGATCGCGAGGCCGGCGTTCATCGGCCCGATCTGCCGCAGATGCCGCTGCCAATCCGGGCTGCTCACCACCTGCGCGAGGATCGGGAACAGATACAGCAGGAACACGACGATGCCGATGGCGGTGGCCGAATCCCGTACCACTGTGGCGATTCCGTAGCTGAGCAATGCCACCAACGCCAGATACAGCACCGAACCGGCAATCGCTCGTACCGTAGATCCCTCCGACAGCACCACACCGGCACCGGGCAGCGTGGTGCGCGCGACGAGCACCGAGCAGAGTACGGCCACAACCCCGACCGGAATCACCACGCCGGCCAGAATGACGCCCTTGGCCGCGAACACGACCGGCCGGCGGGGCACCGCGGCCAGGGTGGTACGGACCATGCCGGTGCCGTACTCGCCGCTGATCACGACGACGGCGAGCGCGGCGAGGACAGCCTGCCCCAGATCAACCCCGGTCAGGCTGACCTGGGTCAGATCCTGATCGCAGCCGGTCCGGCAGGACACCGCTGCCGATGCCACCACGCTCAGCCCGACCGTCAACGCGATCGCCAGCAGCGGCAGCCAGCCGAGGCCGGGCAGAGTCCGCAGTTTCGTCCACTCCGCGTGCAACGCGTATCTCATGCGTCCCGCCGGCGAATCAGCACGACCGCGAGTCCCAGCGCAACCGCGGTCCACGCGGCGAGCACGACCAGCCCACCCCACGGCGGCAGTGGGAAGTAACCGTTCGGCGGTGCGTACCAGGCGCTGACCTGCGCGTACTGCTGGAGGCTCTGTTGGATCGCGAACCCAGCCGCCGGCGTGATGCGTAGCAGCCACTGCGCCGGGCCGACCGGCAGCAGGGAGGCGATCGCGAGGATGTACGGCAGTACGAGCAGCACGATCGCGGTCACGACCGCGCCGGCGCCACGCCGGAACACCGCCCCGGCCGCCAGCGCGAACACGGCCGAAAGCGCCAGCACTACCGCCGTTCCGACGACCACCCGAACCTCGGTCCCAGTCGCGACCTGCTGGACGGGGACACCGTTGCTGCGCCGGATCTTGTTGACGATCAAAAACGCCAGGGCCGAGCCGACCAGGCCGACCACGAATGTGACGCCGCCGAGCACCAGCGCCTTGGCCGCCAACACCCGACCGCGGTGCGGGCTGGCGGCCAGGGTGGTGCGGATCAGGCCGCGGCGGTATTCGGTGCTGACGAACATCGAGCCCAACACGATCAGGACGATCAGGCCGGCGAACGTTCCGGTCAGGGCACCCTCGACGGTGTTGTCACCGCCGGTGGCGGGCGCGATATCGCCCGAGCCAGCCATGGTGAACGTGCCGCCGGACTGAGTGAGCCCATGGCCGTCCGGACCTTGGATCATCTCCGGCCCGTCGCCGACCGCCGAGCCGTGCCAGCCGGGTTGCCCCCAACTACCGGTACGGCTGACGTTGTCGAAGGATGCGGCGGCGGTGGTGCCGAAGCCGCTCGTGCTGAACGACCCCACGCTCTGGGAGACGGTCTCGTGTTGCGGCGAGGTGACGAACATTCCGGCCGGCACGGATTTCGGCAGGCCGTTCAGGTGCGTGCTGCCGACCTTTGTCCACTGTGTACCGTCGGCCG
The DNA here is from genome assembly GCA_040414495.1 of Mycobacteriales bacterium. Classification (GTDB taxonomy): domain Bacteria; phylum Actinomycetota; class Actinomycetes; order Mycobacteriales; family QHCD01; genus DATAVB01. Next base: position 4,673 of record JBEDUI010000229.1, read on the forward strand.
ACTCGTATCCGGTCAGCGTGTCGCCGGAACGGACCAACCGCAGCCAGCGCGCCGTACTCGATCCGGCGCGATCGTGCGTGAAGTCGTACTGCATCCGAACGCCGTGCGAGCCGGTGAGCATGATCGCGGCGTAGGCCGAGCCCTGACGGGTGTTCTGTTTGATGATCAGGCCGGCCTTGGCCCACGGCTCGATGTGCGTCGTATCGTCGCCGGGTTGGGGAGAGTCCGGCTTGACGACGGCCAATGAGGCCACTCGGACCGTGACGCTACCGTCCCCGACCAGGTTCTGGTGCGCGAAGTAGAAGCTGTCGCTCACCGGTTCGCCGCCCGGCCCGGTCGGCCCCGGCACGCTGGCCGGGCAAGCCCGACCGTGTGGGCCGACGCAGCTACGGTGGCTGCCGGCCGCGCTCACCAGGCCGACCAGCACGACGATCAATGCGGCCACGGCCAGGGCGATCAGCCAGCCTCGCACTGTCCGGAACTTGGTCCATTCGGCTCGAATTAACGCGGGAAAGCCGTCGCGCCCGGGTGTCACGGTCGGGGTGTACGACGTCATGGGGTCACATCCGCTTCGGCTCGATATTCGACGGTGTCCCGGGTCAACTCCATGTACGCCTCCTCGAGCGTCGCCCGGTGCCCGGCGACCTCCGAAAACGGCACGCCGGCCTCACCCAGCAGCGCCACAATCCGTTCGGCCGGCAGCCCGGAGACAGTGAGCGTCTCGGTGCCGGTGGCGGCCACGGTGGCGCCGGCGCTGGCGAGCACGGTCATGGCCTCGGTACGGGCGGTGGTGCGCAGCGCGACCAGGTCTCCGGACGCGCGCGCGATCAGGTCGGCCACGCTCGTTTCGGCTACCAGCCGACCCCGTCCGATCACCACCAGGTGGGTCGCGGTGTCCTCCAATTCGCTCATCAGGTGGCTGGAGACGAGGATGGCCCGGCCCTGCGCGGCCAGCGACCGCAGCAGGCTGCGCATCCACACGATGCCCTCGGGATCAAGGCCGTTGAACGGCTCATCCAGGATCAGGATGGGCGGGTCTGCGAGTAGTGCCGCGGCGATGCCGAGCCGTTGCCGCATGCCGAGCGAGTAGCCGCCGGCCCGGCGTCGGGCGGCGCTGCGCAGCCCGGTCAGTTCGATCATCTCGTCGACCCGCTGGCCGTTCAGTCCCTGCGAATGGGCCAGCCACAGCAGGTGGTTGCGGGCGGTACGGCTTGGTTGCAGCGCCGCCGCGTCCAGCAGGGATCCGACATGGGTCAGTGGGTGGCGCAGGGTTGTGTACTTTCGCCCACCGACGTACGCGGCGCCCTCGTCGACCGAATCCAGGCCGAGGATTATGCGCATGGTGGTGGACTTGCCGGCGCCGTTGGGCCCGACGAAACCGGTGACCCGTCCAGGTTGGACAGTGAACGACAAACCGTCCAACGCCATGGTGAGGCCGAATCGTTTACGCAATTCGGTGACTTCGATAGTCGCTTCCATGTCCGCAAACGCTAGGGATCGGTTTGCGTAGGGGCGTCACCCTGCGGAGTGATGTTCGGTGTCACTCTTACGAGTGACGGAAATCGGGCTAGGTTCGCGCGACAATGCTCGGCGTGAAGCTACGGGTCTCGCCGGTCATCCTCGGTGCGGTGCTGGGTCTGGCCGCTGTCGCCGAAGCCGCGACCCGAGCGGCGGTGTTGAATATGGACCCGTTCGTTGCTCTGGTGTTGGGCCTGCTGGCGTTGGCGACGACCACGCCATTGGCGCTGCTGCGTCCGGTCGGAGCGGCGATCACGATTACGGCCGCGAGCGTCGTGTCGCTGGTGTTTTTCCATGCGCTGACCGGTGCCGGGGCAGTGGCGCAGGTGGTTGCGTTGCTCCGGCTCGGTTACGAGCGTTCGCAGCTCGCGTTCGCGGCGCTGGCGTTGCCGTTTCCTTTGTTGGCGCTGATCGGTGCCGGTGGCAATGAGGCCCGGGTCCTGACCCTGCTGTTGGCCTCTTTCGGCCCGGCCGCAGTGTGGTGCGGTTTGGCTTTGCGGGCGCGCGGTGAGGTGGCCGAGCACACCTCGGCCCGGCGGGCAATCGCCGGCACGCTGCTGGAACACACCGCCCGGGGCGAGCGGGCCCGTATTTCCCGCGAATTGCACGACGTGGTCGCCCACCATATTTCGATGATCGCGGTGCAGGCGGAAACGGCTCGGCTCACCACGCCGGGAATGCCGCCCGGTGGCGCGCAGCGGCTGCTGGCCATCGGTGATACCGCACGGGCCGCGTTGACCGAAATGCGCCGGCTGCTAGGCGTTTTGCGTACCGACGCCGATTCGGGACCGGCCGAACTGCAACCCCAACCGGGTCTGGGACAGCTCAACGAATTGCTGGATGCGGCCCGTGACGCGTCCGGCGCCGGTACCCGGCTCATTCTGCGTGGTGCGCCGGCTACGCTCGATCCCGGCGTCGAGTTGGCTGCGTACCGGATCATCCAGGAAGCGCTGACCAATGCCCGCCGCCACGCGCCCGGCGCCGCGGTCGACGTGGAATTGCATTATCTCGACGATTCGCTTGTTTTGCGGATACGGGATAACGGGCCGGGGCCGTCGGATTCTTCTTCCTCGGGCGCTGGGCATGGACTGCTCGGAATGCGGGAACGTGCGGCCGCGGTCGGCGGATCGTTGCGGATTGGTGCGGCGGCCGGCGGGGGATTTCTAGTGACCGCGAACCTGCCTGGCGCGAGCGATGCGACCGCGAACCTGCCCGGCGGAAGCGATGTGACCGCGGGTACGCCCGGCACGAGCGACGTGACTGCGGGTATGCCCGGCACGAGCGACGTGACCGGATGACGATCCGTATTGTCGTAGCGGACGACCATGAGACGGTGCGCGCCGGATTCGCCGCCCTGCTGGACACTCAGCCCGATTTCACAGTTGTCGGCACCGCCTGCGATGGGGCCGAGGCGGTCCGGGTCGGGCGGTCGCGTAGCCCGGACGTGGTGCTGATGGATATCCGAATGCCGGGGATGGACGGTATCGAGGCGACCCGGCAGTTGGTCGCGTTCACTGGGCCTCGAATTCTGATCCTGACAACATTCGATCTGGATGAGTACGTTTACGATGCGCTGCGGGCCGGTGCCAGCGGTTTTCTGTTGAAGGACGTGACGGCGGAGCGGCTTTTCGATGCGGTACGGGTTATCGCTGCGGGGGAGGCATTATTGGCGCCCGCGGTGACCCGGCGTCTGATCAGCGAATTCGCTGCGTTGCATTCGACGCCGGCGATCCAGCCGGTGACTGGCCTGACGCCGCGGGAAACCGATGTGCTGCGTCTGGTCGCGGCGGGACTGTCCAATAGGGAGATTGCCGGAAAGCTTGTGGTGACGGAGGAAACCGTGAAAACTCACGTGAGTCGCATTCTGGCCAAACTCGGCCTGCGGGACCGTACCCAGGCGGTGGTCATGGCCTACGAAACCGGCCTGGTGGTGCCCGGCGCCCGCGACCTGCATTGACCGCGCCCGACGGACGCCCGCGTCGGCGGCCAGCCGTAGGTGGCGGCGAACCCGAGTCCAGCCGATGCTCGGCGCCCCGGCTGGACCCACAGATTTTTTTGATCGTGAGTGGATTTGATACCGGAATCGGTACCAAATCCACTCACGATCATGAAACACAATCGCTGTTCGGCAGCGTGACTACCGATAATCAGGACTGTCGAGTACATTTCGGTCGTGTCGATTGACCGACCTGGCGCTGGCGATCGCCCGCGCTCGTCTGATGGGCGCCATGCGCTTCACAGATTGTCGCCGGACGAGTTCGATGCCATCATCGATCGGGCCAGGGAGACTAGCCTGGTTTCTACCGAGTCCCAAGCTGATGCCCGAGACGATTCCAGCTGCGACGACGTTGCCAGCGAACGGTTCCGGATCGAGCGTCTGCCGGACGTCGAAAACGTCAAGATCGATCGGGGCAAATTCATCGACTTCTCGATGGACCCGGACCACGCCGGCAACCAGGGAAAGTGGCGGGCCTGGCCGATGCTTGGCTATGACGTGCATACCAGACGTGACGAGTCAG
>JBEDUI010000230.1:0-17822 GCA_040414495.1 Mycobacteriales bacterium
AGCGCGGTCCATTCCTTGTCGGCCGGCCGCCACAATTCCACGTCACCGGCGAACCCATTCGGATCCGGCGCCGAGAGCGAACCCTCGCTGCCGTACACCTCAATCCGCGGCAACCGACCGGCCCACACGTCGAAGCTCATGACCATCGTCGTCAACGCACCGGAATGGTGTTCGAGCACCCCGGTGATGTGCGTGTCGACCTCGACGTCGAACGTCGTCCCGGCGCGCGGCCCGCTGCCGATCGTCCGGGTGTCGCGCGGCCGGGACGAGAGCCCGACAACTCGGCGCACCGGACCCAGCAGGTGCACCAGCGCGGTCAGGTAATACGGCCCCATGTCCAGCAGGGGCCCGCCGCCGGGGCGGTAATAAAACTCCGGGTCCGGGTGCCAGCGCTCGTGCCCGGGCGTGAGCATGAACGCCGTCGCCGCGACCGGCGTACCGATCAGCCCGTCGTCCACCGCCTTGCGCGCGGTCTGGATACCGGTACCGAGCACGGTGTCCGGTGCGCAGCCGACCCGTAGTCCGGCCCCCTGAGCAGCGGCCAGCACCCCAGCGGCTTCGGCGTTGTTCAACGCCAACGGCTTCTCGCCGTAAACATGCTTGCCGCCGGCGATGGCCGCCAACGCCACTTCGGAGTGGGCCGCCGGAATGGTCAGGTTGAGCACCGCGTCGACGGCGTCGCTGGCGAACAGCTCACCAGGCGCCATCGCCGCGACATCCGGGTAGTCGGCCGCGGCCTTCTCGGCCCGGGCCGTATCCAGGTCGGCTACGGCGGTCAACTTCAGCCCGGGCAGCCGGGGCAGTGTCTTCAGGTATGCGCCGCTGATCGCGCCGGCGCCGACGATTCCGACCTTCAGCGGCTCGCCCACGCCAGTCCCCTCTCGGTAATGGTCCGGATCTCCGGCACCTCGAGGTCGGCGACGGTGTGCCCGACCGTCGAGACGAACACCTTGCCGGCACCCCACCGCCGGGTCCACACCGCCGGCACTGTGACCGGCCGCTCCCAGTCCTCACCCTTGGCCAGGGTCGTGGTCGCGAGCACGTTGTTCAGCTCGTCGGAGAGCACCCAGTACTGCTCGGTGTGTACGGAAATGGTGTCGATGCCGGCCACGATCGGGTCGTCGGAGACGACCTTGATCTCGTAGTCGATCTGCCCGCCGGGGTGCGCCATGAACTGTCCACCGGTGAGCCACTGATAGTTCGGATTGGCCCGGAACGAGTCGACGATGCCGCCGTGCCAACCGGCGAAACCGGTGCCTGCCTTGACCGCGGCGATCAGGCCGGAGGCCTGCTCATTGGTGATCTGACCCATCGTCCAGCACTGCACCACCAGGTCGGTGGCGGCCAATGTGTCGGCGTCGGTGTAGACCTCCAACGAGTCGTAGACCTCGACCTCGAAGCCGATCTCCTTCAAATACGGCAGAAAGCGATCGGTCGCCTCCACTGGGACATGACCGTCCCAACCACCGCGGACGACCAGGGCGCGGCGACCGCCGCTCGAGTTTGACACGAGACGTCTCTCCTTTGCCGGGGGTGACCGCAGCACCCCGCTCGAACATCGCGGCGAACTAAAGGGCCTAACAAACTTTCGGTACACGGGCCTGACTTACGCCGGTAATCAACTTAAGATGCCGTCTGAGCGACCGTCAACACGCGTAACCGGATTCGAAATTTTTCGGAAAGAAGGCGCGAGATGACCCCGACGAACTCAGTCTCCGACGCTGCGGCGACACCGCGTACCCGGCCGACCATGGCCGCGATCGCCCGCGAGGCCGGGGTCTCGGTACCGACCGTTTCGAAGGTCCTCAACGGCTGGTCGGACGTGGCGCCGGCGACCCGGCGGCGGGTCGAGGCGCTGCTCGATCAGCGCGGCTACGTGCGCCGCAGCGGGGCCGGCCGCAGTGCCGCCGCGCCCGGTCTGGTCGAGGTCGTCATCGACTCGCTGAACAACTCGTGGGCCGCGGCCCTGCTCGGCGGGGTGGAGGCGGCCTGTCACCAGACCAACCTCGGCGTCTCGGTCACCGTCGCCCGCGAGGCCGGGCACGGTGGGCGGACCCCGGCCAGTTGGGTCGACCGGGTCGTGGCCCGCGGCTCGCGCGGAGTCCTGCTGGCGTTGGTCGACATCGCGGCGGCGCAGCGAAACCGGTTGGACCGGCTGGGCATTCCGTACGTGGTCATCGATCCGATTGCCACCCCGCCGGAGCAGATTCCCTCGATCGGCGCGACGAACTGGGCCGGCGGTCTGTCGGCCACCCAGCACCTGCTGGAGTTGGGGCATCGCCGGATCGCGGTGATCGGTGGGCCGCAGGACGTGCTGTGCGTTCAGGCCCGCGTCGCCGGATATCGTGCCGCGATGTCCCGGGCCGGTCTGGGTGTGCCGGAGGAATACGTGCGGTACGGCGCCGATTTCGGCACCTACACCGGCATGAACGCGACTTTGGAATTGCTGAATCTGCCGCACCCGCCAACCGCGCTGTTCATCTGTGCCGACACGATGGCGCTGGGCGCCTACCGGGCGCTGCGCGAACGCGGCCTCGATGTCCCCGACGACGTGAGCATCGTCGGATTCGACGACCGGCCCGAATCGCATTGGGTCTCCCCTCGGCTCACCACGGTGCGCCAGCCGCTGGGCGAGATGGCCGAGGCGGCCGTCGGGTTGTTGGTCCGCCTGATGCGTGGTGAGTCGCCGCAGAGCCGGCGCATCGAACTGGCCACGTCACTGTTGGTGCGGGACAGCACCGCCGCGCCTAAAAAAATCTAATATCGCTCATTCTCATAACCGGTCAAGCTCGACCCTGCCCGAAAATTTTAGGGTCTAACAAATCGGCAATAGCCAGGCCATTCTCTTGACATATGCCGTGTTACGGCGCGTACATTTTGCACAACCAATCGGCTATGTCTCCTCATCGCGGGCCGATTATTTCGGCTGCGAGCACAAAACCCAAGGCTGGGGTCGATTCACTCGATTTCCTCAGGGAGCGCACGTGGATGCATTTTCCCGCCGAAACTTTTTACGCCTCGGCGGTAGCGCCGCCGCGGTCACGGCGTTGGCCGGCTGCGGCCGGGAATCGGGTGGAGTCACTACTCCGCGCCGCGATACGGTTTCCATCCTCAGTAAGGATGTGCAGGCCGTACGGAATTTCAACATCTTCTCGCCGGCCAATCATGCCGGCCCGTCCGCGGGATTGATATTCGAGCAGATCGTCCGGCTGGACACCTTCGATGGCGCGTCGATCAAGCCTTGGTTGGCATCGGCGTGGGAGTTCAGCGAAGGCGGGAAAGCGCTCACCTTCACCGTCCGACCGGGCGTGCGATTTTCTGACGGCCACCCGTTGACAGCCGACGATTTCCTCTACAGCATGCAGCTGCCGCTGAAACATTCCGAGCTGACGCCGTCGGGAGTCAACTACACCGGCGTGCAGAAAGTCGGGCCGGACAAGGTCATGCTCACCTTCGATGCGCCCGCGTATCAGAATCTCGCGAACTGCGTCAACATCAAGATCATTCCGAAACACCAGTGGGAAAAGCACGACCCGGTGAAGTGGACCTGTCCGGACCCGATCGGCACCGGGCCCTGCGTGCTGGGTGAGTTCTCCGAACAGCAGTACGTATTCACCCGGCGCCCCGGCTATTGGTCCGGAACGCTGCCGATGAAGTATGTCAAATATCCAACGGCGACGGAGGATTCAGCCAAGCTGTTGATGGTCGACGGGCAGCTGGATCTGTCCACAATCGCCTGGCCCGGTGGCCAGAAGCACTACGTGGACCGGGATCCGGCCAAGTACTTCTACAACCCGAAGCCCAGCGGCGGGTGCGAAGGCATCATGTTCAACCACACCAAGGCGCCGTGGAATGACGTACACGTCCGGCGCGCGCTATCGATGGCGATCGACCGGTCGGTCGTCTCCAGCGTCTTGGCCGATGGTCAACTGCCGATGCCGATTACCAATCTCGACGACAAGATTTACCACGACTGGTTGCTCCCGGAATACCGGGGAAAGGTGCAACAACTCGACGTCGCCGGCGCCCGGCGGGAGTTGGCCCAGGGCGGCTGGAAGATCGAGCAGGGTCAACTGGTCAAGGACGGCAAGCGCTATCCGGTCGTCTTCCGTTTCATCACCGATTACCCGGCCTGGCATATCGAGACCGCGGTCATCGCCGACCAGTGGCAGCGTTATCTCGGCTTGAACGTGCATTTGATCGCCCAGCCCGCCGCCACCTTCAACAGCCAGGTGAACTCCGGGAACTTCGATGTCGCGTACTGGTTCTGCGGCAACGGAAACGGCGTCTACCAGAGCTATTACACGCTGCTGGACCCGTCGTTGTATGTCCCGATCGGCAAGGTCGCGGCCGGCGACCCGGGCCGGTGGAAGGATCCGGAGACCAAGCGGCTGCTGGCCCAGATGCGCGGTACCGAGGATCACGCCACATTGCTGTCGGCCGGCCATAAATTGCAGCGAATCGTCGTCGAGCAGGTCCCGTTCATTCCGGTGCTCTCCGGCGGTATCTGGAATGCGATCAACCAGTCCTACTGGAAAGGCTGGCCCATCGCCGCGAGCTCGAAACTGAAGGTGGCCGACAGCTCACCGGATCTGGTGATCATGCTGCAGCACATGAAAAGGGCGTGAGACGATGACCCAGGCAACCGCCGACGTCACGTTGGCCGAGGAATCCGCGCCGCGGGCGGCCGGCCGGCGCAACCGCGGATTTCTGCTGCGGCGCATCGGTTTCTATCTGATCGCCGCCTGGTCGGCGATCACGTTGAACTTCCTGATCCCACGGGCGATGCCGGGCTCGCCGGCCGACTCGGTCATCGCCACGCTGCAGCAGAAAGGCGGCGCGCTCACCGCCGACACCGTCGCCTCGATCCAAAAGATCTTTGGGCAACCCAGGACAAATATCTTCCATCAGTACTGGAACTATCTCGGTCAGCTGGCCCATTTCAACCTTGGACTGTCCACCAGCAGCTATCCCACCCCGGTCCGTTCGCTGATCGGGCAGGCGTTGCCGTGGACGCTGTTGCTCGTCGGTATTACGACGATCCTGGCCTTCTGTATCGGCACCTCGATCGGGATCATCTGCGGTTGGCGCTCGGGCAGCCGGTTGGACAGCACGCTCAGTCCACTCTCGACATTCCTGGCCGCGGTTCCGTATTTCTGGGTCGCGCTGTTCGCCTTGTGGCTCTTCGGTTTCCAACTCGGCTGGTTCCCATTGGCCGGTGGGTACGATCCCAATTCTGCGTTCGGGAGCAGCCCGCGGTTCTGGATCTCCACCCTGCAGTACGGCCTGTTGCCGGCGCTGACGATCGTGTTCTCCTCCTGCGGTGGCTGGCTGCTGGGCATGCGAAACATGACGATCACGACGACCAGCGAGGATTATGTGCTGTTGGCCCGGGCGAAGGGGCTCTCGCCGCGGCGGGTGATCTTCCGCTATGCCGCCCGCAATGCCATCCTGCCGCAATTCACCAGCTTCGCCCTGGCCCTGGGCAGCATTCTCGGTGGCGCACTGTTGACCGAGACCGTATTCACGTATCCAGGCGTCGGGCACCTGCTCTACCAGGCGGTCTCCAACCGCGATTATCCGCTCATGCAAGGGATTCTGCTGATGACGACGCTGGCCGTGCTGGTGGCGAACTTCATCGCCGACTCGGTCTACGTGCTGCTGGATCCGCGCACTCGGGAGCAGGGAGAGTGAGAAATGCGCGCCGCGGTCTTAGGTAGCTGGAAGGTACGGATTGGGCTGGGCATTATCGGGCTGTTCACGTTGGCCGCGATCTTCGGGCCGTGGTTCAACAGCGTCGTGATCGGGTACAACGCCAAGGCGTTGAACTACTTCGCGATCGGTCAGTCACCGAATTCCCACCACCTGTTGGGCACCACGTCGACCGGTCAGGACGTGCTGGCCCAACTGATCGCCGGCTCGCGCAATTCCCTGCTGGTTGGCGCGTTGGCCGCCGTGGTCGGGACCGCCCTGGCGATTCTGTTCGGCGTGACCGCCGGATTCTTCGGCAAGGGCGTCGACACGGTCCTGAACTTCATCACGAACCTGTTCATCATCATGCCGGTTTTTCCGCTGACTCTGGTGGTCGCGGGCTACCTGCAGGGCACCGGACCGGTGACAATCGCCCTGGTGATCGGCGTTTTCGGCTGGGCCGGTGGCGCCCGGACCCTGCGCGCGCAGACGATGAGCCTGCGCAACCGGGATTTCACCATGGCAATGCGGATGATCGGCGAAAGCCGGATCCGGCTCATCTTCGTGGAGGTGTTCCCGCAACTGTCCGGTTGGGTCTCGGCGATGTTCCTGCACGGCGTGATCGGCGGCGTGCTGGCCGAAGCGGGCTTGGCGTTCCTCGGGATCTCCAACCCGGACACGGTCAGCTGGGGCACGATGATCCAGAATGCCCAGCAGCAGAACGCGATCCTCAATGGACAGTGGTGGTGGTTCATCCCGCCGGGCCTGTGCATCGCCGCCATCGGCACCGCGACCGGGCTGATCAATTTCGGCATCGACGAGATCGCCAGCCCGCGGCTGCGGTCGGTGCGCCGGGCCGTGGTGAAACGCACCCGACGCCGAACCGAGGAAACCAGCGGCGGCCTGCCGCAACCTGAGGAGGCGGCGGTATGAACGCGCTGGCATCGGTCCCCGACCCGGACGACGACCTGCTGCTGGACGTACGGGGGCTGACCGTCGAATACGCCATGGCCGAGCGCTCGGTCACCGCGTGCGCGGATATCGACCTGCAGCTGCATCGAGGCGAAATCCTCGGTGTGGCGGGGGAATCCGGCTCCGGGAAATCCACGCTCATCACCGCGCTGACCCGGTTGCAACGCCCGCCCGCGGTCACCACGGCCGGGCAGATCCTGCTGCAATACGAGAATCGGCGGCTCGACCTCGTACAACTGGAGGAAAAACAGCTCCGGGCGTTGCGGTGGAATACCGTATCGATCGTGCTGCAGAGCGCAATGGACGCGCTGAATCCGGTGATGCGGCTCGGGGCGCAGTTCGCCGACGTGTTGCGCGAACACGAGCCACGTATCAGCGCCGACAGTATCGTCGCCCGGACCCGGGAATTGTTGGGCCTGGTCGGCATTCCCGACAACCGGATGCGCAGTTATCCGCACGAACTCTCCGGCGGTATGCGGCAACGGGCCATGATCGCGCTGGCCCTGGCCTGCAATCCGGGCCTGGTCGTCATGGACGAACCGACCACCGCGGTCGATGTCGTCATGCAACGGCAGATCATCGGGCAGATTCTGCGGCTGCGGCAACGGCTCGGTTTCGCGGTTGTCTTCGTCACCCACGACCTGTCGCTGTTGTTGGAATTGGCCGACCGGATCGCGATCATGTACGCGGGTCGGATTGTGGAAATCGGCACGTCGGCCGACATCTACGCCGCGCCGCGACATCCGTACACCCGGGGCCTGCGCGATTCGTTCCCGCCGCTGCACGCGCCGCTGCAGAAACTGTCCGGAATTCCCGGCACACCACCGGATTTGAACGAACTGCCCGTCGGTTGTCCGTTCGAGCCCCGGTGCACGCACGGTTTCGACGCCTGCCGCAGCGACCGGCCCGAATTGTTGTCGATACGTTCTGGTAGCTCGCAGGCCAACGGACATCTGGCCGCCTGCCACCTGCACGATGCGCGCCTGCAGCCGCCGGCCCTACCCACGGAGCTGAGTGCTCATGTCGACCGTTGAAGCCACCGCGGCGTTGGAAGCCATCAACGTCACCAAGCATTTCCACGTCCGCGATTCGGTCGGCAGCGGCGCGACCGTGCACGCGGTGGAAAACGTGACGCTACGGCTGTTGCCCGGTCGTATCGTCGCGCTGGTCGGCGAAAGCGGCAGCGGCAAAACGACGTTGGCCCGGTTGCTTGCTCAGTTTTATCCGGTCACTTCCGGCGACGTCCGGCTGCACGGCCAGCCGGTGAGCGGGAAACGGGCCGGCAAGGATTACTTCCGCCAGGTGCAGCTGATTTTCCAGGACCCGTTCGGCTCGCTGCACCCCGGACACCGCGTGCGCTACAACCTCGAACGCGCGCTGCGCATTCACGGACACGCGAAAAGCCGGGCCGATGCCCGGGACCAGTCGATCGAGCTCCTGGAACGGGTCAGCCTCATTCCGGCCCGGGAATTCCTCGACAAATTCCCGCACGAATTGTCCGGCGGGCAACGCCAGCGGGTCGTGATCGCGCGAGCATTGGCCGTGCAACCGTCCGTACTCTTGGGCGACGAACCGATTTCCATGCTCGATGTGTCGATCCGGCTCGATATGCTCAACCTGCTGGCGCGGCTGCGGGATGAGGAAGGGCTGGCGTTGCTGTACATCACCCACGACATCGCTTCGGCCCGGTATTTGTCGGACGATGTGCACGTGATGTACGCCGGCCAGATGATCGAAGCCGGGCCAAAGGATGAGGTTATTCAGACACCGATGCACCCGTATACCCGGCTGCTGGTCGAAGCCTCGCCGGATCCGGGCCGGGCCGGGCGCAGCGACGGTGTTTTCGACGAAACCGCGATGCTCGGCGAGCCGCCGAACCTGGTGAACCCGCCATCTGGTTGCCGATTTCACCCGCGGTGCCCGTTCGCCATGGACGAATGCCGAAAGGCCTTCCCCGACAGAACCGACCTGGGCAACGGACACTGGGCCCATTGTTGGCTGCACCAAAAGGGCCGCACCGCCGAATTACGAACCACCTGAGCGCGCCGACCCGGCGGCGGGCCAGGTCCGTTGCCCGGACCGCCCGCCAATACGTCCGTGCAGCGAGCGTGACACCAGCGCGACCGCCCAATACGTCATTGCCGCGAGCGTGACACCAGCACGACCGCCCAATTACCCAATTGCATCGAACGTGACACCAGAGCACATCGGCGCGCCAAAAACCGCCGTCTTGTCACGCTCGGTGCAATGACGTTCCGGCGAAAGTCCAACGAGACGACTCACATCTGGCGCCCCTGGCCGCAGCTGGCGCGAAATACCTACGTGCAGCGAGCGTGACAGCAGTGCGACCACCCAACGTTTTGTGCAGCGAACGTGACACCGGTGCGACCGCCCAATACTTAATAGCCGCGAGCGTGACACCAGCACGACCGCCCAATACCCAATTGCCGCGAGCGTGACACCAGAGCAAATCGACGCGCCAAAAACCACCCTCTTGTCACGCTCGCTGCAACGAGGTACCGGCGAAAGTCCAACGGGACGGCGACGACGGAGGCGACCACGACGACCGCGACCAACGGGAAGACGGAGACGACCGAGACGACCGAGACCAACGGGAAGACGGAGACGACCGAGACGACGACGCCCGTACAGGCCTACCCGAAACCTCAGACCCGGCGGCGGGCCAGATCCGCCGCGCCGACCAGACCAGCGGCCGGACCAAACCGCGCCAGCTCGATCCGCGCCAACGGCCGGAACCCGCGACCGGTCAACGTCTCGGCGTAGGCGGTCCGGGCCGGTGCCAACAACAGATCCCCAGCCTCGCTGACCCCACCGCCGATCACCATGCAACTCGGGTCGAGGACCGCGGCCAGGTCGGCCAGGCCCTCCCCGAGTCGCCGGCCCATGCTCGTAAATATCTCCAATGCGCCCGGATCGCCTTCCTGGGCGGCGATGCGGACCTCGTGTCCGGTCAACCGGGACGGATCGCCATCGACCAGTTCCAGCAGCCGATGCGCCGCCACCGGCGAGACGTCGGCCAGCTCGCGGGCGTCCCGGGCCAGCGCGGTCCCGCTGGCGTACATCTCCCAGCAGCCGCGATTACCGCAGGCGCAGCGCCGACCACCCGGGACCATGCACATGTGCCCGTACTCGGGCGCGACCCCGTACGCGCCGCGGAACAGCGTTCCGGCCACCACCAGGCCACCGCCGATCCCGGTACCCAGGGTCACGCAGACCACGACCGGCTCGCCCGTCGCCGCGCCGAACCGGTACTCGGCCCAGGCCGCGGCATTGGCATCGTTCTCCACCGTCACCGGCAGACCAACCCGCTCGGTCAGCGCGTCGCGCAGCGGCTCGTTCCGCCAGGCCAAGTGCGGCGAGAAAAGCACGGTCGCCCGATCCGAGGCGATCCACCCGGCCGCGCCGATGCCGACCGCGACCACCTCGTGCCGCGACCGAAGCTCGGCCACCACCGAGCTGATCACGTTCTCGGTTTCGGTGACGTCCTTTGTCGGGGTGGAACGACGCACCTCTTCGATAATCGTGCCGTCCTCGTCCACCACTCCGGCTGCGACCTTTGTACCGCCGATATCGACGCCGACGCTCAGCCGCATCAGATCTTCCCGCCCATTCGCATCGCCGCAGCGTACCCAAACCGCCGGCCTGCGAAGGCAGACGTACTACCAGAAGCGCTCCTGACCCGGGATTGTTTCCAAATCGGACAGCAGCAGCTCGCGGTCCCCGTCCTGGCTGATGCCGTCGGCCGCGGCCAGTGCCTGCTCGGTCCAGCGCCGCGCCTCCTCCGGGTCACCCGCGACCGCATGCGCGCGGGCCAACGCCTCATATGCGTACGCGAGCTGGAAATCCCCGATGCCGTTGTCCTGCGCCAGTTGCAGGGAACGGCGGGCGTGATACAGCGCCGGCTCGGACCGGCCCAGTACCGCGTAAACATGCGAGCACTGCCATTCCCCCACCGTCAGGTTCGCCGGCGTGCCGACCTGTTCCCAGTGATACCGGGAGGCGTGCGCCATGTGCACCATCCGGTCGTTCTCGGCGATCGACCGGTCCTCCTTCTCCAGCAGCCGCCACACGCCGTTGAACAACTCGGCCGCCAATGCCCGTTCGTCATTGACGCTGGGCGAATCCTTTGTGGACATGGATGCTCCGATTCCGTCGGCGATGAAGTGGTCGAGGCGGTGCAAGGCGCTCTGGGTACGGGTCATCCGGGCGGCCAGCCGTTGCCGGTGCGCTACGAGTACGGACCGCACCGCTTGGTCGGATGCGCTCAGGCACTCCCGGACCTGCTCCAGCGGCAGGTCGACCGCCCGGAATCGGGCCACCAGCTCGGCCTGCTGCACCTGCGCCGGGTCGTAGAGTCGTTGCCCGGCGGGGTCAACCACGGCCGGACGCAGCAGCCCGATCCGGTCGTAGTGCCGCAACGCCTTGGGCGTCAAGCCACTACGCCGGGCCAGCTGCCCAACGGTCAGCAACTCGCGCATGGCCATGACGGTAGGAGGTTGCCCCGGGGCAACCGCAAGACTTTGTCTAATTGCTCGGCTCCGCGCTCGCTCCGCTCCTCGGCGCCCCAGGGGCGCCTGCGATCGCGGACGTTATTCGCGCGGCCGATTTCAGCCCTCGACGCGGCGCTTGAGCTCTTTCAACGCGGTATCGAGAATGACCTTCTCGGCCTTGCGCTTGAACAGTCCGAGCATCGGAACGGTCAGGTCGACGGTGAGCGAATACGTCACCCGGGTCGTCGCGCCGACCTCGTCCAATTGGTACGAACCGTGCTGGCTCTTCTGCAGCTGGCCCTTGACCAACTCCCAAGAGACGGCCGTATCGTCCTTCGCCCAGTCATACCGCAGCACGTAATCGTCCTTGACGATCCCGGCGTCGATGACAAAATGCACCGTCTGCGCGCGCCCGTCCGGGTAGCTCTCCTGGACTTCGCAGGTCTTGATCGAACCGGACCATTCCGGGTACGTCGGAAAGTCGGCGATCACCGCCATGATCGCGGCCGGAGCCGCGTTGATCATGATCGACTGCGAGGACTGATCAGCCATCAGGGCGCCATCCCCTTCACGGACATCGCGCCCGGGCCGACCTGATGGCGCCCGGGCTGATCGGTCATACGCGGCAGGCTACCCGCCAGTCACCAGCTCACCACGTAGGGCCTGCCCAGTGCCCGGAAGTGGCCAACGTTGATGCATTCGGTCTTGCCGATCCGCAACCGGCGCTGCAACGGCTGGTGCACATGTCCGAACAGGACCAGCCGCGGCTGGGTCGCCCGGATCGCGTCGAGAATCGCCTGGCTGCCGCGTTCGAACCGCCGCGACACCACGTCGTACGTCAGCTCCGGGCGGGCCGGCGGGATGTGGCAGCAGAGCACGTCGACTGCCCCGACGGCGGCGATACGGGCGGCGTACTCCTCATCGCTGCGTTCGTACGGCGTCCGGTACCGGGTCTGCAGGCCACCGCCGACGAACCCGAAGCTGCGCCCGTCCAACTCCACCGCGGCCCCGTCGAGCACCTGCACCCCGTCGCCGGTGAACTCACCCCACAGCCGGGGCAGGTCGACGTTGCCGAAGGTCGCGTACGCCGGGCGTGGCATGGCGGCGAAGAGCCGCCCGTACTGCCGCCGGGCCGCCGCCTCGACCGCGACGCCCGGCTCCTCGTCCCGCTGTTCCCACAGCGAGCGCGAGAAGGCGCGGGCGTCGTCGAAGCGTTGCGCGGTCCGCAACGCTATGAACCGGCTGATCGCCGCCGCCCCGAACAGCTCGCCCATGATGCCGCCGCCCGGGTCGGCGTAGTCGACGAACGAGAGCAGGTCGCCCAAGCAGATCAGGGCGTCCGCGCCGTCCCCGGACCGCGCCAGCGCGTCGACGTTGCCATGGACATCCGATACCACGTGCACGCGCATGTCGCCGAGCCTATGCCAGCTCTTACTGGCTGCTGTTGACCATCTTCGGCAACTTGAACGGGCAGTACTGTTTCATGTTCGCGTTCACCTGTTTGTTGACCGACTCCAGCGCCGACTTGGGCGAGGCACCCAGTTGCACCGCCGTTTCGGCGTTGCTCAAGGCGGTCGAGAGCTGCGCGTTGACCGGCAACGGCGGACGGCTGGTCGAGTACTTCAAGATGTCGGCGAAGAATTGCTGACTGCCGGTCACCGATTTGTCGCTCAGCAACGGCTTGTACGTCGGCAGGTGCTGGGTCATCGTGTCGTAAATCTTCTGACCCTCCGGCCCAGAGGCGTACTTGATGAACTTCCAGCCGCCGTCTGGATTGGCCGCGCCTTTGGGAATCACGTACGCGAATCCACCGGACCAGGTGAACGGCTTGTCGCCCTTCTTCGGCACCGGCAGGTACGTCTCGCCGTATTTCACCTTCGGCGCGTATTGCTTCAACGGCTCGATGTTGAAGTTGCCGTCGATGGTCATTGCCACGTTGCTGTCGAAGAAGGTGCCCTGGTTCGGCGGGTGGCCCGGCGGCAGGTACGTCGCCAGAAACGCCTGGACCTTGTTGTAATTGAGCTCCTTGGCCCAGGTTTCGAAAGCGTTGTACGCCTTGAGCAGCGGCGGTTGGGTCGCGTCGATCTCACAGGTCTTGCTGTTGAAGAACGTCGCCCCGTACATCAAGGCCCAGGTCGCCCAGAATCCCTGCGCGTCCCACGGAATCAGGCCGATCTGTTTGTAATTTCCGCCCTGCATGATCGTCGCCTTCTTGGCGATCGCCATGACCTCGTCGATCGTGGGTGGACCATTTTTCGGGTCGAGCACGTCGGGGTTGACGCCGGCCTTCTTCAACAGCGTCTTGTTGTAGAAGAGCCCGCGGCTGTCGGTGTCGTTCGGGATTCCGTAGGCGTCGCCCTTGTACGAACCCTCGTTCCAGGCGAATTGCAGGAACTTGGATTTCATGCCCGGCGATTTGTCGACGTACGGCTGCAGGTCGGTGAGGATTCCGGTGCCGGCGTACTGGGCGGTCGAGAAACGGTCGACCAGATAGACGTCAGGGCCGGTGTGCCCGCGCACCGCGGTGATGAGGTCGGTCGCATCGCCGGTGCCGATCACTGGTTTGGGCAGAATCTGCACCTTGTAGCCGGGATTTTGCTTCTCGAAGCCCTGGGCGATCTTGTTCCAGGCCTTCATCGTGATCGGGTCGGTGATCGTGGTCCAGTACGTGACCACCTTGGGATCGTTGCTACGGGTGGCGCACGCGGTCAGCGCGCCCGATAACAATGTCGCGCAGGCCAAGAGGACGCCAAAGCGACGCCGGCGAGTGGTCGAAATAGCGCTCACTTGATGCTCCCCATGGTGATGCCGCGGACGAAGAACCGCTGGAAGCCGAAGAACAACAGGATGACCGGCACGATCGTCATCACCGAGGCCGACATCAAAAGGTTCACGGTGATCTTGTCCGGCTGGGTCTGGCGCAGATATTGCAGACCGATCGCCAGCGTCTGCAGCTTCTGGTCCTGCAGGTAGATCAGCGGGCCGAGGAAGTCGTTCCAGGCCGCCAACGCGGCGAAGATCGCCACCGTCGCCAAGGCCGGACGGGCCATCGGGACCACGATCTGCCACAGAATGCGCCACTCGTTGGCCCCGTCAGCGCGGGCCGAGTCGAGCAGGTCACGCGGAATCTGCATCAGGAACTGACGTAAAAGGAAGGTGGAGAAACCGCTACCGAAGAACGCCGGGACGACCAACGGCAGCCAGGTGTTGATCCAGTGCAGCCAACCGAACAGGTCGAACAGCGGGATGATGGTGATCGCGAACGGCAGGAACATCGTGGCGATCACGACGTAGAACAGCTTGTCCCGGCCGCGCCACTCAAGGCAGGCGAAACCATAGGCGACGATCACGTTGGACAGCACCGTGCCGAGAGCTACCAGCGCGGTGATGAGGACTGAATTGAGGAAGAACCGCGCGAACGGGAACGCGTTTACCGCGTCGGAGAAGTTGCTCCAGGCAAACGTGGTCGGAAACCAGCTCGGCTTGGGTTTCAGCAATTCGGCCGGCGTCTTGAGCGCCGTGACCAGCATCCAGTAAACGGGAATGAGAAACAGCGCGCACATGATGATCAGGAACAGCCGTGAGCCCCAGGCATGATGCTTGGTCGGGGTGACCTGCTTGCCCTGCTGGGCCAGCGGCGTCTCGACGATCTCGTCAATAGCCATGGCGGCTACACCTCCACGCCATAGTGAACGTACCGGCGCGAGAGCCGGAATATCAGGAACGCGAGCGCGATGCCGACGATGAACAGAATCACGGCCAGCGCCGAGGCGTAGCCGAGCTGCGCATAGCTGAACGCGTTCTCATACAGGTTCAGCATGTAGAACAGCGAACCGTTGTTCGGTCCGCCGGGCGCCGACGGCAGGATGTAGCCCGGGGTGAAGATCTGCAATGCCTGGTTCACCGCGTTGATCGCGTTGAAGAGGATCACCGGGGACAGCAGCGGCAGCGTGATGCGGAAGAACCGGGTGATCGCATTGGCACCGTCCACCTTCGCCGCGTCATAGAGCGTGTCCGGAACGGTGTTCAAGCCGGCGAGGAAGATCAGCGCGGCGTTTCCGGCGGCGAACTGGGCCATGCCGATGATGACGCCCTTGATGCCGACCGGGTCGGACAGATAGTCCGTCGCGGGCAAGCCGAAAAGGCCGATGAACTTGTTCACGATGCCGTAGCCGGGATTGAGCAGCACGACAAAGATGAATGAGAACGCGAACGCCGGGATCAACGACGGAAGATAGAGGATCGTCCGGTAGACGGCGACCTCGCGGACCCGGCGGTTCATCGCCAACGCGATCAGCAGCGCGATCACGAGACCAATCGGTACAGCAAAGATCGTGTACCACAGCGTGTTCATTGTTGAGGTGCCGACCAGCGGATCGGTGAACAGCCGGCTGTAGTTCTGTACGCCGTACCACTTCGGGCTGGCGAAGCCGCTATATCGGGTGAAGCTGATAACGATCGAGTAGACCAATGGAAACACGGTGAAAGCCAACAGGCCCACAATCCATGGACTGACAAATAGCAGGCCACGTCTGACGTTTCTCCAGTCCCGCGAAGTCATGCGGGTCCGAGATCCCACCACTTGGGCCATGGCCGCCCTCCTCACCTGGTCACGGTTGGATTGCCCTAACAGGCTCGCCCCGGACTCATTTCCGGTCCGGCCCCGTTGGACGATCCGTTAAATGAAGATGGAAGCACCGTTGAATATCCGGCAGGAAAGATCCTGTCGGACACACGCTGAGCTAGCGTCCGGAGCCGGCCACCACGGCACGAATGCATGAACTCCGGAACCAACAAGGGGGTCCAAGTCGGTCGTTGGGCTACTTTGTAACTCACTCCGACCTCGGACACAAGGCCCCAGGAGAACGTTGTCAGAACTTTTGCCGATCGGTTATCACCTGGTGTTGCCCACTTCCGGATTACTCCGGCCGCAGCCCGGGATGAGTACGGCGCCGGTCGGTCCGTAATTCTTGAGTGAGCCACGGGCGTATCCCGGCGGAATTCGCGAGCCGAGTCTGAACTACGCCCGGCGGAATTCGCGAGCCGCACCCGGACACTGTCCCGGACAGAATTCGCGAGCCGTACTCGGACTCTCCCCGCCGGACAATTCCCGGGTTCAATTCCCGCGCTACCGAAATTGGCCGATCACGGCACGCCGGTTTCGGCCGGAGAATGTCAGCTTTGCTGAGAGAGTTTCACGAATAAACTCGTGACCGATCGAATGTCGGACCGATCTTAGGGCTCCTCGCCCGCCGGCCGGCCCTGCTCCAGTTCGTCCTTCAACGCCCACATGAGCCGCCGGCTGCGACGCGCCCAGCCCCGCCGGGCCCGATCAAGCCCACGCCGGGTCACTCCCCGCCCGACCGGATCGACCCGCAGGTAGTAGTGCGCGATCACGCCATCCAGGTGCGGCTCGACCCAGACCTCCATCGTGCCGGTCCAGCGCTCTCCGGCCACGGCCCATCGCACCCCCTCAGGCCCGCGGTCCTCGGCCACCCGCAAACTCAGCTCCGGCCACCAGCCGGGCCAACGGGATGCGTCGGCGACCGCACCGGCCACGGTCGCCGGGCTCGCGACGATGAACGTCTCGTCCATCAGGTCCAGCTGCGGCATCCGGTCAGAATGCCACCAGCAGCCCTCGGCCACTCGCACCACGTGGTGTCCTGGGGGCGATCAGGCCAGCTGACGGATACGCTTCTGAGATACGTAGTCGGTCTAAGTGAGGTGCTGCGTGCGCGAGTTCTCGGTAGCGACGAACCTGACGGTCGCCGCCAACGCGAGCCTGGCCGACATGGTGTATGACAACGCCGCGAAGGACCCGGGCAACGCGGCGTTCGGCCGGCGCCAGCCCGACGGCCACTGGATCGACGTCACGGCCGCGCAGTTCGCGAGCGAGGTACGCGCGGTGGCCAGCGGCCTGCTGGCCAGCGGGGTCGCCTCCGGTGACCGGATCGCGATCCTGTCCTCGACCCGATACGAGTGGACGCTGATCGACTACGCGATCTGGTCGGTCGGCGGCGTCCCGGTTCCGATCTACGAGACCTCCAGCGCCGAACAGGTCGAATGGATTCTGCGCGACTCGGGCGCGGGCGCCGTCGTCGTGGAGACCGTCGAGCACACCGCGATGATCGACTCGATCCGCGGCACGTTGCCAGAGCTGCAGACCGTCTGGACGATCGAAGACGGCCTGATCGAGATGTTGACCAAGCACGGCGCCGACGTCGACCCGTCCGAACTCGAGACGCGCCGAGCCAGCGTGTCCGCGGCCGACCTGGCCACGATCATCTACACCAGCGGCACCACCGGCCGGCCGAAGGGCTGCGAGCTCACCCACGCGAACCTGCTGTCCGACACGCGCAACGCGACCCAGGGCGCGCTGACCGAGATATTCGACATGACCAGCGGCTCGACGCTGCTGTTCCTGCCGCTGGCGCACTCGTTCGCGCGCATCATCCAGGTCGGCTGCCTGGAGTGCGGCATCATCCTGGGGCACACGTCGAACATCTCCCGGCTGGCGCCCGAGCTGCAGTCGTTCCGGCCGACGTTCCTGCTCGCGGTGCCGCGGGTGTTCGAGAAGGTCTACAACACCGCGGAGCAGCAGGCGTCGGAGAGCCCGGTGAAGAGCCGGATCTTCCGCGCCGCGGCGGA
>JBEDUI010000231.1:0-14169 GCA_040414495.1 Mycobacteriales bacterium
GCGAGCGAACCCGGTCGTGACGTAGAGCATGCCCATGCCGACCGCCCTCCACTGTGGTTGGAAGCGGTATGGATACCGGCAGCATTGGCCCACTCCGGCCATTCTGCAAGGAAAATTTGACCGAATGATCGGTGTCCTTTGTGGACAGACCAATGTGGGCGAGCTGGTCAGTTGCGTAATGCGGCGACGCTCAATAGTTCGCCTTCGCTTCTCGACGTCGTCGGGTATTGTCGCGACGACTGTGGGTTCAGGGGTGATTCGGAACACGCGGCCTGCGGCCATCGCCGAGTGGGCAGGCAGAAACGCCCGTTCCGGCGGCACTTGCAGGTCCTGGCCAGCATCCAGCACGGTCGCGGATTCGGCCGATGGCTACGGTGAAGGCCGGGCGCACGACCGCCGCGATTGGAACAGCCCGCGAGTAGGGCAGTTAGCCGACGACCGTTGCTGCCCGAATCCCCGCGGCGATCATCCTTTTGCTCAATGGCCGAAACAGGTCAGCGACTAATGGTTGACATGATTAGATCGCGAAATTTGTGGTTCGAGCCACAACCGTGCATTAGAGCTGTGAATTGCATTCCGGAAGATGGCCCTGGATACGGACATATTTCGTCGATCGGTCGCAGATTCGGGTCCGGCTCCGTACCATTGACCGAAATCGCGGGGTTGATTCCCGCCCGCAAGCAATGTCCGTCGCCTTCTGGGGGTTCAACGCGTCGTGGTCTACGACGGCAACACGCCACCCAGCGGTCGCGGTCGCCCTCGACCGGGTCGTGGCCGGCACCGTGCCAACCCGAGCCGCGACGATGCTGCCACAGGAACCGGTTCAGCTGATGGCGCCGCGCCGAACGATCAGCACGGTTACGGTCAACCAAACGATGGCCACGACTACGGCCAACCGAACGATCAGTACGGTTACGGTCGATCGAACGATCAGCGCGATTACGGTCAGGCCGACAACGGCCAGCGCGGCTATAGGCAACCGGACGACAGCCAGCGCGACAGTGGCCAACACAGTTACGGCCCGCACGGTGACTATGAGCACCAGCGTTACGAGCAGCCCAACGCCGGCCAGCGTTACGACGAGTCACAGAACTCCGCGCCGGACAATGCCGGGCCGCCCGACGTTGAAGGGCCGACCGTGGTGTTGCCGGTGCTGGGCCGGGCCGGCAAGCGCCTCGCGGCGGCCAAAGCGAACGCGAAACCCAAGCGACGCTGGCGCCGGGCCGTCGGCTGGACGGCGGCAGCACTCGTAGTCGTTCTGGCCGGCGTCAGCCTGTCCGGCTACCTGATCTACCGGCATTACGACGGACGTATCCATCGCGAGGACGTACTGGCCCCCAATGACCCGCACATTGTCGAGAAGACCAAACAACAGCACGCGGCGAATTTCCTCCTGATCGGGTCGGACACCCGATCAGGCGCGAATGGGCAGTACGAGTCCTCCGCGGGTGAGGTCGCTGGCGCCCGGTCGGACACCACGATCCTCGCGCACCTTTCGCCCGACGGCGGCAAGGCGACGATGGTGAGCTTTCCGCGTGACTCGTGGGTCCAGGTCCCCGCCTGCCGAAAGCCGGACGGCTCGATAAGCAAGCCGTACATGGGCATGTTCAATTCCGCGTTCGAACTCGGTGGCGCGGCTTGCACGATCCGGCTGGTGCAGTCGCTGACCGGCGTCGAGATCAACCATTACGTGCAGGTCGACTTCACCGGCTTCAAGACCATGGTCAGCGCGCTGGGCGGCGTGCCGGTGTGTACGCCGGTCGCGATCGACGATCCGGACAGCGGTCTGAAGTTGCACCCTGGCACGCAGACACTCGACGGCACCCAGGCGCTCGCGTACGTCCGGGCCCGGCACAACATCGGCGACGGTTCGGACCTGGGCCGGATCAAACGACAGCAGCAATTCCTCGGAGCGATGCTGCGGGTCGCCACCAGCAAAGGGATTCTGTTCAGTCCGGGCAAGCTCAAGAAGTTCTTGGACGCCGGGACCAAGTCGGTGACCCTGGACAAACAAACCCATCTCGGCGACCTTTACAGCCTGGCCCAGCAGTTACGGCACCTCGACGCCGCGCACGCTAACTTCCTCACCGTGCCGATCGCGAATCCGGACTACACACCGCCGGGCACCAACCAAACCGGCCGGGTTCAGCTCGACCTGAATGCCGCGAAGGCGTTGTGGAAGTCGATCATCGACGACAACGGAACCGTGACCGTGCCGGCCACGCCGACCTCGCCCAAGGCCACGTCGCATAAACCGAAGGCCCCTCACTCGGCCACGCCGTCGAACAGCTCGGCTGCGCGGCTCACGGTCGCACCGCAGGACGTCACGGTGAAGATCGTGAACGGCGTCGGCACGCCGTACCTGGCGACCCGGGCCAGTCAGGCCCTGTCCTCGGTCGGCTTCTCGATCTCCACGCTGTCCATCGAGCAGTTGGGCGCTACGAACGCGGTCGTGCATTACGCGCCCTCCGACATCGCCGCCGCTCGGACGCTGGCCGCCGCGATCCCCGGTGCGACGATGCAGGCGGACAACGCGGTCACAGCCGGCTCGGTCGAGCTGGTTGTCGGTTCGTCCTGGGACGGAGCGCACACGGTGAACGTCGGCGACGCCGTGCCGGCCGGCAGCCAGATAGTCGGGTCCCAGAAGTCAACGGCCGGATCGCCGAAGCCGTCGTCGTCGCCCTCGTCGTTGAAGTCGATCTCGGCCGCGGACAAGGCCTGCAGCATCTGAGTATTTTCATGATCGTGAGTGGATTTGATCCTGAAATCCGTACCAAATCCACTCATGATCATGGTCATTACGTCGTCGGACGGACAACGAGGCGGGTCGCCTCCTGGCTTCGGACTAGCCGGCCCGTTTGAGGACGTTCCCAGAATCGGCCGGAGACACCGGACTCGGTATTGGGATCCGAGAAACGAACAGAAATAACTCAGGGCCGGGACACAGACAATGGTGTCCCGGCCCTGCAGGACTCGTCAGCCGAAACGGCCGGTGATATAAGCCTCGGTCTGCTTCTCGGTCGGGTTCGAGAAGATCTTCGCGGTCTCGTCCACCTCGATCAGCCGACCGGGCTTGCCGACACCAGCCAGGTTGAAGAAGCCGGTCCGGTCGCTGACCCGAGCGGCCTGCTGCATGTTGTGCGTGACGATGACGATCGTGTACCGCTCCTTGAGGTTCCCGATCAGGTCCTCGATCGCCAGGGTCGAGATCGGGTCGAGGGCCGAACACGGCTCGTCCATCAACAGCACCTGGGGCTCGACCGCGATGGCGCGGGCGATACACAGCCGCTGTTGCTGTCCACCGGACAGGCTGCCGCCCGGCTTCTTCAGCCGGTCCTTGACCTCGTTCCACAGGTTGGCCGACCGCAGCGAGCGCTCCACGATGCCGTCGAGTTCGGCTTTGCGGACCCGGCGCCGCAGCTTCAACCCGGCCACCACGTTGTCGTAGATCGACATCGTCGGGAATGGGTTGGGCCGCTGGAACACCATGCCGATCGTCGCCCGTACGTTCACCGGGTCGACGTCGGAGGCGTAAATGTCGTCCCCGTCCAACAGCACCTTGCCGTTGACCCGCGCGCCCGGAACCACCTCGTGCATCCGGTTGAGTGTCCGGATGAACGTGGACTTGCCGCACCCTGATGGACCGATGAGCGCGGTCACCGTGCGCGGCTCGATCGACATTGATACGTCCTCGACCGCGAGGAATTTCCCGTAATAGATGTTCAATCCGGAAACGTCGATTCTTTTGGCCATGGTGGTCCTCTCAGCCCCGGGCTCGGGTGAATCGGGCGATAATTCTGGCCACGATATTCAGCAACATGACAATGATGATCAGCGTAAGCGCTCCGGCCCACGCCCGGTTGATCGCGGTTTCGTTCGGCAGGCTCGACTCGGAGAATACGTACAGCGGCAGGCCTTCCTGGGCCCCGCTGAACGGATTGTTGTTGATCGAACTGGCGAACGCGACCGTCAGCAGCAGCGGTGCCGTCTCGCCGATCACACGGGCGATAGCGAGCATGACACCGGTGATTATTCCGGGCAACGCCGTCGGCAACACAATTCGCAAGGTCGTCCGCCACTTGGAAACTCCCAGCGCGAAACTCGCCTCACGCAGGCCGGAAGGCACCAGCTTCAGCATTTCCTCGGCCGACCGGACGATTGTCGGCAGCATCAGCAGCACCAACGCCAATGAGCCGGCGAAACCGGAATAGCCCTGATGCAGCGCCAGAATCCACAGTGCGTAAATGAACAGGCCCGCGACGATCGACGGCAGACCGGTCATGACGTCAACAAAAAAGCTGACGAATGCGCCGAGACGGCCGCGACTGTATTCGACCAAATAGATTGCGACGAGCAACCCGATCGGCACCGCGATGATCGTGGCGATACCGACTTGTTCGATCGTGCCGACGATGGCGTGGTACGCGCCCCCGTTGGGGTCCTGTTCGGCCACGTTGCGCATCGAGTGCGTGAGGAACGTGACGTCGAAGCGCTTGAGGCCGCGGGCGATCGTGTATCCAAGCACGCCCACCAACGGAATTACCGCGATGATGAAGGCGACCCCGACCATCAGGGTGGCGAGCCGGTCCTTGGCGCTGCGCCGACCTTCGAACACGCCGGCGATGATCGACTGGACCACGACGTAGGCCGGAACGAGCACGACGAAATAGTCGACCCGGCCCTGCAACGGCGTGACAGCAAACAAGCCGAGCACGATTGCGGCGACCGCGATGGCGACCGCGATGAAGCTCCAGGTCGGCAGTTTGCGCCCGGACAGCCCGCTGCCGCTGGAAGAACGCTGTGGCATGGTCAGCGAGGTCACAGGGCCACCACCCGGAAGTCGCGGCGCCGCCGCACAATCGCCCGGGCCACCAGGTTCACCACGAGCGTCATCGCGAACAGCACCAGACCGGAGGCGATGAGCGCGCCACGCCCGACGTCACCGGCGTCGCCGTAGACGTTCGCGATGTTCGCGGCGATCGTGTTTCCCTTGATCTCAATGATGTGCAGGGTGGCGATGTAGTTGGCCGGCAGCACCAGGGCGACGGCGATCGTCTCGCCCAACGCGCGGCCGAATCCGAGCACGGTGGCGCTGATGACGCCGGGCCGCCCGTACGGCAGCACCGATATCTTCATGACCTCCCACTTGGTGGCGCCGAGCGCCAGCGCGCCCTCGATGTGATCCCGCGGCACCTGCAGGAAAACCTCGCGGCTGATGGCCGCGACAATCGGCAGAATCATGACCGCGAGCACGACACCCGCCACCAGTAGGGATTTCGCATAAAAGCCGTCAGATGCGAATAGCGGGATGAAACCCAGGTAATCGTGCAGCCATTTCTGCAGGCCATTCATGTGGGGCACCAGCCAGACCAGGCCCCACAGTCCATATACGACACTCGGCACGGCGGCGAGCAGATCCACAATGTAGCCGAGCAATTGCGCCAGTCGGCGTGGCGCGTAATGGCTGATGAACAGCGCCACCCCGACCGCCACGGGTACGCCGATGAGTAGGGCCAGGACCGAGCTCACCAGCGTTCCGGCCGCCAGCGCGCCGATTCCGAACGCGACCGGATGCTCGTCCGGACTCCACGCATTGCTGGTCAAAAAGTTGACGGTGTCCTTTTGGACGGCGGGCACCGCCTTTGCCACGAGAAACGCCGCGATGGCTGCCATGATGACCAGCAGGAAAATGCCGGCACCGGTGGTCAGCCATCGGAAAAAACCGTCGCCTCGGCTGGCACGACGGTTCGTCAGGGCCTGCCCTTGTTGAGGTGGCGGCGGTCCAGGCGGATTTTCGACGGTAGTTGGTCGCGCGCTATTCATCGCGGCCTTTCGATGTGGCGGTCGAGTGAATGAGTCGGTTAATGCTGGGCGGCCAAGCCGAAGCCCGGCCGCCCAGCGGAATAACTAGCTGATGGTGTTGACGGCGGCCTGGACCTGCTGCTGAATGTTCGTCGGCAGCTTTGCATAGCCGTTGGCCGGCAGGATGCCCTGGCCCTTGTCGCTGGCGACGTAGGTCAGGAAGTCCTTGATCAGGTCGACCTTGCTGGACGAGTTGCCCTTGGAGCAGACGATTTCGTATGTCACCAACAGGTTCGGGTACGCGTCCGTGGCCGGGTTGGCGTAGTCGAAGGTCAGCGGCAGGTCGTTGCTTCCGCTGCCACCCTTGACCGTGGCCTTGGACAGGAAGTTGACCGTGTTCGTGGTGTTCAGCTCAACCATCTTGCCGCCGGAGTTGCCGACCTTGGCGAACGGCAGCTTGTTCTGGGTGGCGTAGGACTCCTCCATGTAGCCAATGCCGCCGGGGGTGCTCTTCACACCCTGGGCAACGCTGGCCGAGCCCTTTTCACCCTGACCGCCCGGAGCCGGCCACGCCTTGTTGGCGCCGTATTTCCAGTCGCTCTTGGCGTCGTTGGCCAGGTAGTTGCTGAAGTTGTACGACGTACCCGAGCCGTCGGAACGGTGGAAGGTCTGAATGCCGGCCGAGGGCAGGTTGACGCCGGGGTTGTCCTTCTTGATGGCGGAGTCATTCCACTTGGTGATCTTGCCGTCGAAAATGCCGGCGATGGTCGAGGCCGACAGGCTCAGCGACTTCACACCCGGGACGTTGTACGCGACCGCGATCGCGCCCGGAACCATCGGAATGTTGATCGCCGGACCGGTCTTGCAGCGGTTGTTCGCCTTGGTCTGCTCGTCACCAGCGGCGAGCGGGAAGTCAGAACCGGCAAAGTCGATCGTGCCGTCCTGGAAGTTTTGTACGCCCTGGCCGGAACCGCCGCCACCGTAGTTGATGGTCGCGCCCGGGCAGGCCGTCTGATAAGCCTTGATCCATTCGGACATCGCGTTGGTCTGAGCCGTCGAACCGGCCAGCTGCAGCGTGCCCTTCGCGCATTTGATCGCGGCTTCAGTACCGCCGCCACTTGCCGAACCCGAACCGCTCGCGGAAGGTGACCCGCTCGTAGCCGCTGAGCTCGACGAGTCACTGGCCTTCGGCGAGCTCCCCGACGATGTGTTGTTGTTATCCGAGCCGCAGGCGGCCAGCGTGACGACTCCGGCGAGCAACACGCTCGGAACCGCGACGAAGCTCTTGAGCTTCACTGGATGAATCCTCCGCATTGAGATGACTCGCCGATCCTGATGCCGGCGATTACAGCGGACGGTAGGGATTGCAAGTAGCGGAGCGCCCCCGCGACGGTTAACGCTCTATGAACTCGCGGCAACGTCGTTAACGCCAGCACCAGGTTTTTGGGTGACTATTGGGTTAACGCCCCGACCGGCTCAATACGGATTGGGCGAGGTGCCCGAATTTAGTGGCGCTTGCAGTACTCCTATCACGATTTCGGAACGAATTGCACGTCCGCCCGAAATTCGGCAAAGCCCAATTTTCGATACAGATGCATTGCCGGTGAATTGGATTCATCTACGTAGAGCAACATTTCGCTCACGCCACGTTCCTGCATGGACAGTAAGCCGGCAATCGCCAGCGGTGTGGACAGTCCCTGGCCCTGCGCCGAAGGGTCCAAACCGAGTACATAGATCTCACCCGCGCCATCCGGATGAATCTTCGTCCAGTGAAAGCCGAGCAACGCATCGTCGCGGACGGCCAACAGGAATCCGGCCGGGTCGAACCACGGTTCGGCCTCCCGCGCCCGCAAATCGTCCATCGTCCAGCTGCCTTGATCTGGATGGTGCGCAAATGCGGCCCGGTTCACCCGTAGCCACGCCTGCTCGTCCTGACCGGGAATGAACGGCCGCAACCGCACGCCCGCGGGCAACCGCAACTCCGGTAACGGACCGGGTGGGCGACGTAGCTGCCACAGCACCCGATCGGCGATATATCCATGCCTTTCGGCAAATGCCTCAGCTGCCGGCAATTTCCCGTGCGCCCAGATCCGGTCGGCCACACCGTCCACACGCAACAGTGCCAACAGCTCGCTGCCCACACCCTGCCGGCGCCACTGTGGAGCGACCACCAACTCGGCCGAATCCCCATCCGCATAAGCGAATCCGGCGATCTGGTCGGCCCGCGAGACGGTGTACGGCGCCGCGCCGGCCCGTAGCGCCAGCTCGGTCTGCTCCGAGACCGGACGCACTCCGTCGGCCTCGGTCGCCGCGTCGATTACCGAACGCAGCTGATCGAACGTGGATTCTGCAGCGGCCGCCATAAGGGTTGATCTAGCCGTAGCAATCCCGGCTTGGCAAGTGACGCAGCTCAGACTTCAGCTTCGACCCGCGACGTGGGCGGCTCGACCGGCGGGCGGACGAACTTGTATCCGACATTGCGGACCGTACCGATCATCGCGTCGTGGTCGGCGCCCAGCTTGGCTCGCAACCGCCGGACGTGCACGTCGACCGTCCGGGTGCCGCCGTAGTAGTCATAGCCCCAGACCTCCTGCAACAGCTGGGCCCGCGAGAAGACCCGGCCCGGATGCTGGGCCAGGAATTTCAGCAGTTCGAATTCCTTGTACGTGAGGTCGAGCGGCCGGCCGCGCAGCCGGGCGGTGTACGTCGCCTCGTCGACCGTGAGCTCGCCGACGTGGGTCACCGCGTCCGGGCCGGTGTGGGCGGCGCGGCGTTCGATCGAGAGCCGTAGCCGCGCCTCGAGTTCGGCCGGGCCGGCGGTGTCGAGAATCAGGTCGTCCACGCCCCAGTCGGCCCGCAACGCGGTCAGCCCGCCCTCGGTCACCACCGCGATCATCGGGCAGGGCACGCCAGTCGTGTTCAGCAGCCGGAGCAGCGAGCGCGCCGCGACCAGGTCGCGGCGGGCGTCGACGAGCAGCACATCCACGGCCGGTGCATCGAGCAACGCGGTCATGTCCGGTCGAACGACGGTCACGTCGTGGATCAGGAGCCCCAGCGCGGGAAGTACTTCAGCGGTGGGCTGTTCGGCGTCTGTCATCAGCAGCACGTTCACGAGCGTCCCCTTCGCGTCCCCGTGACACCCGGCGCTGCGTGTCGAAACAGATTGATTGAGTGAGAATAGCGCAGGTGAGCGGATTCCAGCCCGTGCGCCTCGTCACCAAGGACGGGGTACAGCTGGCCGGGCTGCACCGGGCGGGAGATGACCGGTCGCTCGGCATCGTGGTAGCGCACGGTTTCACCGGATCTGTCTTCACGCCCGGCACCAGGCGCATCATGGGCCGGCTGGCTGCCCACGCCGGCGTGCTCGGCGTCGACTTCCGCGGTCACGGCCGTTCCGGCGGGGTCTCCACGGTCGGCGACGCGGAAGTGCTGGACCTGCAGGCCGTAGTCGAGATGGCCGGGCAGTTCGGATACGAGCGCATCGCTACGGTCGGGTTCTCGATGGGCGGCTCGGTGGTGTTACGGCACGCGGCGCTGCACGGCGGGATCGATGCCGTGGTCAGCGTGAGTTCGCCGGCCCGCTGGTATTTCCGCGAAACGGTGGCCATGCGCCGCGTGCATTGGCTGGTCGAGAGTCCGGTCGGCCGGGTCGTGGCGCGGCGGGTCATGCGGACCCGGTTGGCCGGGCGGTGGGAGGCCGTGCCGGAGTCGCCGATCGAGATCGTGCACCGGATCGCTCCGACGCCGTTGCTGATCGTGCACGGCGACCGGGATGGCTACTTCCCGGTCGAACACCCGCGGGCCCTGGTCGCGGCCAGCGGTGGGTCGGCGCAACTGTGGCTAGTCGAAGGAATGGGCCATGCCGAAAGCGCGATGACGCCCGGTCTGGTCAGCGATATCGGGCGGTGGATCCGCGCCGCGGCCTTGACACCAGCGCGCGACGTGGACGCCGTCTGACACGATGTCCGGGTGAGCGAGGGTCCCCAGCGCCGTGGCGGCCGGCGACACGTCGGCGGTCCACGTCCGGCTGCCGGGCCGGACCGGTCCAACTCGTCCGGTCGGGCCGAGTCGGCTGAGTCGACCGAGCGGACCGCTGATCGGGCACCCAGCCGCAGCTCTGACCGGTCGCCGAGCCGCAGCGCTGACGGGGCACCCCGGCGCACCGTGGGCCGAATCCGTAACCCCAACGCGCCGCAGGACCGTACCGCCGAGGACACCGGCCCGATAGCCAAAGCCGTAGAGCCCATCGAGCAGAACCCGACCGCCGAGCACCTGACTGCCGCTGTCGTCGCAGCCGCAGTGGCGGCCGTCCTCGCCGTGGCCAGCGCCGGCGGGCTGAGCGCCGTGGTCGTCGTGGTGGCCGTATTGCAGGCGCTCCTGATCGGATCGTGGCTGCTGGCCTTGAACCCGCCCGGCCTGCGCGGTGCGGCCGTACTCGCCGCGGGTACCGCGATCGCGGTCGACGTGGTCCTGGTCATCCGGGACCGGCCCAGCCTCTCCGGCGTGATCGGGGTGTACGGGTTGGCATTCGTCGCGTTGATCGGTCACCAACTGCTACGCGGCCCGGTACGGGTCAAGGTCGCCGAGTCGATGGCCGCCACCGCGACCCTGCTGATCCTCACCGGGGCGCTCGGTGCGTTGCTGCTGACCCGACGGGTGAGTTCGGGCGCGGATTTGTTGATGGCCTCGGTGCTCGCGGTCGGGGTGGCCCTGATCGTCGGCAACCTGGTGGACATCGCGTTGCCGGTGCCTCGGTTCGCCGAGGGGATTTCCCGAGGGCTGCCGGCGCTGTTGATCGGCGCGATCGCGGCCGGTGCCGCCGCGGTCTGGCGGCTGCACGCAGTCGACGCGGTAGGTACGGTGGCGGCGGGTTTCCTCGGCGTCGCGCTGGGGTTGGTGGCCGGCTTGGTCGCCGTCGGTGTGGCCTATCTGGAGTTGACGCCCAAGGCCACGGCCGACCGGCTGGCCGGTGTCTACCTGCAGATCGCGGTGCCGTTGGCCCTTGCCGCCCCTGTCGCCTATCTGCTGAGCCAGGTTGTGGTCTCGTAGATGAAGAAGTTGCTCATTACGTTGGGCGTGCTGGTCGTCATTCTGGTGGCGCTGGACCGGATCGGCGTCGTGGTGGCCAACGTCGCCTTGGAGGGCGCGTTACGCGACCGACTCCAGTTGCAGCAGAACCCGAAGGTCCGGGTGCACGGCATTCCGTTCCTGACCCAGGTGGTCGGGGGGACGTACCAGAACATCGACGTGCAGGCGTCGGGCCTGACCGCCGACAAGCTGACGGGCCTGGACACCAACGTGCAGCTGCGTGACGTACACGTGCCGATCAGCGACCTGGGCCGGTGGGATTTCTCTACGATTCCGATCGGCCACGTCAAGGCCCAGGTGACCGTGCCGTACGACTCGGTTGTCACCGCGGCCGGCCTCGGCAGCGCGACGTTGCACGCCGACGGCGACCAGCTCGCGTTCTCCGGGCCGGTCTCCAGCCCGCTCGGGACCCTCGACGTGAAGGCCACACTGCGCCCGAGCATCTCCGGCCAGACGCTGCACCTGAACCCGGTACAGGCCACCGCCGACGGGCAATCGCTGCCGGCGAGCGTCCTCGGGCTGCTCAACTACAGCGTGCCGCTCAACAACCTGCCGTTCGGCGTGCAGGTCAGCAGCGTCTCGGTCGGCGACAAGGGCCTGACCGCGACAGCGACCGTCAACGACGTGACCATTAGGGACGGTGAGCTCGTCCACACCGGATGACCGACCTGTCGTGGCATGCTGGAATTCGTGACCGGAGTCATCGTTCTGCTCGTCGTGCTGGTGGTCAGCATCGTGGCCGGCCTGCTCTGGCGGAGGCGCGACGGACGGGTGGGTGATCCAGTGTCCGCACAGGACGGACGTGATGTCAGGGATGTGCTGACCGGCTTGGACGTGGATCCGACCGGGGCCGACCTGACCTTGGTGCAGTTCTCCTCGGCGTTCTGCGCCCCGTGCCGGGCCACTCGGCACATCCTGGCCCGCGCCGCCGAAACCACGCCGGGACTGCGGCATGTCGAGGTCGACGCCGAGTCGCATCTGGATCAGGTCCGGACGCTGTCGATCCTGCGTACGCCGACCACGCTGGCGGTCGATCGCGACGGGCGGGAGCTGACCCGGATCGTCGGCCAGCCCAAGCTCGCGGACGTTCGGGCGCTCGCCGCTCGGGTCGGCTGATTGGCGAATGTCGATACCGGACACTTTGACTGCTGCCGGGACGGCCACCTCCTGTTAATCTTGGCCGCATGGGCCTGCTGCTCACCTCCCGCCGCGCGGTCGACCTGTGCCGCGTGGGCAGCTGCCTGTGTCCGGTCAGCTGACCGGACGGCCCACTTCAGCCGCTGAGGCCGTCTGACGAGACCGCTACCCGCGACCGTCAGGAGCTTGTATGGACCTCGCCGCCGCCCCGACTCATTCGGGCCGAGCGCGTCCTGATCACCCAGCAGCCGGCGTGGACCCTCGGGGTCTACGGTTCGCCGCCTGGGTGACCAGCGTGGTGCTCGCAATTGTGCTCGCGACCAGCAGTGCCTGGTTGCTCGTCGGGCAGACTGTCGTTTTCGCGCTCGGGGCCGGCTTGGGCCTGCGCGCGGCGCCGTACGGTCTGCTCTATCGGGTGACGCTGGCACGTCGGCTGGGCCCGCCGCGCGAGCGTGAGCCGGCGACCCCGCCGCGATTCGCGCAAGGCGTCGGTTTCGTTTTCGCCGCTATTGGTTCGATCGGTTACCTCGCCGGTGCCGATTGGCTGGGAATGCTGGCTACGGCTCTGGCATTCGCGGCGGCATTTCTCAACGCAGCTTTTGGTTTCTGCCTGGGCTGCCACATGTATTTGTTGTTGAAGAGAATCATCACACCCAAGGGAGTTACGGCATGAGCCGATCCGACGTACTGGTATCAGCGCAGTGGGCGGAGCAGAATCTCAACACCCCAGGCGTGGTTTTCGTCGAGGTCGACGAGGACGTCTCCGCCTACGACAAGGGCCACATCGCCGGTGCGGTCAAGGTCGACTGGAAAGCCGATCTGCAGGACGGCACCCGGCGCGATTTCGTGAACAAGGAGCAGTTCGAGAAACTGCTTTCGGAAAAGGGCATTAGCAACGACGACACCGTTGTGCTCTACGGCGGTAACAACAACTGGTTCGCCGCGTACGCGTACTGGTATTTCAAGGTGTACGGGCACGGCGACGTCAAGCTGCTCGATGGCGGGCGCAAGAAATGGGAGCTGGAATCCCGCGCGCTGACCGACAGCAAGACCGACCGGCCGGCCACCCAGTACAAGGCCAAGGACCCGGACAACACCATCCGCGCCTTCCGCGACGAGGTCGTGGCAGCCATCAACACGCAGAACCTGGTGGACGTCCGCTCGCCTGACGAGTTCTCCGGGAAGCTGCTTGCTCCGGCGCACCTGCCGCAGGAGCAGAGCCAGGTCGCCGGCCACATTCCCGGTGCGCTCAACGTGCCGTGGAGCCAGGCCGCCAACGAGGACGGCACGTTCAAGTCCGACGAGGAGCTGGCCAAGCTGTACGGCGAGGCTGGGTTGGACGACAGCAAGGACACCATCGCGTACTGCCGGATCGGGGAGCGTTCCTCGCACACCTGGTTCGCGCTGCGTGAGCTGCTCGGTAAGAAGAACGTCAAGAATTACGACGGCTCGTGGACCGAATACGGTTCGCTGGTCGGCGTACCTGTCCAGAAGGATGTGTGATGACAGCAGGATGCGGCGCCCCCGACCAGGACCAGGACGTGGCGGTCGGTAGCAAGGAGACGGTTATCGAGGGTCGCGTGCTTTCCGGCGGTGAGCCGGTTTCCTCGGCCTACGTTCGGCTACTCAACGACAGCGGCGAATTCACCGCCGAGGTGCCGACCGGCGGGACCGGGAACTTCCGGTTCTTCGCCGCCCCCGGCTCCTGGACGGTTCGCGCGCTGTCTGCTTCTGGCACCGGCGAGCAGAAGCTGACCGCCGCTGCCGGGCGTAATGCGGTAACGCTCGAATTGGCCTGACGCACGCATTTCCCGTTATCGGGATGGGTTCGTACCGCAATCGCGGTACGAACCCATCCCGATTTCTTTTTGCGCTGCGATCGCCGCCCTGTCTCGCGGTAGAACTCCGGGCTCTTGCCGTAATGGTCGGCCGACTGGACTGCCGCAATTGCAGCGAGTGTGACGTGAGCGTGGTTTTGGGGTCGGCGAAACCGCCCTGCTGTCACGCTCGCTGCCAATAGGGCTAGTGCGCGGGGCTCGGGGTGGCCGTGGTGTCACGTTCGCTGCAAATAAGGCTAAGCGACCTTGAAAGCGTCCCTGTTGTCCCGTTCGTTGCAAATATGGTCGCGGGATCCGGTGGTTG
>JBEDUI010000232.1:0-11798 GCA_040414495.1 Mycobacteriales bacterium
CGATCACCAGCCTGTACGGCTGTTTCCGAAACCGCCTGCCGGATATCGCGCAGCAATCCCTGCAATTGGGCACTGGCATTCGGCTCGGCCATCGCGGCCAGTCGGGCTGCTGCGGTGAGCAGGCGCATTGGCGCGTACTCGGCCGCTTCGTCCACTTGTGTTCGGGCAGCGGTCACCAGATAGGCCAGTAGCTCGACTCCCTGGCCCTCATCCAGTACCCGTACGGCTTTCTCAGACGTCATGAGCGTCCCCCGTCCAGCTCCCCCACAGCGTCCCACTGGACGGGGGAACTCGCGGCCCTACGTCAGAGACACAGGCAGAACGGATGTCCGGCCGGATCGAGGAACACCCGGTACTCGGCCGGGCTCGGCTGCTCCGGCGATTTGGTGGCGCCGAGCTGGACCGCCGCCGCCTCCGCCGCGTCCAGGTCGTCCACCGCCAGGTCGAGGTGGAGTTGCTGTGGCACAGCCGGATCCGGCCAGGTCGGCGGTCGATAATCGGCGGCCCGCTGGAAATCGATCCGGTACGTACCGTCGGACACCACAGTCCAGCCGTCCGGTTCGTCGTAGCCGGCGTGCGTGATCTCCCAACCGAGCAGGTCTCGGTAGAACTCCGCCAGCACCCGGGTGTCCGGGCAGTCGAGGACCACTGAACGCATGCGTGCGATTCCCGCCATTGGCTGAGCGTACTGGCAACGCGGCGACGCTTGGGTAACACTGTCTCAGACCAGACGGTGGAGGAATGCCAATGGCGGAAATACGCGAAATCGTATTCGATTGCGAGCGCTCGTCTGTAGTGGCGCATTTCTGGGCGGGTGTGCTTGATGGGTACGAGGTCCGGGCGTACGACACCGCCGAAATTGAACGGCTCGCGAATTTAGGCCTGACGCCGGAGACCGATCCGTTGGTCGCCGTGGACGGGCCGGGACCGATCCTGTTCTTTCAGCAGGTGCCGGAGCGTAAGACCGTCAAGAACCGCGTTCACCTTGATGTGCAGGCGACCGACCGGCGCAAAGAGGTTGACCGGCTGATAGCGCTTGGAGCGTCGGTTCGGCAGGAGTTCGACGGGAGGACACTCATGGCGGACCCGGAGGGAAACGAGTTCTGCGTTACGGATACCCGCCGAGTCACAGCAGTCCGAGGTATTCCAATCCGCGATAGCCGCCCGCTGGGTCGGTAAGCGCGCCCTCTCGCAGCTGCCGCCGGAAATCGGCCAGGTCGCGCAAAACAACATCGATCTGCTCGGCACCGTCCAGTCGCTGTTCGGTAACGCGCCGGCATTCCGTAGCGACTGCCACCCAACGCCTACGCGCCACATTCCCGGCCAACCACGTACTACCAATAATTTCGACCTTACCGACGTAGCCCGTCTCCTCGACCAATTCCCTAGCTGCAGCAGTCGCGGGTGATTCACCGGCATCGACCCCGCCACCAGGCAATTCGTCCAAGATCCGTCGGGGACCCGGCCGGAATTGCCGCGCCAGAACCACACGCTGCTCATCGGTCAGCGCCAGGACTGCCACCGAGTCCGGCCCGGCAACAATGTCCCACTCACATTCGGTTCCATCGGCCAACCGATACCGGTCAGTCCGGACCGAGACGAACCCGACCGGACCAGGTCGGGTTCCGATCAGAGTCCACGGCTCCACGCGGCGATCCTGCCAGGTCAGCCCGTACTTTGCAGCTAGGCGCCGAGTTCGGCGAGCGCTTGGCGTAGGAACGGGGTCACGCGGGCCGCGAATTGTCGCGGCGTGTCGGTACATCCCTGATGACGAAAAGCACGCAGCCACTGGGCACCGAGCCGCCGGGCCGCCAGCCCACACATCAGGTCGAACACGGGCAGGTCCACTGGCTGCGCGCCGACGATATCCACGTAATGCTGCGTCAGCCGCCGTACTCCCCGCATACCGAAGAGCAGGACCAAATCGGCCCGGCAGTACGCGAGATCAAACCAACGTGATCCGAGCCGCGCACCCGCCCAGTCGACGATTCCGGTCAACGTGCCGTTGCGCCAAACCATGTTCCCTGGATGAAAATCGCCGTGCATCAGGATCGGGTCGCTGACAGATTGCGGGAGGTGACGCCGGATCGCCTCGACACATCGGTCGACTAAGGCGGAACGAACTCCGGCTTCGAAAGCAGCCCGATTTCCCCAAGCCGGCAGTAGCAGTGAACCATTGGCGCCGGCGGTATCCGTCTCATGAATGGCGGCGAGCGCCTGCGCGATTTGCCGGAGCCAGCTGTCCAGGTCGGTCGGCTTGACGTCACCCCGACCCGGCAACCGAGACATGACCACCGTTGGAGAGCCGAACCAGCGCCCGTCGGTATCCAATGCCACCGGTTCTGGCAACGGAACGCCCCTCACCCGCTGGGCAAAGCTCAGCCCGTCCCATTCCCGTTGAACTCGTTCGTCTCCCGGTGGATAGACCTTGACGATCAGGTCGCCCACGCTCGTGTCGACGGCAAATGTCGCGGCAGCCAAACCACCATTGACGGGCCGTACGCCACGGACGGTGGCAGCTGGCGCGAGCTCGGCGAGCATCGCCGACAACCCAACCTCGGACAGAGACACGAAAAGCGATACTAACGATTCTCGGTCAGATATTCCGTTTTATGCAGCGCTATGTCGTCGATCACGCGGACGCCGCAGAATTCGATCCCGCGGTCCCCGGTCAGGGCCTCCATCACCATCCCGTGGGTAACAGCGATAAACGGTTGATCGTCCAACTCGGCCTGCCGTTGCAGCACACCCAGCGACCGGGCAAGTAACGAAGATCGCGGCTCCCAGGTTCGTATTTCTCCCGGTGGCCATTCCCCAGCACAACGGGCGAAGTCCGTACCAGCGGCGAGGACCTCATCGAACGTCCGCCACGAGAGTGTGGAATCCGGCAGCCATTCGCGTAAATCGAATTCAACCGCCGTGAGCGGAAGCCGGGTCTCGGCACCGATAAGGCATGCCGTCTGCAGCGCGCGTGTCATCGGTGACGCGACGATGCGCCGGGCCCCGTTGCCGCGAAGCCTGCGACCAGCCTCCTTGGCCTGCTCGATTCCCGCGGCGGTCAACGGGGCAAGATCGCGCGCCGGACCCCACCAGCCTTCTCGATCCAGTTGGCTGGAGCCGGCCTCACCATGACGTACAAGGAAAACTCGGGGCACGATTAATAAATACCGTACGAAGCGAAATATAGTTAGTAAGTCAGCTGCTCGTACCAGTTGGTGCCGCGGCCTTCCGGGATGAGGTCGAATAGGTTCCACAGCGGCTCGAGAGTGCCGACGTGGCGCGGTTCCTGCCCGGGCTCGGTCGGTGCGTAGAACAGCTCGGAGCCCCAGAAATGGCGGATGGTCTGACCGTCGCGATGGAATACGTTGAGCATCGGCTTTTGGGTGCCGTCGGCGGCTTCGGCGTGATAGTCGCGGTTATAGCTGTTGCGCGCCGACGATAGAAGCCGCAACCGCCGCCAACCGCGTTCGGCCGCGAAGGTAGCGAGGCGCCCGATCGACGTCTTGGCGGAGACCGCGACATTGACCCGCTGGGAAGCATGTTCGACCGCGCCGTCGAGTTGGTCGAGGAGCGCCGTGCAGGACGGACATGGCGCCTCGATCAAGGGCAGCAGCGCGGACTGTCCGCCCGCCGGGCCGGGTGAGGAATCGCCCGGATCGCGGGGAAACATCATGCTGTAGATCACCAGCGAGTCCTTACCCGGTGCGAACAACTCCGACAGCCGCAGCTCGCCGGTCTGAGTCTCAAATACGTAGTCTTGCGGCACAATGCCGCCAGGCGGCAATTTCCGTCTTTCCGCGGCTACGGCTTCCATCTGGCTGCGTAGCTCGATCTCCCGCTCCAGCAGGCGATTGCGCGCGGCCCGGTACTCGGCTGACTCTCCAGGAAACGTGACGCTCATGGCTCCTCCCCTGACTGAGCATGCCGCAGGTAGAGACTAACCGCAGCCGCGGAACTAATCGCGTCGTGTCAGCAGTGGACGGACGCGAGCAGCCCGACCGTGGGCAGCAGTCCGGCGGCGATGCGGCGTTCCTCCGCCTCCCGGATGGCGCCCAGGGCGTCGGCTGCGCGGGTGGCCGGCTCGAGCCAGGCGCCGCCGCGGCCATCGACCAACCGCCACAGCATGCTCGTGGTCACCGTCGTCACGTTCGAGCCGATACGGTTCAGCGCGGCGAGCATGGCCGAACCCTGATGCAGGTAATTGTGCCCGGCAACCCAGGCATCGAGCAGGTCGCCATCGGGGAGTTCCGCCGCAAGCAGGCCGGTGGCGACCAGCATGGCCTGGTTGTCGACGAGGAAATGCGCGGCAGCGTGATCCACCCGTTCCCAGGCGAATTCCTCAATGACGATCTGCCCATCAGGAGCCAGTAACGTAGCGGCGTGGGCGAGCAGGTCATCCAGACTCTCGGCGTGGTGCAGAGAACGGGTGAACAGAACAACGTCGTACTCACCCGACACATCATGCAAATCGGCTTGGATGACGGCCACGCCCCGTTCCTTCGCGGCCGCGGCCATCTCGGCGTTGCGGTCCACGCCGATGACCTCGTAGCCCACGTCGGTCAGGGCGGCGGCCAAGGCACCGCGGCCGCAGCCCGCCTCGAGGACTCGAGCCGGCGGCGCTGGCAGCAACGGCTTCAGGTGGGCGATTGTATGGGGCACCGCGACAGTGGTCAGATCCATTCGCGCAACCTTAGATGGCCGGCCGTACCGGATGAGCATCGATTATCCAAGACTGTCTACTTTGTACGGTCTCGATCTGATCAGTAATCAAGAAGCGCCCCTGGCGCGCCCGCACATAACCTTCATCTCAGACGTCCCGAACGTGGAAAGGCTCTGATCATGACCGAATCCGACGGCTTCACCGCAGCGGAACGCGCCGCGATGAAGGAGCGCGCCGCCGAACTACGCGCCGAGGGCAAGAAGGGCGCCAAGAAGGCGGATGGGCTGCAGGCGGTTCTCGACAGCATCGAGAAGATGACGCCGGAGGACCGGGCGTTGGCCGAGCGCGTGCATGTCACCGTAACCGCGACCGCCCCGGAACTGGAACCCAAGACCTGGTACGGAATGCCCGCCTACGCGAACGCGGCCGGCAAGGTCGTCGTTTTCTTTCAGAATTCCGGCAAATTCAAATACCGGTATTCAACCCTCGGCTTCCAGGAGGACGCCAACCTCGACGACGGCGACATCTGGCCGGTGTCATACGCCCTACAGAAATGGAGTCCGGCGGTCGAGAAGAAAGTGGTCGCGTTGGTCAAGGCCGCAGTCTCCTGAATTCCCGTTCTTCTGTCAGACTGACGTGAGCGAGGGATTCGAACGCGGCAAACTGCGCTCGCTCATCAACCGGATCGATTGTGAAGCCTTTTCCGGCGATTCGCCGGAAGAAAGCAATACCCCGGCGAAGCCGCTCACGAATGATCGGTATCAGAACGCTCGACGGTACGACCGGGCCACCGGATTGTTGGTATGCCGTAAGGAACTCCGTGGCCCGGTCTGGCAGCAGCGCATCACCCAGTGCGGACTTCCCGAACTCCCAGACCGACCAGGCCAATTCGACGACCAGCGGCCCCCACCAGGCTTCGTCCCAGTCGATCAAGCCAACGATCTTCCCGTGTCGACAAAGAATGTTGCGCCAGAAAAAGTCGCCGTGCATCCAACCAGCGGGGCCGGCGCCATGCCACGACCGTAACCATTCGTCCAGGTCCGTATCCGGGAGCAGTTGTGCCGCCGCTTCTGCGTTGTCACGACCCGGGATATAGCCGTCGCCGGTTCCTGGAAATATTGTGGCAGCGCGATGTAGGCGGGCCAGCAGATGCCCGGCCTGCCGTAGCTGGGCCGGATCGTCCCGGTCGAGGTGCTCGCCAACGACGAACGGCCAGACGGTCACCGGCAGACCGTCGCAAAGAAAGGCCCGTTCACCGTTCGACCCGACAAGAGGCGGCACCGCCTCTGACACGATTTTGGAAAGCTCGGCCGCGAGCCGGCAGGTCTGACGCACCTCGGCCAGCTCGTGGTAGCGCGTCACGCGTACGACCACCGGCGGAACCGAGTCCAGTGTCCAGAGCGAAGAACCGCTCACGCCTGGAGCTAACGGTGTGGCGCGACCACTGAGACCGTACCGTTCACCAACGGCCGACAGCAGATCCTCAGAAATGGCTTCCATCGGGCAAACGTAGCGAGCAATGCGACCAAACGCACAGGCTGAAAAAATCTCGCCGGTCCCCTGTCGAAAGCCCGCCGGCTCGTTCGACGCGTTGCTGGGAGACCGAAAATTCCAGCCGGCCCGTGCGGGCCACACAGAGAGGAAGCCAACCATGGCACGCGTAATCTGCGACATGTCCATCTCGCTCGACGGGTACGTGACCGGGCCGAATGACAGCCGCGAGAACCCGTTCGGTGACGGCGCCGGATCACTGCACGACTGGATCTTCGACGCGGCAACTGACGAGGACCGAGCCCTGCTGCAGGAAATGCTCGACGGCGTCGGCGCGATCATCATGGGCCGAAAGTCGTTCGAGAAGAATGAAGGCGACGGCGGTTGGGGCGAAGGCGGTCCGGTCGGCGATACCCCGTGCTTCGTGGTGACCCATAATCGGCCCACCACGCCGTACCCGTCCGTGTACACATTCGTCACCGATGGTGTGGCCAGCGCGATCGAGCAGGCCAAGAAGGTAGCCGGTGACAAGGTTGTTGGGTTGCATGGCGCAACCGTCATGCAACAGGCGCTTCCGCTCGGTCTGGTCGACGAAGTTCGCGTGCACGTGAACCCGCTACTGCTCGGCGGCGGCACGCCGTTGTTCGGCGCGCTGGATTCGGCAATCAGCCTCGAACGTACGAAGGTGCTCGCGACCCCGGCCGCGACTCATATCGTGTATCGGGTCGTCCGGTAATTTGTCGAATCACAGCGGGTCGGCATTTGATCACGGAACGCAGAATTGCCGCGCCACGACCCATCCTGAGGATGGATATGATCTCGTCTATGTCTGTCGCCCGCGTACCGGACAGGGCCGGCTTTGACGAATTGTTCGAGCGTCATGCCGGTGAGTTGCGCGTACATTGTTATCGGATGCTCGGCTCGTTCGATGACGCCGAAGACCTTGTACAGGAAGTATTTCTACGGGCGTGGCGGAAGCGCGCGGAATTCGGTTCGGACGGGCGTTTCGAGGTCCGCGCCTGGCTGTACCGGATCGCCACGAATGCGTCCCTGGACGTGCTGCGATCCAGATCGCGGCGGGTGATGCCGCCGGACGTCGCGGCGCCGACCGTCGAGTTCGGCAACGGGCCGGCGCCGCCGGTCGATCTACCGTGGCTGCAGCCGTTTCCGGACCGGTTGCTCGAGCCAGCGGCAGATCCGGCAGCCGTCGTCATCGGGCGCGAGACGATCGAGCTTGCATTCATCGCCGCAATCCAGCACCTGCCGCCGCGCCAGCGCGCTGCCCTGATCCTGCGGGATGTCGGCGGCTGGTCAGCGAAGGAGACCGCTGCACTGCTCGATGTCAGCGTGGCCGCCGCGAACAGTGCGTTACAACGAGCACGGGCCACCCTGCGCGAACACCTTGGCGAACGACGTTCGCAATGGCCGAGTTCGGTGCAACCGAACGCCGCCGAGCGCGACCTGCTGCGTCGCTACCTCGAAGCGCACGAGCAGCGTGATGTCGAGGCGCTCGCCGCCATCGTGCGGGCCGACGTACGGCTGACCATGCCGCCGTACCCGACCTGGTTCGACACTCGGGAGCCGATTTTGGTCGGATCTCGTATCGCGTTCGATCCCGGCTTCGGCCATTTCCGTGGGTTGGTTACGGGCGCCAACCTGCAGCCGGCGGTCGGTTGGTATCTGCTGGCTCCCGGCGGGTCGGAGTACCGGCCGCACGCCCTCGACGTGCTCGTGGTCGTGGACGGGCTGGTCGCCGAGATCACCTCGTTCATCAACCCGGAGCTGTTTGAACGGTTTGGCCTGCCGGCAACACTCTGAGCAGTGACGTTCCGGGCAGCGACATTCTGGGGCAACGACCGATGAGTTTTCTCCGCCAGGTCGTTCCATCTGTAGGCACCGACCACAACGGAGGAACGATGCGTAAGCTCTGCGTCACCACATTCGTCTCGCTCGACGGCGTCATGCAGGCTCCCGGCGGCCCCGAAGAGGATCCGACCGGCGGCTTCGAGTGGGGCGGCTGGGCGGTCAACTATTTCGACGAGGACATGCTCACCGAGCAATCTGACTACGAACTCCTGCTCGGGCGGGGAACGTACGAGATCTTTGCCGCGCACTGGCCCTACGCCGAGGACGAGGTCGCGGGTCACCTCAACGGCACCCGGAAGTACGTCGCATCGACCACAATGGATAGTGCGGATTGGAATAATTCCACCATCATTGCCGGCGATGTCGCGGCGTATGTAACCGCACTCAAACGCGAGAACGGCCCCGAGATCCAGGTACACGGCAGTCCGGCCCTGATTCAGACGTTGCTCAA
Source organism: Mycobacteriales bacterium (assembly GCA_040414495.1). Classification (GTDB taxonomy): domain Bacteria; phylum Actinomycetota; class Actinomycetes; order Mycobacteriales; family QHCD01; genus DATAVB01. Next base: position 8,469 of record JBEDUI010000232.1, read on the forward strand.
GCACGATCTGATCGACGAGCTACGTACGTGGATATTTCCGGTGCTGCTCGGTCACGGAAAGCGGCTCTTCGGCCCGGGTACGATTCCCATGGCTCTGTCGCTTGTGGATAGTACGGTCTCAAAAACCGGCGTCACCATGAATACGTACGTCCGGGCCGGCGACATCCAGGTCGGCACGACCGAATTCGACGAACCGACCGAGGCGGAAATCCAGCGACGCCGGCGCCTAAAGGATTAGCCGGCCATCGTACTTCTCGCGATTGTCGTGCACCTCGTCCATATGCGCCTCGGCCCAGACCTTGATCCCGCGCATTACCTGTTGGAGCGAAAGACCGAGGTCGGTCAGCTCATACGTAACCGTAACGGGAACGGTAGCCGTTACGGTACGGGTGATCAGGCCGTCGCGTTCGAGGGAACGCAGCGTCTGGGTCAGCATCTTCTGGCTGACCCCGGCGAGTCGGCGCGACAACTCCGAGTACCGCATCGGACGCGGCTCGCCGACGCAAGCTCTGCCGGGGCCGGGACCGTCGCTGCCCAGCGCGGCCAGGATCAGGGTGACCCATTTGTTGGAGATGCGGTCCAATAGTTGGCGGCTCGGGCAGTTGGCCAGGAACGCGTCGTAGTCCACCTGGGCCTGAGCCCGCTGCTGAGCCGCCGTCAACGTTGGCATCGGTCGCTCCTCCTACCGACGGGTCCCTTACGCACTTTGACGTGCGTACTTCCCAATAGAGAGTAACCCATTCAGAGTGGCGTGTGAGGACTTCACGGATTCCACGAGGAGCGACACATGAGCACCTTCCGCACCGCTGTCGTACGTACGCCGGCCGGACCCGACTCGATCGAGATCATCGACGTTCCGGTCGTCGAGCCAGGGCCGGGCGAGGTCCGGGTCGAGATCGCGGCGGCACCGGTCAACCCGGTCGACCTGGGGGTCGCGGCCGGGGTCTTCCACGGCATGGGCTTGGTCAACCAGCCCGAGCGGACCGGCCTGGGTTGGGACTTCGCCGGCATCGTGGTCGCGACCGGGCCCGGCGTCGAGCTGTCCGTCGGCGCGCGGGTTGCCGGCGTGGTCAATGGCTTCGACCGCGACTTCGGGACGTACGCCGAGCAACTCGTCGTGCCGGCCGCCGACCTCGCGGTCGTACCGGATGGGCTGGACCTGATCGCGGCATCCACATTGCCGCTCAATGGGGTGGCCGCGGCCCAGATCGTCGACCTGCTCGGCGATGCGCCGGCCGACGGCAACCGCCTGTTGGTGACCGGTGCGGCCGGTGCCATTGGTGCTTACGTCGCTGCGTTGGCGCAGGATCGCGGCTGGCAGGTGACCGGGCTGGCCCGGGCCCAGGACGAGGAATTCGTGCGTAGCCTCGGCGCCGACTTCACCGCGCATGCCTCGCCGGGTTGGGACGCGGTCGCTGACGGCGCGGTGATGCAGGAGCAGGGCCTCGCGCTGGTCCGGGACGGCGGTACATTTGTCGGCGTCCAGCCGGGGGCGCAGCCGACCTCGGAACGTGGGATCACCGTGGCTGTAGTGGTTTCGCAACCGAACGGCACGCAATTGAGCGAGTTGCTGGCGCGTACTGCTTCGGGCGAGTTGCCGGCACGGGTACACGCGGTCGTGCCGCTGGATCAGGTCGCCGATGCTCACCGAGCCGTGGCCAAGGGCGGAATCCGCGGTCGATACGTGATTAAGCCCTGACCGAGGAATTTGCGGCCCGGATCTTTTCGGACAGGATTTTACGGGATTTTGCGGGCTGGATTCCCGATCGCTCGATCCGAATTTGCCTAGCCGATTTACTGACCGGAGTTTCTCGGCGGAGCGTTGCGCCCGCGGCGCTCCGCCGATAATATTGTCGGCCTATGTCGACGGTGATCAGGCTTCCCCTGCCGGTAATTCCGGATCCGAACTCATCACGCGCGTGCCAGGTATTCGCGGATGCCATTGTGGATGGCATTCCGGCGCGAATGCTCGTGGACACCGGAACGTACCGCAGCTTTGTGCCGTACCGGGACACGTTCGAGCCGAGTGAAGTTCTTGTCCAGACGTTGCAATGGGGCGCGTTGACCGCGCGGAATCTGACCGTCACGATGAACCCGCCGGACTGGCCGCATCCGTCGTTGCTCGGCATGGACGTACTAGGGTCGCATATCTGCGATTTCCGTTTTGGTGAAAGTATTCTCGAGCTGGATCGGCCCGCGCCGGCTCTGGATTTGCTTCCGTTGCCGACGCCGTCCGATCGGACACCGGCGGTGCCGGTCAGTTGGGCGAGCGCGAGTACGACCGCGGTGTGGGACACCGGCGCGGGGATCACCATCGTCAATCGCTCGTGGGCTGAGGCGCACCCGGATATCGTCCGTATCAGCAGCGAATCGGGCCACGGCACCGACATTACTGGCGCCAGCGGGCGTAATCCCAAGGGCCGGCTGGCGCCGTGTCGGATCGGCCAGGTCAGCTTTCCTGAGCAGGATTGCGGTGTAACGAATTCGCCGGGCATGGACGGGATCGACATTATCCTCGGGCTGCCGCTCATCAGCAACGCCAACTGGTACATGGACTTTCCCGGCCGCCGCTGGACCAACAGTCCCTTGTAGACAACGCGTAGCCAAAATCGCACCGCACCCGGCGTCCCCTTCGAACCGTCTGCGGCGACGGATCTGGGTCTCGCGCCGCGCCCACGCGTCGGCCCGCCGCGGTGACCGCCAATTCCGGCTCGACCATCTCACCCGAGATACTCACTGAACCGACCAATTCCCGCGCCGAACGGACCCGCGCCTTCGCCTCACCCGGCGACAACCGCGGCCGAGCCTGCAAAAACGCCTCGGTCGACAAACCCGCTTCCTGACCGGCCACATCCTGTACGAAACACTCAGACACGAACCGCAGCCGACCGAACTCGAACCGCCGCACCACCCGCTCATACCGTCCCGCCGCATCGGCCAACTTCGGGCCCGGCGAGCGCCACAACTCCGCCTTATCGAACCGATCCGCGACAGCCTCCATCAACCCGAGAAGATCCTCCAACGGATCCGGGTCAAAAGGCGTCGCGCTGCTCATACCCAAAACTCTAGAACCACCACCGACAAAACCGGGCCCGCAGAGCGCGGATAAATAAATTTACGATCGGTGGTGCTACAACGACACGGCGCAATCGCCTACACAGCCGAGATTCTCGTGCGCGACCGATAAACAGGTGGCTCTGCGGCCGCTTGCCGTGCCACCATTTGGCATGGCCGATCGGCAGCACCAGCGCATCGACGGCGGCATCAACGAAGTGGTACGGATCGGTGACACCATTCGGCGTCCGGTGCGACCGTGGTCGGAATCCGTCC
>JBEDUI010000233.1:0-2391 GCA_040414495.1 Mycobacteriales bacterium
CCGCCACGGCGGCTCCGCCGGTTCAGGCCGACATCACAAGGGCGCTTCGGATGGAGCGGCCGGCCGTGGTAGTCACCGGGTTCGACCGGCCCAACCTGACACTGGCGGCTCGGCAGACACGTCCGCACCTGCCCGAGGCGCAGGCTGTCGATGACCGGGTGGTGGAAGTTGTCATCGCGCACGAGACGCCTGCCCTCGTCTACGCGCTGACGCACGAGCGCTGTGAGAGCCTCGCCGACCGCCTGCGGCAGGCCGGGTTCACCGCCGCGGCCTACCACGCCGGATTGCCCGCCGCACAACGCGCGACGGTGCAGGACCGGTTCTTCCGAGGCTCCGTTGACGTGGTGGTAGCCACGAGCGCCTTCGGCATGGGGATCGACAAGCCCGACGTCCGCACGGTCGTGCACGCCGGCGTCCCCGGCAGCTTGGACGAGTACTACCAGGAGATCGGCCGGGCCGGACGTGACGGGCAACCGGCCGACGCGGTGCTCGTGCACGACCCGCGCACCATCCGCATCCCCCGCCTCCTGGCGGCCCACTCCAGACTGCGCGCAGCCGACATCCACGCGGTCGTCGACGTCCTGGACCGCACAGCCGAACCGATCACGCTGGAGCATCTCGCCACGACAAGCCACGTACCGCGGCGCGCCGTCGAACGTGTGCTCAACGAGCTCGGCGAAATCGGCGTCGTGACACTCGACGCAGCCACGATCACCTGCCACGTGCTGCCGCCCGACGCTGCGGCCCAACTGGAGGCAGCCGGCCGACGCCGGCAAGCCATCATCGCCAGCCGGATCCAGGCGGCACGCACCTACGCCGAGACCAGCCGCTGCCGCCGATCCGAACTCCTCGCCTACTTCGGCGACCAATACGACCCGCCCTGTGGCCGCTGCGATAACGATGCCGCAGCCACCGCCCAACGCCCCACCGCGACCCACGCCGACTGGCCTGGCCGGGGTCGACGGGTACGACACCGGCTCTGGGGCGACGGCACCCTCCTCCACCAGGACGACCACGAGCTGATCGTCATCTTCGACGCAGTCGGCTACCGCACCCTCACCCCGGCTGTCTTGGCCAACGGCCTGCTCGCCGAACTCTGACCGGAGGTGCCGTGCCAACGAATGGGGTGCGGCTTTAGGTCGACGTTTCCGCGGCTATCGCGTCCGCAACGGCGCGGGCATCGACGGCGTCGCCTGCTCGATGGCCCACGCTGCGAAGTCGAGTGAGTCGGCGGCGTAGTCCTCGGCCCGCTGCGCGGCATTCTCAGCGTCTTTGGTGTCGTGCTCCTCACGCGGCCGCTGGACGCGTTGTTTCAGTTCCGTGGCCCTCGAGGGCGACCGGTCTCGCGATCAAGGTCTACCCGCGCCAATGACGGTCAATCCGATCGCCGCCGCAGTTTTATCGCCGGACATATTTACCGCGGCGGCATACCGGGCCATGCTGTGCCGATGACAATCGACTCTGCCGAGCGTGGCGATCGGACGTCCCCCCTCGAACAGCTGGCCCGCCACGGTTGGGAATTCCTGCTGGGTCTGGGCATCGTCTCTGTGCTGATCGGCGTGGTGATCCTGGTGTGGCCCAGCCAGACCCTGCGGGTCGTCGGCGTGCTGTTCGGGATCTACCTACTCGTCAGCGGCGTCATCGAGATCATCGTGGCGTTCGCGCCCGGATTCCGCAGCGGCTGGTCGCGTTTCTTCAGCGCGGTGGCCGGCGCGCTGTCGATCTTCCTTGGTCTGATCAGCTTCCGGGGTGCCGCCGAGCAGATCTTCCTGCTGGCGCTATGGATCGGTTTCGGCTGGCTGTTCACCGGGATCTCCCGCGCAGTCAGCGCCGGCTCGATGCCGTACATGCCCTACCGTGGCTGGCAGATCTTCGGGGGAATCCTGCTCGCCATCGCAGGCATCATCGTTATCGTTTCGCCGTTCGGATCCATATTCGCGTTAGCCGTGTTCGCCGGCATCTGGCTGATCTTGATCGGGATTTGGGGAATTATCGAGGCCTTCATGGCGCGCAAGCACGGCGCCGAACTCCTCGGGGCGACCTAACGCAGCCCGGTTACATTGACGCCTCCGCCGACGCGGCCGAAGTGCTCCGGCCGGCCGGCTCAACCCAGGTTGCCTACGAGGACATTCTCGTAAAGCCCACTACTACGACGCTCTCCACGATAGGCATGAGGAACCTCCAGCAGTACAGGGGACAATTTCTGACGATTCAATGTTGCCTATTTGATGTGGCGAGAATTATTGCCATCGCCTCGCCTCCGGCACTCCCGGGCCGACGACGAGCGGAGATCGTTGTCATCCGGCCCGCCGCGGCGATCCCCGGCGTCGGCATCGCGGATCAGCGTGATCGGCGTCCGCCGACAGTCTCGCCTTTTCGGGTTGCGTGCAA
>JBEDUI010000234.1:0-12750 GCA_040414495.1 Mycobacteriales bacterium
GCGAGCGGGGACGGGTCAGCCCAACACTCACATCACGCTCACCGCCATCAGCGCCCACGGGAGCCGGGCCGGTGAACCCTCACGTCACGCTCGCTGCAATCAGGGCAAGCAGGAACGGCTCAGCCCAACACTCACATCACGCTCACCGCAATCAGCGCCAACGCGAGCCGGCCCCGCAAACCCTCCCATCACGCTCACCGCACTCAGGTTCCACCCGCAGCTCGCCGGCGCGCGGGATCCGGCTGGTCCGTCCATGATGGCCAGATGAATTCGACCACAGTGTTGTGGTTCCGCCGGGATCTGCGGCTGGCCGATAACCCCGCGCTCCTGGCGGCGGCCGAATCGGCCGACCGAGTGCTGCCGCTGTTCGTCCTGGACGACCGGCTGCGCCGACACAGCGGAGCGCCGCGCCTCGCGTTCCTGTACCGCTGCCTGCGGGCACTGGACGAATCGCTCGGCGGCCGCCTGGTCGTGGTGCGGGGCAAGCCGGCCAATGTGCTGCCCCGCCTAACGAAAGAGGTCGACGCCAACGAAGTGCACATCAGCGCCGACCATGGACCGTACGGCGCCAAGCGGGACCGGGCCGTCGCCGACGCGCTCGGCGAGACCCGATTGGTCAGCACCGGATCCGCCTACGCAATCCCGCCGGGCGAGATCACGAAATCCGACGGTCACCCGTTCCGGGTATTCACGCCGTTCTACCAGGCCTGGCGCCGGCACGGCTGGCCCACGCCCGCGCCAACCGCCGACCCGGACGGGATCCGTTGGGCGAACGGCGTTCGCTCGACCGGCATCCCGGCCGATCCCGCGCTGCCAAAAGGAATGCACCTGCCCAACGGCGGCGAACAGGCCGCTCAACAACAGTGGCGCGAATTCGACGTGGCCGGCTACCCGGACGGCCGGGACCGCCCCGCCCACCCGGCGACCAGCCGGATGTCGCCGTACCTGAAATTCGGCTGCGTCCATCCGCGGAGCCTGCTGGCCGACCTGCACGGCCCGGGCGCCGAGACGTACCGGAAAGAGCTGGCCTGGCGGGAGTTTTACGCCGACGTGCTCTGGCACCAGCCCGATTCGGCTCGCGACTACTACCAGCCACGGTTCGCCAAAATGCGCTACGACAGCGACAATGCGGCCTTCGAGGCCTGGGCCTACGGGCGAACTGGTTATCCGATCGTGGACGCTGGAATGCGGCAATTACTGGCCGAAGGCTGGATGCACAACCGGGTCCGGATGATCGTCGCGTCGTTTCTGGTCAAGGACCTGCACCAGGAGTGGACCCGCGGAGCGCGCTGGTTCCTGGACCACCTGGTCGACGGCGACCTGGCCTCCAACCAGCACAACTGGCAGTGGGTGGCCGGGTGCGGCACCGACGCCGCGCCGTACTTCCGCATTTTCAATCCGGTGACGCAGGGCCGGAAATTCGATCCGGACGGCGAATACGCCCGGCGTTACATCCCGGAATTGGCCAGCATCGAAGGCGCCGCAATTCACGAGCCATGGAAACTCACGAATCCGCCCGCAAACTATCCACATCGGATAGTCGATCACGCGGACGAACGGTCCGAAGCACTGAAACGCCTGGCTGAAATCAAAGATTAGAAGTGATTTGTCAGTTCCGTGAATGAATTCAGGCGCAGTACGCCGGCGTCGGCCGGATCAAGCTCCGTCTGCTCCAGAATCCAGGTATTGGCGTTCGGAATGAAAACAGCGTTCATTCCGGCGGCGCGGGCCGGGAGAATATCGGATTTCGGGGAATTCCCGATCATCCAGGTTTCATCGACCGGCAGCCCGTAATCCTTGGCCAGCTGGCGATACGCGTCAACGTGCTTTTCCGGCACGATATCGACGGCGTCGAAAAACCGGACCAGCCCGGATGCGTCGATTTTGCGCTGCTGTTCGTCGTTGTCGCCCTTGGTCAGCAATTGCAGCCGATAGCGACGGCCCAACGTGTCCAGGGTGTCGGCGACGCCCGGGATCAGCTCGACCCGTTGCTCGCGCAGCGCCACCGTCAACTCGTCGATCCGCCGCAGTTCACGGTCATTCGCCGGCCGCTGCATCAACCGAGAGAAACAATCGGCCAGCGTACGCAGGAAAACCTTGCTGCCGTACCCGTGCGCGACCAGATTCGCCGCCTCCATCTCGCGGAAGATGGCCCGGATGCGGTCGCCATCCAGCGACGGATGCGCCAGCCAATCGACGTAATCATCGAGCGCGCGCTCGAACAGAACATTGTTCTCCCAGAGCGTGTCGTCGGCGTCAAAGATCAGCACACGGCTACGTACCACACAATCCTCCTGACTCCAGCCGACTCCGATCTAGGACGTCAGCGGAGTCTTACACAGCCGCATTCCAGGTTACGACGGGATTTCAGCGCGCCAGCGCCTCCGACCACCGCACCCGCGCTCCACTGCGCAGCACGGCCGCAGCGTAGATCCGGGCCGAGAGCCGGACCAGAGCCAGAATCGCCACCAACATCAGCGCCACCGCCACCGCGATCTGCCAGGCCGGCACGTCGCCGGCCGCGACCCGCGGCGGCATGATCATGGCCGAGAACGGCGGGATGATCGACAGCACTTTGGCCAGACCGCCACCGGGGTTGGAGATCGCCTGGAACGAGAGTACGAAGCTCGCCACCAGCAGCAGCGACAGCGGGCTCACGGTGTTCTGCAGCTCCTCCTGCCGCGAGACCAGCGACCCGGCCGCGGCGAACGCGCAGGCATAGAACGCGTACCCGAGCACGAACCAGGCCAGCACGTCCAGCACCGTGCCGATCACGCCGGCCTGCAGCGTGATCATGTCGGTGGCCCGCCCGACTATCAGACCAACCACCGCGGTGAGCAGCAACTGCGCGAAGCCGACCAGGCCGACGCCGATGATCTTGCCGGCCAGCAGCTGCCACGGCCGGACCGTGGAGAGCAGCAACTCGACCACCCGGCTCGATTTCTCCTCGACCACGCCCATCGCGACCCACATGCCAAACGCGATCAGCTGTCCGTACAGCAGGATCACGCCGATGTACGCGATCGCCTTCTTCGCGTCGGCGTTCTTCCCGCCGCCGGTCAGCTTGTGTACGGACAGCGCCGGTACGTTCAGCGCCTTGGTCACCGCCGCAGGGTCGATCCCGGCTTGCTGCAGCCGTTGATTCACGATCACCGAGCCGCGGGCGGAGTTCAGGATCGTCTGCAGCTTCGAGTCCAGGTTGGACTTGACCACGACGGTCGGGCCGCCGTCGATCGCGGCGTCCGCCTTTCCGTCGTGTACGGCAGCAGCGGCGGCGGTCGAGCTCGGGTACGTCCTGACCTTGACCGTGGTCTTGTCCGGCAGCGGCGCATGCGTGAGCGCCGCCGCCAACGCGCCGGAGCGCGGACCGCTGACCGCCACGTCAAAGTGCTTGGTCCCGCCGTTCACCACTTTCAGGATGATGATCACGCCGACGATGATGATCAACGTCACCGCGACCGAGATCTGGAAGCTGCGTTCCCGGGTCCGGGTCGTGATCTCGCGGCGGGCGATCAGGTTCACCATGGTCACGCCGGCTGCCTCTCGGTGGGCGCGGCCTCGGGTGAGACGGCCTCGCGGAACAGTTCGGTGAGGGTCGGGGCGACCCGGCTGAAGTGCTCGAGCCGACCGGTCAGTACCGCGGCCGCCAGTACGGCCTGGTCGTCGGCGTCCTCGCTCAGCTCGAAGATGTACTCCGGCGGCTGCTGGGAAATCGGCCGTACGCCTTGGATCGAATCGGCCCAGCCCGGCTGGGCATCCGGCACCACGACCCGGAGCCGACGGCCGCTGCGGTTGCGCAGGTCCTCGACCGAGCCGGAGGCGACCAGCTGGCCGGAGTTGATGATGCCGACCGAGCCGCAGAGTCGTTCCACCAATTCGAGTTGATGGCTGGAAAAGATGACCGGGACACCTTCACGGCATTTGGCCACCAGCACCTCGGCCAAAGCATCCACACCGACCGGGTCGAGACCGGAGAACGGCTCGTCGAGGATGAGCACCTCCGGGTCGTACACCAAGGCGGCGGCCAACTGGACCCGTTGCTGATTGCCCAGCGACAGCTTCTCGACCGGGTCGTCGCGGCGAGCGGCCACGCCGAGCCGCTCGGTCCACTCCTGCGCCGACCGGACCGCGGCGGCCGGGCTCAACCCGTGCAGCTGGGCGAAATACGCCAGCTGCTCGCCGACCCGCATCTTCGGGTAGAGACCGCGTTCCTCCGGCATGTAGCCGAACCGCTGCCGGGCGGCCAAATCGACCGGCGACCCGGCCCACCGGACCTCGCCCCGATCAGCCGCCAACACACCCAACGCGATCCGCATGGCCGTGGTCTTGCCGGCGCCGTTGGCGCCCACGAAGCCGAACATCTCGCCCGGCTTGACCGCGAAGCTCAGCCCGTGCAGCGCGATCGTCGCGCCGTACCGCTTGGCCACGTCGTCGAATTCCAGCATTCCGCCCCCGGTTTTATTCGAGCTTTGATATCAGGCCTCAGTCGGCCGCATTCCCCAGGAGCCGGACCATTCCTCGCCCGGGCCGAGCACCACGAGTCCGTCGCCGGAATTGAACGCATCCGGTGCGCAGCTCATCGGCTCGACCGCGACCGCCTGCATGCCAGCGGCGAAGTTCGGCGCGGTATACGCCTGCAGGTATCCGAACGAGCCGTCCATCCAGACCTCGGTCCCGGTGCCGTCGGGTAGCCGCAGGACCGCGCTGGCCCGCCCGTCGCTGCGCCGGTCCAGGTCGGTGTACGCGGTGTCCAGGCTCAGCTCGCCCAGGCCTGGTCCGGTGCGCAGGTCGTACGGGGTGCCGGCGACCTGCTCGCGGCCGACCGGACGGTTGCGTTCGTCGACAAGCAGTCGGGTCGCGGCCGGCAGCCGCAGTGACGTCTGCGCGATGGCCGCGTTGCCCAGGTGCAGGTACGGGTGAGTACCCAGCCCGAACGGCGCGGCCTGCTCGCCCAGGTTCCGGGCTCGGTGGTCGGCCCGCAGGCCCTCCGGCCCGACCGACCAGCGCACTGAGGTACGGACGTGGAACGGGTACCCCATCTGCGGCGGCAGATCGCAGGCCAGCTCGACCGAATCGTCGGTCTGCTCGACCAGCTCCCACCGCACCCAGCGGGCCAACCCGTGAATGGCGTTGGCGCGGGGCGGCTCGGTCAATCCGAGCTGGTAGTCGGTGCCGTCGAACGAGTACCGACCGCCGGCCACCCGGTTGGGCCACGGCACCAACACGGCACCGGCCGAATGCGGCTGCATCGCGGACTCGGGGTAGCCAGCGAGCACCGGACGCGACTGCGTCCCGTACTCCCGCACACCGCCGCCGACCTCGACGACCACAGCATGCTGACCGGCAGCGGAGATCGGGAACTGGCGACCGGAAGGCGCTTGAAGATCAATCACGGGAACACCGTATCGGTCAGGCGGTCTCGGCCGGTTCGCCTTCGGGCTGGTCGGCCTCGGCCATTGCGGTGGCGTTGCGCGCGTCGTACTGGCGGAACGAGGGCACCAGGACCGCGACGATCGCGATGCCCACGATGACCATGGCACCGCCGGCAACCGAACTCACCGCCGGCGAGCTGACGGCGGCGAACCCGCCGGCCCGCAGGTCGCCCAGCCGCGGACCACCGGTCACCACGACCGTGAACACACCCTGCAGCCGACCCCGCATCGCATCCGGGCTCGCGGTCTGCAGGATCGAATTACGGAATACGGAGCTGACCATGTCGCCGGCGCCGGCGATGGCCAGGAAGAGTACGGCCAGGGCCAGGTTGTGGGTCAGCCCGAACATCGCGATCGCCACGCCCCACACCACGATCGCGAACAGCACCGCCCGACCCTGCCGGTGGACCCGCGTCAGCCAGCCGCCGAACACCGCCGCCACCAGCGCGCCGATCGACGACCCGGCGTACAGCCAACCCAACCCGCCCGCGCCGAAGACCGTGGCCGACAACTGCGGGAACAACGCCCGCGGCCAGCCGAAGACCATCGCGATGATGTCGACCAGGAACGAGGTGAGCACGATCGGCCGACGCAGCACGTACGACAGGCCCTCCATGACCGAAGACATGCCGGCCCGCCGGGCGCCCTCGGGCACCATCGAGGGCAGCCGCACGATCGTGTAGATCGCGACGATGAACGTCAACGCATCGACGAAGTACGCCCACGGCAGGCCGCCGGCGTCGATCAGTACACCGGCGATCAGCGGACCCAGGATGACGCCGGTGCTCTGCACGATCTGGTTGAGCGCGTTCGCCGACGGCACCAGGGCGGGCCGGACCAGCCGCGGAATGACCGTGCTGCGGGCCGGCGAGTTGATCGCGAACAACGCCGACTGGATGGCGACCAGCGACCACAGCAGAGGCAGTGAGGCCAAGCCGTGAATCAGCGCCTGGACCCAGAGCACGACGCTGGTCAGCCCCAACGCGACACCGGTCAGCATCAGCAACTTGCGCCGGTCCATCGCGTCGGCGATCGCGCCGCCGTACAACCCGAAGACGATCAACGGCACCAACGCGATGATCGAGGTCAGACCGACATCGAGCGAGGAATGGGTGATCGAATAGACCTGCACCGGCACCGCGATCTGGGTCATCTGGTTGCCGATCACGGTCACGATCTGGCCGGCCCAGAGCCGCCGGAAGGCGGGTACGGAAAGCGGACGGGTATCGACGGCGAGCCCGCGCAAGCGGGTCGTAAGGCTCGATGCCATGTGGTTAGGGCGCCAGCCTCTCGATCAACCAATTCTCGCCGGTACGCCGGTACCGCAGCCGGTCGTGCAATCGGTTCTCCCGGCCCTGCCAGAACTCGACCGTTTCCGGCACGATCCGGAAGCCACCCCAGAAGTCCGGCAGCGGCACGGTGTCCGGGTGCGCCGCGGCCAACCGATCGCGTTCGGATTCCAGCCAGGCCCGGTCCGGAATTACGGCGGACTGCTGGCTGATGCTGGCCGCGACCTGCGACCCGTACGGCCGGGAGTGGAAGTACGCCTCGGACTCGGCCCGCGTCGTGCGCTCGACCGTGCCGCCGACGAGGATCTGCCGCTCCAGCGCATACCACGGAAATACGGCCGAAATCCGCGGGTTCTCGGCCAACGCCCGGCCCTTGCGCGAGTCGTAATTGGTGAAAAAGACCAGGCCGCGCTCGTCGTACCCCTTGAGCAGAACGGTACGTACGCTCGGCGTCCCGGCGGCATCGGCCGTACCGACCACCATCGCGTTCGGCTCCGGAAATGCCAGCGACTCGATCGCCTCGTCCAGCCACCGGCCGAACTGTTCGGCCCAGCCGGGCGCCAGGTCGGCTTCGGTGAGCCCGGAACGTTGGTAGGAACGGCGCATATCCGCGAGGTGGTCAGCGCCGGCCGGGTCCCGCTGCACCGCGACCTCCACCCTCCGCCTCGTTCGGCAAACTAACGATTTCGCACATCGTAACCGGTCTTTTCGGCCAGGGCGTGTACAGCTCCTGACCGTGATCGCTGTCAGTATCGCGACGGGCCGGATCCGGCCGCGCGACCGAGACGAGATTGCAACGACAGATTGCCGGAACGGGGGCAACCGCCGTTTCCCCGTCTACTGACCGGTAGGTAAGAATGGGTCCTACATCCGAAGCGGCAGGGCGTGTCAACGACGAGCGATCGGAGCAGGATCGATGGCGGACTTCAAGCCTGGTCTCGAGGGAGTCATTGCATTCGAGACCGAAATCGCCGAGCCGGACAAGGACGGCGGTGCTCTGCGGTATCGCGGCGTCAATATCGAGGATCTCGTCGGGCACGTGACGTTCGGTGACGTGTGGGCGCTTCTCGTTGACGGCCGGTTCGGCAAGGGCCTGCCACCGGCGGAGCCATTCCCACTACCGGTGCACACCGGCGATGTACGAGTAGATGTGCAGGCCGCACTGGCCATGCTGGCGCCGATTTGGGCCTACAAACCGCTGTTGGACGTCTCGGACGCCGAGGCGCGGGACAACCTGGCCCGAGCCTCGGTGATGGCACTGTCCTATGTGGCGCAGTCGGCTCGCGGGATCAGCCAGCCGGCAGTCCCCGAGGCGCGGATCAACGAGGCCTCCACGATCGTCGAGCGGTTCATGGTCCGATGGCGCGGCGAGCCCGACCCGCAGCATGTCGCCGCGGTCGACGCCTACTGGGTCTCGGCGGCCGAGCACGGCATGAACGCCTCGACGTTCACCGCGCGGGTCATCGCCTCGACCGGCGCGGACGCGGCAGCCTCGCTATCCGGCGCGATCGGCGCCATGTCCGGTCCACTGCACGGCGGTGCGCCGGCCCGTGTACTGCCGATGATCGAAGCGGTCGAACGGACCGGCGACGCCAAGAAGGTCATTCGGGACATCGTCGAAGGCCACGGCCGGATCATGGGTTTCGGTCACCGGGTCTACCGGGCCGAGGATCCGCGGGCCCGGGTACTGCGCCGCACGGCCAAGGAGTTGGGCGCCAAGCGGTACGAACCGGCGCTGGCGTTGGAGGCGGCGGCGTTGGAGGCGCTGCGGGAACGGCACCCGGAACGGCCGATCGAGACCAACGTCGAGTTCTGGGCCGCGGTCGTGCTGGACTTCGCCGAGGTGCCGACCACGATGATGCCGGCGATGTTCACCTGCGCCCGTACCGGCGGCTGGAGCGCGCACGTACTGGAACAGAAACGGCTCGGCAAACTGGTGCGGCCCTCGGCCCTCTACGTAGGACCCGGGCCGCGTAAGCCGGAAGAAATCGACGGCTGGGACGAGATCGAAACGACCTGATCCGGCCCTGCGGGTCAGGCGATACCAACCGACATCGGCTGAGAGACTTCACGACGTGAGCGACGTAGCGCAGATCCTGATCCCGACTGACCTCAAGCCTGCCGACGGCCGATTTGGTTCCGGCCCCTCGAAGGTGCGACCGGAGGCGTTGACCGCGTTCGCGGCGCAGGGCGCCGGTTTGATGGGCACCTCGCACCGGCAGGCCCCGATCAAGAACCTGGTCGGCTCGATCCGGTCCGGCCTGCGGGAGTTGTTCTCGCTGCCGGACGGGTACGAGGTCGTGCTCGGATTGGGCGGCGCCACCGCGTTCTGGGACATTGCCGCTTTCGGTCTGGTCCGCGATCGGGCCCAGCACCTGGCTTTCGGCGAATTCTCCTCGAAGTTCGCCGCGGTCACCCGGGACGCGCCGTTCCTGGGCGAACCGACCGTGATCAGCAGCGAGCCAGGCACCCGGCCGGAGCCCAAGGCCGAGCCGGGCATCGACGTGTACGCCTGGCCGCACAACGAGACCTCGACCGGCGTGATGACCGAGATCACCCGGGTCGAGGGCGCGGACGCCGACGCGCTGGTCGTCATCGACGCGACCTCCGGCGCCGGCGGGCTGCCGGTGGAGGCAAACAACGTCGACGTTTATTACTTCGCCCCGCAGAAGAACTTCGCCGCCGACGGCGGCCTGTGGCTGGCCCTGTTCTCCCCCGCCGCGCTGGAACGGGTCCGGGAAATCGCCGCCAGCGACCGCTGGGTGCCGCCGTTCTACGACCTGCCGACGGCGATCGACAATTCGGTGAAGGACCAGACGTACAACACCCCGGCCATCGCAACGCTGTGGCTGTTGGCCGATCAGATCGACTGGATGCTGCGGAACGGCGGTCTGCAATGGACGGTCGGCCGTACCGCCGATTCCTCGGGCCGGCTGTACCGGTGGGCGGAGAATTCGGAATACGCGACGCCGTTCGTGGCCGAGCCGGCGCATCGTTCGCAGGTGGTCGGCACGATCGACTTCGCCGATTCGGTGGACGCCGCCACGGTCGCGAAAGTGCTGCGGGCCAACGGAATCGTGGACACCGAGCCATACCGCAAGCTGGGCCGCAACCAGCTGCGGATCGGTATGTTCCCCGCCGTCGACCCGGACGATATTTCCGCGCTCACCGCCTGTATTGATTTTGTGGTCGGCCGGTTGTAGCTCGCAGCCGTATCGACTGGTACGAGTAATCAGTACGTTCGTGCGCGTAATCAAATTTCTCTTGGGTCGTTATCTGCGCGCCGCGCCCGCCGCGCGCCTGTTTAGTAGGCGTGCCGTCCTGTCGTAGGGTCGGGGCGCGTGTTTCGTCGGTGCCGGGCACGTGCGCGATTTTCGGGGCGGCCGCACGGCTGCTTATGGCACCGGGTGAACTACAGGCCGAGGACAGACAGGGGGCCCGGGGCATGCGCAAGCTGCATTTCGTCGGCGTATCCGACGACGGTGCCCACCTGCTACTGCAAGACACATCGAACGTACGCGAGCAATTTCTGCTGCCGATCGACGAGCGCGTCCGGGCGGCGTCGCGCGGTGACCGCAGTCGGCTGGGTCAGATCGAGATCGAGTTGGAAAGCACGTTGCGGCCGCGCGAGATCCAGGCCCGTATCCGAGCCGGGGAAAGTCCGGAAGAGGTCGCGGCCGCGGCGAAAGCGCCGCTGCAGCGGGTGATGCGCTTCGCCTACCCGGTGTTGCAAGAGCGCGAGCAGGTGACGGTCGAGGCGCGGCGGACCCGGATCCGGCGCAGTGACGGCGCGTTGATGTTGGGCGAGCAGGTCGACGACCGGCTGACCCGGCAGGGCGTCGACCCGGAGACCGCGGACTGGGATGCCTACCGCCGCGAGGACGGGACCTGGTGGCTGTCGCTGGCCTGGATGGCGGGTAAGACCCCGCGCCAGGCCCAGTGGTCGTTCGACCTGGCCGGCCGCACCCTCACCCCGGCCGACGACCTGGCCGCGGAACTGCAGGCCGAGCAACCCCGGCGGCGGCCGATCGCCGCGGTGCCGTTCGTACCCGACGACGAGGCCGACGAAGAGCCGGCCGCCCGGCCGGCCGAGCGTTGGTCCGAGCAGCAGGCGCGCCCGCGACCCAAGCGCGACGAGCCCGACCGGTCCCGCGAGAATCGCCGCGAGACCCCTGCCAGCGATCGCCGCGAAACTCGTACGGATCGGCGCGGGGCTCGTACGAATGAGGCGCGTGCCAATGAGCGGCTCGAGACCCCGACGAACGGCCGGCGCGAGAGCCGTACCAATGACCGACCCGAAACCCGTACGAACGATCGGCGCGAAACCGGCACCAGCGACCGACGCGAATCGCGCACCACAGATCGGCGCGAAACTCGTACCAACGACCGCCCGGCGAATGGCAGCGCAAACCGGACCGAGCCGGCCCGCGCAGCCAAGCCGGAGCGCGGCGACCGGACGCTCGAGTCAGCCCGCGCCAACAAAAACCGGATGGAGCCGGAGCGGCTGTCCCGGCCCAGCTCCGAACCGTACGGTTGGGCCGCCCCGGCGGCGGACGAGGACGAACCGCGCAGCCCGGCACCGGTGCCGGCGAAGGAGCCGGTAAAGGACGAGCCGGTAGCGGCCAGCGACGCGAACGAATCGACCGAAAGCGAAGCCGCCGAGCCGGACACCCGCAAATCGGGCCGCAACCGTAAACCAAAGGTGCCGTCGTGGGACGACATCGTATTCGGCACCCGGTCTCAGCGCTGAAGTCCTTATACGACAGGCAATTCGAGAACGTAATAAGTTCGCTGGGCGAGATAATGAAGTGAATTCTGTCGCGGGCCGGCGGTAGATTCGCTCATGCCATGACCTTGACTCGCCCACGTTCCCAGATCTCGTCCCTCTGGCGTATTCGCAGCTACGTCCGTCCGTACCGCACGCAGATCCTGCTCACCACGGCGGCGGCGATGATCGGCACTCTGGTCGGCATAGCCATTCCGCTGCTGACCAAGCGGATGATCGACGGCCCGATCAGCCATCACGACCGCGGCGCGATCCTCCCGCTCGGCCTCTTGGCGCTGCTGTTCGGTGCGGCCGAGGCCTTCCTGATCTTCCTCCGGCGGTGGGGGCTGGTCGGCTCCTCGCTGGGGCTGGAGTCCGACATCCGGCGCGATCTGTACGGACACCTGCAACGGCTGCCGGTCGCGTTCCACGACCGCTGGCAGTCCGGTCAGCTGCTCTCCCGCGCCACCTCCGACCTGTCCACGATCCGGCGGTTCGTCGGGTTCGGCATGGTCTTCATCTTCGTCAACAGCGCGACGTTCATCATCGTCTCGATCATGCTGATCTGGACGTACCCGCCGCTGGGCATTCTGGCTACGGCGCTGTCGGTGCCGCTGGCCCCGATCTCGTTGAAGTTCGAGCGGGTCTACAAGCGGCAGGCGCGGCGGGTGCAGGACCAGCAGGGTGAGATCGCCACCGCCGCCGAAGAGGCCGCGTTGGGCATCCGGGTGATCAAGTCGTTCGGCCGGCGCCGGTTGGTCGGCGGCCGGTTCGAGGCGAAGGCCCGCGACCTGCGCAACTTCCAGATGGACAAGGTGCACACGCTGGCGCTGATCTGGGCGATCATCGAGGCGCACCCGCAGATCGTGTTGGCCGTGATCATCCTGGTCGGCGGCATCGCGGTCGCGCACGGGACGCTGACGCTCGGCACGCTGGTCGCGTTCAGCGCCCTGTTCCAGCTGATGATCTGGCCGATCGAATCGATGGGCTACCTGCTGGCCAACGCGCAGGAGGCGATCAGTGCGGCCGACCGGATCTACGAGGTGCTGGACACCGAGCCGGCGATCGTGGACCGTCCCGGCGCGACCCCGCTGACCAACGCGACCGGTCGGCTGGTCTTCGACAACGTCTCGTTCACCTACCCGGACAGCGACACTCCGGTGCTGCACGACATCAACCTCGCGGTCGAGCCGGGCGAAACGGTCGCGATCGTGGGGGCGGTCGGCTGCGGCAAGAGTACGTTGACCGCACTGGTCGCCCGGCT
>JBEDUI010000235.1:0-4862 GCA_040414495.1 Mycobacteriales bacterium
TGCAGTAATGCCACGAAGCCGGACGCGTCACCGACGTAGCGGAGCCGACCCCGATCCGGCCAGGGCCCGTGCGCCTGCAGCGCCGCGACCCGTGCGGCTCCGGTCTGGGTTGGCGTATCGAGCGCCACCTCCACTTCGGCGAATGTCCGCGCGGCCCCATTATTCGCGGCGGCGCCTCGTAGCGTCGGGACATCCGGGGCCGCCAGGAGTGCGACGTCGACCTGCTCGGGCGCGAGCAGCCCGGCCGGGGCGAGGACGACGAGCTGGCCCTGGGGCGGCCGGGGCACGATGGCCGGTCCTTTGACGGAGTACGTGTCGCCGACGAAGTCGATGTAGTGCAACCGGTCGCGGTTCAGGTAGCGGCTGGAGGCGACGTCGCGGATCACCGCGTCGTCCTCCCAGGAATCCCACAGCTCGCGGACCACCTGGACCGAGTCGGCCGCCTCCCGCCGTAGCGCAGTCTCGCCGCTGACAATGGGCCGGCCCCAGGCGCGGGGCGAGTCGGAGTCGGGGCTGGTCGTCACGATCCATCCGGCCCGCCCGGCGGCGATGTGGTCGATCGACGCGAGCTGCGAGGAGACGTGGAACGGCTCGGTGTAGGTCGTCGAAACCGTGGGCGCCACCGACAACACGCTGGTCAGTTCGGCGATGAACGCCGCCCGCTCAACCGCCCCGATTCGCCCGACGGGATTGGGAGAACGACCAGGTGGCAGCAGATCATCGTCGATGGTCACCAAGGTGAACCCGGCCCGTTCGGCGACCTGCGCCACGCTCCGCAGGCGGGCGGGGGAAAACGATTGGTCGGGGTCGTGCTGCGCCCGGCGCCAGGCCGCCGGATGGGCGCCGTCGCCGTCGATTTCAAGCGCCAGAAGAAGCCTGGTATCAGACATTCCCAAACCCTTCGATTGGGCGGACACCGTGCCATAGGACAAGTTCATCGCCGCTGGCACATATTCCGGATCGGGTGCGGAAAATTCATTTCAGGAGCCGATGTCAATGACGATCTGATTTGCTGCCGCCTTTTTCGGGCCGATGGCATTCGCGCCTCACTTCGCATATCGCTGGCCGGGAATGGCGGCCAGCAATTCGCGGGTGTAGTCCTGCGCCGGAGCGTCGAAGATGTCGGCGGTGAAACCGAGTTCGACCAGGCGCCCGGCCCGCATTACGCCCACCCGATGGGCGATCTGACGCACCACGGCGAGGTCATGCGAGATGAACAGGTAACTCAACCCACTGTCGGCCTGCAGTTCGACGAGCAATTCGAGCACCTGCGCCTGCACCGAGACATCGAGCGCCGACACCGGTTCGTCGCAGACCACGAGGTCAGGGGTCAGGGCGAGGGCGCGGGCGATGGCAACCCGCTGTCGCTGCCCGCCGGACAGTTCGGCCGGCTTGCGCCGTGCTACCGACTCCGGCAGCGCTACCCGGTCGAGCAGGGTCCGGGCGCGGGCCCGACGCCCGGACCGGTCGGCCACCTTGAAGACCCGCAGCGGCTCGGCGATGATCTCCTCGATCGTCTGCCGCGGATCCATTGAGGCGTACGGATTTTGGTAAATGATCTGAGCACGCCGGCGCAACGCCCGCCACCGTTGCCCTTTCGCCGTCGTGACGTCCTCGCCGTCGAAACGGATGTGGCCGGAATCCGGATCGGTCAGCCGCAGTACGAGCCGGGCGGTGGTCGACTTCCCGGAGCCGGATTCGCCGACCAGACCAAGGGTTTCACCGCGACCGATGCTGAAGCTGACGTCGTCGACGGCGCGGATCGTCCGCGGACGGCCGGGAGCACGGGGCAGGGCGAATTCGCGGACCAGATTTTCGGCCACCAGCAGTGGGGTGTTGCTCTCGGCGGGCACGGCCCTGGCCCGGGGAGCGCGAGCCGGGGCGAGGCTGGGGGCGCTACGCAGCAGCCGGCGGGTGTAGTCGTCCCGAGGGTCGGCGAGGATGCGCTCGGTCGGTCCCACCTCGACCACGCGGCCACGCGACATGACCACGATGCGTTGGGCTCGATCGGCTGCCACCGCGAGATCGTGAGTTATCAGCAGTACGGCTGTTCCGGCGCTGCGGGTCAGTTCCTCGATGTGGTCGAGGATTTGCCGTTGTACGGTCACATCCAGCGCGCTGGTCGGCTCGTCGGCGATGATCAGCTGCGGCCTGGCGGCGATGGCGATCGCAATCAGCACGCGCTGGCGCATGCCACCGGAAAGCTGGTGCGGGTACTGCCGCATCCGTATCAACGGATCGGGGAGTCCGGCCCGGTCCAACAATTCGGCGGCCTCGATTCGCGCCGAGCGGCGATCGGCCAGCCCGTGCGCCCGAAGCACTTCGCCGACCTGCTCGCCGATTCGTTTCACCGGATTCAGCGACACGGTTGGATCCTGCGGAATGAGGCCGATCTGGCGTCCGCGCACCGAGCGGTAACCACGATCGCCGAGCGCGGCCAGGTCGCGGCCGCCGAAGTGGATGTGACCGCGGTCGATCCGGCCGGATCCCGGTAGCAGGCCGATGATCGCGTGCGCGGTGGTGCTCTTGCCCGATCCGGATTCGCCGACCAGCGCCACTACCTCACCGGGTTGCATGACAAGATCCACGGCGTCGACGGCCCGGGCCAGGCCCGAACTCGTCTGGTACGACACCGACAGGTCGTCCAGCCGCAGCAATGGCTCGGTCATCGCTGTTTCACCCATTCGCCGTCCAATGCCCGGGAAATACGGTTGGTGGCCAGGACCGCGGCGGCGATCACCACGCCGGGCAAGGTGCTCAGCCACCACGAATTCGCCAGGTAGTTACGGCCGTCGGAAATCAACGAACCCCATTCCGGTGCTGGCGGTTGGGCGCCGTAACCGAGAAAGCTCAGCGAGGATACGGCGAGGATGGCGGTGCCGAATTCCAACGTGGCAAGCACGAGAGCCGGCCCGATCGCGTTGGGCAGCACGTGCCGGAAAAGCACCGCGTACCAACGGGCGCCGATCGAGCGGGCCGCCTCGACGTACACCGCCTGCCGGACCCGCAGCACCTCGGCCCTGGTGACCCGAGCGAAGCTGGCCACGCTGGCGACGCCGACCGCGATCGCGACCTTGATCGTGCCGTATCCGAGCGCGGTCACCACCGCGAGCGACAGCAGTAACCCTGGGATGGAAAGCAACACATCGACGAACCGCATGAGTACGTCCTCGACCCAGCGCCCGACGAAGCCCGCGAGCAGACCGATGAGGCCGCCCACGACGAATGCCACGCTGACCGCGATGATCGTGGCCTTCAGCGAGAGCGCGGCACCGTGAACGACCCGGGCGAACAGATCGCGACCCAATTCGTCGGTGCCGAAAATGTGCGCCCGGCTTGGCGGCTGCAACTTATGCGCCGGCACGCCGACAATCGGGTTCTGCGACGTGAATATCCCTGGCGCGAACGCGGCGAGCAGGACGAGGACAACGATGACGATCGCGACCAGCAGACCCGGTCGATGTAACAGGAAACGGAATGTACGGCCGCGGCGCCGAACGACGTCGATCTCTGGCGCGGGCTCGACGTCGAGGTGAATTCTCAACGGCTCCAATAAAGGCTCGCTCATATCGGCCTCCTCACCGGACCGTCGTAGGAATGGCCGTTATCCGCGGATCCAGCAGTGGATAGAGCAGATCCACCGCCAGATTGATCGCGACAAAAACCAGCGCACCCAGTACGACGACGCCCTGCACCACCGGGATGTCCTGGAAATCCACGGCGGTCGCGGTAATGCGGCCCACTCCGTTGCGGGAGAAGACCGTTTCCACCACCACCGAGCCGGCGAAGATATGGCCCACGACCATGCCCGAGACGGTCAGCGTCGGCAGTACGGCATTGCGCATCGCGTGCCTGAGGTGGACGGTGATGGGCCGCAATCCCTTGGCCCGCGCGGTTTCCACGTATGGCTCGGCGAGTGTCCGCTTGAGACTCTTGGCCAGCAGTTGCGCGATGACCGCGGCCGTTGGCAGTGCCATCGTGACGGCGGGGAGCACCAGGCTGGAAAAGCCGGCGTTGCCGAGCGCGGGCAATAGCCGCCAGTGGAACGACAGCAGCTCGACGAGCATCAGCCCGACCCAGAAGCTCGGCAGCGACACCCCCACCGGCGGCAGCGCCAGCAGCGCTTCGCCGAGCCAGCGGCGCCGGGTATAGGTGGCCAGAAACGCCAGGCCGCCACCGACGACGATCGCCAGTACCAGCGCGAAACCAGCCAGCTGCAGGGTTTGTGGCAGCGCCTGCCGAATTGTCGTCGTGACCGGCTGTCCATTCTGGACGGAGCGACCGAAGTCGCCGCGTAGGGCCCGACCGAGCTGATCGACATACTGCACGATCAGGGGCTTGTCGAAGCCGTACTCTGCCCGCAGTTTCGCCAACTGGGCCGGATCGACCGAGTTCTGTTCGCCCTGACCGCCGTTGGCCATGATGGACACCGGGTCGCTCGGCAGCAGGTAGAGCACGATGAACGAGATCGTGTACGCCGCCCAGAGGACCGCCACGGCCTGCAGCAGCCGCCGAACGAGATATCGCGCCATTTACCGCTGCCTTTCGGCGGACATCAGGATTTCCAGGTGTCATAGAGCTGGACCCGCGACGACGCTTCGAAATTGAGGTTGTGGACCTTGGCTGACACGCCGAGCACGGTCGTGAGTTCCACGACCGGGATCGAGTAGTGGTTCTGCACGATCAGCTGTTGCGCCTGGTCGACCAGCGCCTTGCGTTTGGCCGCGTCCGTCGCCGCGGCCTGCTGGTCCAGAAGCGTGTCCAACGAGCTGGGGGAGAGCCGGTACGGGTTGCCAAGCTTGGTGGAGAACGTAGTACGCAGGATGTCCGGGTCGGCCCGGGTCGTATTGCCCCACGAGAAA
>JBEDUI010000236.1:0-22733 GCA_040414495.1 Mycobacteriales bacterium
GCCAGCTGCGTCTGGGTGCAGCGAGCGTGGCGGCAGGGCGGTCTACGCGCCGCAAACCGTCCCCCTGTGCAGCGAGCGTGACATCAGTGCGATTGTCGCGTGGCCAGCCGCGTCTGGCCGCAGCGAGCGTGGCGGCAGGGCGGTTTGGGGGTGGCTGGGTGTGCGTGGGTGCAGCGAGCGTGACACCAGAACGGTTTTCGCGGCCCAAAAGCACCCTGTTGCCACGCTCGCTGCAGGGGCGGTGAAGCGGCAAAAATGCGGGCAGACCGGGCCCGGGTCAGTCCGCGCCGCGCAGGTAGCGGGAAAGTACGTCCTCGCAGGCCAGGATTCGCTCCGTACGTACGTGTTCCTCGCGGGTGTGCGCCAGGTTGGGATCGCCCGGACCGAAATTGATCGCCGGAATTCCGAGGGCGGCAAACCGCGATACGTCGGTCCAGCCGTATTTCGCCCGCACAACGCCACCGGCCGCGGCAATGAATTCCTGCGCCGCCGGCGCGGACAGGCCCGGCAATGCCCCCGCGGCCGAATCGACGATATCGACGGGAAAGCCGTCGAATACCTCCCGTACATGCGCCTGCGCACCAAGCTCATCCAGGTCGGGCGCGAACCGGTAATTGACGGTCACCGTACACATATCCGGGACCACGTTATTCGCGACGCCGCCGGAAATAGCGACCGCATTTAATCCTTCGCGGTATTCGCAGCCGTCGATAATGACTGTACGCGGACGGTATTCGGCCAGCCGCTTCACGATCGGAGCGGCCAGGTGAATCGCATTGGTACCAAGCCAGGACCGGGCACTGTGCGCGCGCCGGCCCTCGGTGGTGATCACCGCGCGCAGCGTGCCCTGACAGCCGGCCTCGACATCGCCGTTGGTCGGCTCCATCAAAATGGCCAGGTCGGCGGCGAGCCAATCACGATGCGAGGCGGCGATGCGGCGCAACCCGTTCTTCTCGGCCGCGACCTCTTCGTTGTCGTAAAAGACAAACGTCAGGTCGTAGGCCGGATCGGGCACGGTCGCCGCGATCCGCAGCATCACGCCGTCGCCGGATTTCATGTCCGACGTTCCGCACCCGTACAACACTCCAGAGTCCATTGTGGACGGAACGTTGTCGGCGATCGGTACGGTGTCCAGATGCCCGGCCAGCAAGACCCGCTGAGGTCGACCCAGCTCGGTCCGCGCGACGACCACGTTGCCCTCGCGCTGCACCCGCAGGTGACGCAAATCGGTCAACGCGGCCGTAACCGCATCGGTAATCGCGTCTTCGGTGCCTGACACCGAAGGGATATCGACCAGCGCCGCGGTCAGCGACACGGCATCCAGGCTCAGATCGACAGTGGCCACGCCGGTACCGTAACGGGCGTGACATCCGACCCCGGCACCCACCGTAGCGGCGGTGCCGGCGACTGCCCGGAGGCGAGATGACGACCGCGTGGGGCTTCGGCCTTGCCACCATCACTGACGACGGCCGCGTGCTCGACACCTGGTATCCGGCCCCCACGCTGGACTCGCCGCGCAGCGAGGAGCCGCCGGCCGAGCTGACCGGGCTGCCGGCCCGGGATGCCCGGCGCCGCGTCCGGACCGAGTTGGTGGCCACCGAGATCGACCTCGCCGAGCCGCCCAAGGACGCCACCGACGCGTACCTGCGGCTGCACCTGCTCTCGTACCGGCTCGTCCCACCGCACGGACTGAACCTGGACGGCATCTTCGGGGTGCTCTCGAACGTGGTCTGGACCGACCAGGGTCCGTGCGCGCCGGAGGATTTCGAGTCGGTACGGATGAAGCTGCGCCCGGTCACGGTGTACGGCATCGACAAGTTCCCACGGATGGTCGACTACGTGATCCCCAGCGGGGTCCGGATCGCCGACGCCGACCGGGTCCGGCTCGGGGCGCACCTGGCCTCCGGCACGGTCGTGATGCACGAAGGGTTCGTCAACTACAACGCCGGAACGCTCGGCACCTCGATGGTCGAGGGCCGGATCTCGGCCGGTGTCGTAGTCGGCGACGGCTCGGACATCGGCGGCGGCGCGTCGATCATGGGGACGCTCTCCGGCGGCGGCAAGGAACAGGTCACCATCGGCGAACGCTGCCTACTCGGCGCCAATGCCGGCGTGGGTATCTCGCTCGGCGACGACTGCGTTGTCGAGGCCGGCTGCTACATCACCGCCGGCGCGAAAATCGAGCTGCCCGACGGCACCGTGGCCAAGGCCCGCGAGCTTTCCGGCCGGGACGGCCTGCAGTTCTGGCGGAACAGCATCACCGGCGCTCTGCAGGTCCGGCCACGAGCCGGCGGCGGGATCGAGCTCAACGCGGCGTTGCACGCCAACGGTTGACGTGACCGCGCGGGCCCGGACCGGGGTGGTGCTCATCGTCGCGCTCGCGATGGTGGCGCTGTTGGTAGTGGCATTACGGCAGTGGGTGATTTCCGGCGGTGGCCCGATCCAGGCCGCCCCCGGCTGTGGCGCTGTCGGTGCCGCGTACGACTTCACGCCCGAGCAGGCCGCGAACGCCGCGATCATCAGCGGGGTCGGCCTGCAACGCGGGCTGCCCGATCGTGCGGTCACGGTCGCCTTGGCCGTGTCGTTGCAGGAGTCGAAGCTGCGCAACTTGGACTACGGCGACGCCGACTCGGTCGGGCTGTTCCAGCAGCGCCCGTCGCAGGGCTGGGGTCCGGCCGACAAGCTGCAGCAGCCGCGGTTCGCCGCCGGCAAGTTCTACGACGTGCTGGTCAAAGTGCGTGACTGGCGGACCCGGCCGTTGACCGATGTGGCCCAAGCCGTGCAGCGCAGCGCCTACCCCGACGCCTACGCCCAGTGGGAACAGACCGCGTATGGCCTGTCCCAGGCATTGACCGGTGCCCGCCCGGCCGGCCTGTCGTGCAACTACCCGAAACCGGCGCACGGCGACGCCGCCACCGCCCGCAGCGAGTTGATCGCCGACCTGGGCGTCACACCGCAGCTCGGCGCCACCACGCTGGACGCCACAGTCGCTACCAGTCAGGGCGGGTGGCGGGTGGCCAGCTGGGCGGTGGCCAACGGTCAGCGGTTCGGGGTCACCGAGGTGCACTACGCCGGCAAGGTCTGGCGGCGCAACGCTCAGAGCTGGAAGCTCGACAAAACCGCCACCAAGACCCAGGTGCACGTCGTGCTGGCCAAACCCGCCACGCAACAGGCCGGCTGAGGCTGGTTACCGAAGCTTCACAGTGGCGTCATCGATCGAACACAGCCCGGCGTGACAGTCGACTGTATGAACATCGATCGTCACGCGGTGAATGTGCTCCCCGGCCGCATACCGCCACCAATGCTGAACGTCCAGTCGCTTTCGGACGATGAGTTGCGTTTCTGGATTCAGCGGATGCGCCGGCTGATCTGGCAGCACAGCGCGGCCGGCGCGTCGCCAGCGGCTAGCCAGCGACTCGCGCACCACCGGGCCCGGCTCGTCGTCGAACTGGATCGCCTGCGCACCGAGGCCGCCGCGCGCCGAATTTGACGACACGCTCGACATACGCCCGGCAGAAATCGTCAGCTCGCGCCCATTCGAAGAATTCCGGCGTGATTCCAGCCTCGCTGGAAAGGCCTCCGCATTTTCTGCATTTAGCCTGCAGGTCGGCGTTCATGATCGTGAGCGGATTTGCTACGGAATTCGATATCAAATCCACTCACGATCATGGCGACGCGGCGTTGCGGGGACCGCTGGCGACTGGCGGCGGACCTGATCTGTGTATACGAGCAATTTGACTCGCCGGCCGGATATCGGTCCGGGTCATGGTGGAACACCAGCTGGGCAAGCGATTCCGACGACAACGATCCACATCTAGTGATCGTGATGGCATTCGTAACAAAAACCGTCACGCAATGCATCACGATCATGGCCGGGAAGGCGATTCGACGCCCGGCATCGGCTACCGGAAGCGAAAGCCAATGCCGGGCCGCCGGCCCAAGAACGGCCCGCGCTGAAGCACGAGCCGCCACAACAACCCGGCAGTCCCGCGCCAAAAAGCGCGAGCGGCCGCACCAAAAACAGCAGCCCGCGCCAAGAAGGCGCTTGGCACCAAAACAGCAGGCCCCCGCCAAAAAGGCGCGGGGCACCACACAAAACAGCAGGCCCGCACACCAGCACAAGCCCCACACAAAACAGCAGGCCCGCGCGGAAAAACGCGGGCCTGCCACCAAGAGAGCGTCAGGCGGACAGCCGGGCCACCGCCGCATCCACCCGCTCATCGGTCGCGGTCAACGCGACCCGTACGTGCGAGGTCCCGGACGGGCCGTAGAACTCCCCTGGCCCGACCAGAATGCCGCGTTCGGCCAGATCCGAGACGGTGTCCCAGCAGTTCGCGCCGCGGGTCGCCCACAGATACAGGCCGGCCTGGGAGTGCTCGACCGTGAAACCGGCCGCCTCCAACACCGTCCGCAACCGGGCGCGCCGGCGGGCGTACCGCTGCCGCTGCACCGAGACGTGCTCCTCGTCGCCGTACGCGGCGATCATCGCCTGCTGCACCGGCCACGGCACGATCAGCCCTGCGTGCTTGCGTACCTCCAGCAGCGGGGCCACCAACCGCGGATCCCCGGCCACGAACGCCGCCCGGTAGCCGGCCAGGTTCGACCGCTTCGAGAGCGAATGAATCGCCAGCAGGCCCTCGTGGCTACCCCCGCAGACGTCCGGGTGCAGCACCGAGACCGGCTGCTCGTCCCACCCCAGGTCCAGGTAGCACTCGTCGCTGGCGACGACCGCGCCCCGCTCCCGGGCCCAGGCCACGACCTTGGCCAGATGCGCGGCCGGCAGGACCTTGCCGGTCGGGTTGGCCGGCGAGTTGACCCAGACCAGGGCCGGACGCTGCGGACCCAGCGCCGCGAGCCCGTCGGCCCGGACCGGCTGCGCGCCGGCCAGCAGCACCCCAACCTCGTATGTCGGATACGCCAACTCCGGCACCACGACCACGTCGCCGGGCGCGACACCGAGCAACGTCGGCAGCAGCGCGACCAGTTCCTTGGAGCCGATGGTCGGCAGCACCGCGGTCGGGTCGAGCCCGGTCACCCCGTGCCGCCGGGACAGCCAGCCGGCGATCGCCTCCCGCAGCTGCGGCGTACCGGCCGTGGCCGGATAACCGGGCGCGTCCGAGGCAGCCGCCAACGCCTCCTGGACGACCGGCGGCGTCGGATCGACCGGCGTACCGATGGACAGATCAACCAGACCGTCCGGATGCGCACGGGCTCGTTCGGCGTACGGCCGCAGGCTGTCCCAGGGGAAGTCAGGAAGCTTCTCGCCCGGGGAAATCAGTGTTCGTTCACCTGCGGCGGCAGGCCCGCGACGAACGGGTGGTCCTTACCGACCGGGCCGACCTTCGCGGCGCCACCGGGCGAACCCAGCTCGCCGAAGAAGTCGACGTTGGCCTGGTAGAAGTCCTTCCACTTGTCCGGGACGTCGTCCTCGTAGAAGATCGCCTCCACCGGGCAGACCGGCTCGCAGGCGCCGCAGTCGACGCATTCATCGGGGTGGATGTAGAGCATCCGCTTGCCCTCGTAAATGCAGTCCACGGGGCATTCTTCGATGCAGCCTTTGTCGAGCACGTCCACACATGGCTCGGCGATGACGTAGGTCACTGGCGGGGATCCTCTCCGCTACACATCAGGTTCTTCCAACCCTATGAAACTAGTATCGCTGCACCAGTCCAACCGTGTCATGGCAGGGGGTGGCCGGGATGGGTCTCGATCCGGTCCGGCAAACGGGTCCGGCGACAGGCCGCGTCGTGGTGCGTCGCCGACTCGGTCCGCACGAGGGTCGGGAGCAGTACGCGGACGTGCTCGGCGAGTTGGTCGGCACCGACGATCCGGTCCGGATACGCCGCGAGAACGGCGAGATCGTCGAGGTGCCGCGGGCGCAGATCCACCGCATCAAGCCGATCCCGCCGCGCCCGGCCCGGTTCACCGAGCCGGTGGAGTTGGAGGAGATCGCGGCGGCCGGCTGGCCCGCGACCGAGGCCGAGTGGCTGGGCCGGTGGCTGCTGCGGGCGGCCGAGGGCTGGACCGGCCGGGCGAACTCGGTGTTGCCGCTCGGCGAGCCCGAACTGCCGGTGCGGCAAGCCATTGAGCGGGTGCGGAATTGGTACGCGCAGCGCGGATTGCCGGCCCGTTTTCAGATCTTCTCCCCTGGCGCGGATGAGTTGGATGCCGCGCTGGATGCGACCGGCTTCACCGCGTACTCACCAACCCTGGTGCAGACCGCGTCGCTGGCCGAGCTCTCCGCGCAACCCGGGGTCGAGGTAGCGCTGGACGAGGAACCGTCGGCGGAGTGGTTGGCCGCGTATCACTACCGCGGCGGGGACAGCCTGCCGTCGGTCGCGTTGCCGATCCTCACCGGTGCCAAGCTGCCGGTGTTCGCTTCCGTGCGCGATGGCGACCAGACCGTGGCGGTGGCCCGGGCCGTGGTCGACGCCGACTGGCTCGGGGTGACCGCGGTCGAGGTGGCACCGACACATCGCCGGCGCGGGCTGGGCAGCGAGGTCATGCGGGCGCTGGCGACCTGGGGTGCACGAAACGGCGCCCGCCAGTGCTACCTGCAGGTCGCGGAGGAGAACGAGCCGGCGCAGGCGATGTACGGCCGGCTGGGTTTCCGTACCCACCATCGCTATCACTACCGGATCAATTCGGATACGGCCGCCAAGCCGGTCGGCTGAGATAGCGTCAAGGGCAACGGACCACGAGGAGCCCACCATGCCGGATAACGACCCACGCAAGCTGATCGTCATCGGATTCGACGACCCGTTGAAGGCGAACGAATTCCTGCTCGCCGTGGCGCGGCTGCAGAAGGATCAGAAGATCACACTGCACGACGCCGTATTCATCAACCGGGACGCCAACGGGCATTCCCGGGTGCAGGAGACCACGGACATCACCACCAGCCGCGGCGCGCTCGGCGGTGGCCTGTGGGGTTTGCTGATCGGCACACTGCTCGGTGGCCCGCTGGGTGGGCTCGTCGGTGGCGCGGCTACCGCCGGCGGTGGCGCGTTGATGGCCAAGCTCATCGACCACGGCATCAAGGACGAGAAGGTCAAGGAGTTGCGCGAGCTCGTACCGCCGGGCAGCACCGCGCTGGCGTTGCTGATCAGCCACCTTTCGCTCGGCGACCTGCAGCGCGAGCTGGCCCGGTTCCCCGGTTCCACGCTGGTCGAGTCGGATCTGCCCGACGCCGCCGTGAACGCCGTGCACGCGGCATTGGAGGGCCCGCAGACCGGCTTGGGCTGACCCGTCTCGCGGTCGATCCCGTTCGTGATCATGCAGTTTTGGTCCGTTGTGTTCCGTACCCAAGACTGCATGATTACGGGGATTCAGCTTGCCTGAATGGTTAGTCGAAGATGAACAGTTGACGCCACGTACGTTCGAGTTGTCGCTTTAGTCAGCCGTGCGAGGATTTTGCATTAGAGTCCAGCCAACGATCCTTTAAATACGTGGAGTCTTGGCATGCGGCAACTCAAGGTGTGGTTGGCGACCGTCGGCGTGCTGGGACTCGCCGCGACGGGATGCGGTGGCGGGGATACCGGCGGACACGGCTCGGCCGGCGACACGACCACAAGCACGAAAGGCGGGCAGTCCGCCTCGCCCACACCGACGGCCAAGATGCCGCCCGGGACGTACAAACACCAGGCGGGGCAGGCCGATCACGTACAACAGACCCTCACCGCGGCCGGCTTCGAATGCACCCGGCACTCCGACAAGACCATCGATCTGCGGCTGTGCTCCAAGGGCATGAAGGAGCCCCACCGCGATCAGTACTCCGTACCCGGCGTTATCGGTGGCTCGATCCGGTTCTTCTCAGCACCGGATGGCACTGTGCTGATGGCCAGGATCGACAGCGCCGGCACGACCCAGGCCCCGGAATGGACCACGATGCACCAGCAGATGGTGACCAGCGTCGTACCGGCGCAGGACGCCGCGGTCATCGCCGCCAACGGCGAAAAGCTGACCTGGGGAAGCTACGTCAAGGTCCCGGGCAATGACGACGACAGCTGGCTGATCGCGAATGGCTACACCCCGGCCGTCTCCCCGATCGGCGAGCCGCTGCCACTCACCAAGGAGCAGGCGCTGCCGAAGCTGACCGCGCAGAAGCTGACCTGCAAGTTCGGCGATCCGCTCGGCTTCGATGACGAGCACAAATTCTTGACCTGCACCGACCCGTCGTTCACCAGCAAGCACGAGGACGGTTCGATCGCCGGAGCGACCGCGACGATCGAGGTCACCGACAGCGGCGCCGGCATCTCGGACATCACGCTGGAGGGATCACACGCCTCGGTACCCGACGATCTGCGCGGGGTTACGAATCTGGCACCGAAGCTGGCCGCATTGGGGACGAAGGCGCCGGTCCCGGCCGTGCAGCAATGGATCAGCGGACACCTCGACGGGGTCCCGCACTCGGCCTACGTCGGCGATCGGCTGGTGACGGTCACGATCGTCCCGGACTCGGGCACCGGTGACTCGGTCAGCGCGAACGCGTCGCTGGAGGAGCCGGAGTTCGGCTACGACCCGAGCAAGGTCAGTGGTACGTACTGATTTTCTGCAGCGGATTTCTCAGCGGCGCTTGGTTCCGCGCTGGTTGGTGGCCGGGGCGCGCCGGTTCGGGGCCGGTCGCGTTCTGGGCTGATCCGTTGATCTCGTAGTGGACCGGGGTGTGTCGGCCGGGCGTCCGCCCGGCGGCATAACGACCAGAACGCTGATGACAGCGCCGAGCGCGCCGCCGAGCAGCAGTACGATGCCCTGCCAGTTGCCCGGGATGATCACGTCGCCGCCGGGGCCGCCGCCGGCCAGAATGATCGCGAGCACGGCCCATATCGCCACCGGGACCAGGGCCAGCAGCCGAATTTGGGTCATGCGCACCATCGCCCACGGCAGCGCGATGTTGCCGGCCAATGCGACTACGGCGGCGATCGGGATCGGGACGCCGCCGATGCGCAGGTTGACGTAAAAGCATTCCAGCACCGCCAGCAGGAAAGCGGCCAGTCCGACCAGCACTCCACCGAGCACCCTGTCCACTGGTCGCATCACCACTGCAGCTTAGATGTGGCGTCGCTCCCGCCGCCGACCGCCGTGCGTCCGGCCATTCCCCTCACCGACCGGCCCCGCCGACTGCACCCCTGGGCCTGGGGATTTCGTGATCGTGATGGCTTTCGTCGCCTTAACGTTGACGAACGCCATCACGATCATGAGACCGCGCGGCGCTGGCTCAGGAGTCGGGCGACCGAATAGGACGAACAGCGGATTTTCCGGCGCGACCCGATGCCGCTGGTCTCAACGTCGTGTGGGAGACCCGTCTATTCACGGCCTCCGTCGTCGGACCAACCCGTAGGACTGCCTTCCGGCGCCTTTTCCATGATCGTGAGTGGATTTGCTGCCGAAACCCGTACCAAATCCACTCACGATCATGAACCAGCACGGGCGAGGCGGGGCTAGCGCGACCGGCGATGCGGGGCGAACCAGCAGCGATCGGAAAGCGCGGCGCGACATGCGGCCAACACGGTTAGTCGAGACCGGCGAACAGGTCGTCCTCCCAATCGTGCGGTCCGTGCCCGGGGCCGCGCGTACCGGCCACCAGCCGGAAATGCTCCACCCCGCTCAACGGCCGGCCGAGGTCGTTCGACAACGCGTAGAAGTCACCGTCCACTGTGATCTGGGTGGCGTGCGCCTGCATCGCGGCCCGCTTGGCCGACAGGTACGCCGACGCGTCGACGCGCGTGGTCACCACATCGTCCGGCGTCGCGAACCCGAGCTGGTCTGGGTCCGAGGCAACGGTGAACCGGGATGCGCCAGTGCGCATGGTCACCAACTCGGCATCCCGTACCGACTCTGGTACCGCGATCCAATACACCTTCGCTACCGGCCACGAGGCCAACTCGACCGCCCGCATCGTCACCCGGTGCGCCTGGATGTGATCGGGGTGCCCGTAGCCGCCGCGCTCGTCGTACGTCACCACGACCGCCGGCCGGACCTCGTCCAGAACCGACGCCAGCAGCCGGGCCGCGCCATCGAGCGACGTACCCCAGAACGCCCGCGGCGCGGTATTCGACGCGACGCCCATCATGCCGCTGTCCCGGAAATGCCCGGCGCCACCGAGGAATCGGTGGTCGGTGACCCCGAGCGCGGCGCAGGCCTGGTCCAGCTCCGCGATCCGGTAACCACCGAGCTGGTCCGCGCCCTCCGGCCCGATGTCCGCCAGCGACGGCACCAGGATCTCGCCCTCTTCGCCCAGGGTGCAGGTCACCAGCGTGACCGCCGCACCCTCGGCGACGTAGCGGGCCATCGTGGCGCCGCACGTGATCGACTCGTCATCCGGGTGGGCGTGCACCAACACGATTCGCCGCTCGTTCGTACCGCCCACCCGAGGACCTCCCACGCTCCAAGTCAGCCGGCGACAACCGCCGCCTCAGAACCTAGAGAATCTCAAGGACATCCGCGTAATGACAGGCCGCCGGGTGTCCGGTGCCTCTATCGGTCAGCAACGGTTCGGTGTTGATGCACTGCTCCCGCTGCCCGTCGGTCAGCTGATTGGCGAACTTCGGGCACCGGGTCCGGAACCGGCAACCCGAGGGTGGGTTGGCCGGGCTGGGCACATCGCCGGTGATGATGATCCGCTCGCGGGCCCGTTCCCGGGCCGGGTCCGGCAGCGGAATCGCCGACAGCAGCGACTGGGTGTACGGATGCGCCGGCCGGTCGAAGAGCTCGTCGGTCTCGGCGATTTCCACGATCTTGCCCAGGTACATGACCGCGACCCGGTCGGAGATGTGGCGGACCACCGACAGGTCGTGCGCGATGAACAGGTACGACAGACCCAGCTGCTCCTTGAGATCCTCGAGCAGATTGATCACGCCGGCCTGGATCGATACGTCCAGCGCGGAGACCGGCTCGTCCAGCACCATGACCTTCGGATTGAGCGCCAGCGCCCGGGCGATGCCGATGCGCTGCCGCTGACCGCCGGAGAACTCGTGCGGGAACCGGTTCCCGTGCTCGGGGTTCAGGCCGACCAGGTGCAGCAGCTCGCGGATACGGGCCGGGCTGCGCTTGGAGTCCCACATTCCGTGGATGTGCAGCGCCTCGGCGATGATCGAGTTGACCGGGATCCGCGGGTTCAACGAGGCGTACGGATCCTGGAACACGATCTGGATATCCCGGCGCAGCGGCCGCATCTGCCGTTGGCTCAACGTGGTTAGCTCGCGACCCTCGAACTGCACCGAGCCGGACGTCGCCGGCTGCAGGTGCAGGATCGCCCGGCCGGTCGTCGACTTGCCGCAGCCGGACTCACCGACCAGGCCGAGCGTCTCGTTGCGGTGCAATTCGAGGCTGACCCCGTCGACCGCCTTCACGTCACCGACGTGCCGGCGGACGATGCCGCTGCTCATGATCGGGAAGTACTTCCGAAGGTCCTCGACCTTCAGAATGACCTCGCCCGGCACCGTACGCGCCGGCCTGGACTCTGCCGTCGCGCTCACGTCTCCACCTCGTAATCCGTCTCGTCGGTGGACGCGCCGGCTTCGAAGATCTCCTCCGGCTCGACCTCGTCCTTGGCCATCAGCTTCGAGCTGAAGTGGCAGGCCGAGTAATGGCCGATGCCGTCGACCGGCTCCAGCGGCGGTTCCTCGGTCTCGCAGATGTCCTGCGCCATCGGACAACGCGGGGTGAACGGGCACCCCGGCGGCAGGTTGAGCAGAGACGGTGGCGAGCCCTGGATCGGGGTCAACCGCTGCCGGTCCCCGCGGTCGACGCGCGGCAGCGAGCCGAGCAGACCGACGGTGTACGGCATCCGCGGCCGGTAGTAGATGTCGTCGACGTCGCCGGTCTCCACCGGCTTGCCGGCGTACATCACCAGCACCCGGTCGGCCATGCCGGCCACCACGCCGAGGTCGTGGGTGATCAGCACCATCGAGGCGTGCGTCTCGGCCTGGGCCGTACGCAATGTCTCCAGAACCTGGGCTTGGACGGTCACGTCCAGGGCCGTCGTCGGCTCGTCGGCGATGATCACGTCGGGCTGGTTGGCCATCGCGATCGCGATCACCACGCGCTGACGCATACCGCCGGAGAACTCGTGCGGGTACTGGTCGACCCGGGCCCGGGCGTTCGGGATGCCGACCAGATCGAGCAGGTCGATCGAGCGTTGCCGGGCGACCTTGTCTGACATGCCCTTGTCGTGGGTCTGCAACGCCTCGGCCAGCTGCACGCCGATCTTGTATACCGGGTTGAGCGAGGTCATCGGGTCCTGGAAGACCATCGAGATGCCGCGCCCGCGGACGCCGCTCATCTCCTTGTCGTTCAGGCCAACCAGCTCGCGGCCCCGGAAACGCACCGACCCGGTGATCCGGGCGGTCCGCGGCAGCAGGCCCATCACGGCCAGCGAGGTCACCGACTTGCCGGAGCCGGATTCACCTACGATGCCGAGCACCTCGCCCGGCCGCAGCGAATACGACACCCCACGGACGGCGTGCACGACGCCGTCGTCGGTGGGGAACCGTACCTGCAGGTTGTCCACCTCAAGTACGGCCGCCGCGTCCGCGGTCGGGTCCTGCTCCCGCACATCTGTGACGTCTATGGACTCTCTCATTACGCTCTCACCCTCTGCTGCGTGGGATCGAGCGCATCGCGCAGGCCGTCACCGATGAAGTTCACGGTGAGGACGACGATGATGATCGCCAAGCCGGGGAAATAAAACAGCCAGGGCCGCGTCTGTGATGCGTTGACCCCGTCATTGATCAACGTACCGAGCGACACGTCCGGCGGCTGGATGCCGAATCCGATGAACGACAGCGCCGACTCGGTCAGGATCGCGCCGGCCACGGCCAACGTGGCATCCACGATGATCGGGCCGAGTGAGTTCGGTAACAGGTGCCGCCACATGATCCGGTTGTCGGTGGCGCCCAACGCGCGCGCCGCCTCCACGTACTCCCGTTCCCGCAGCGATAGGAACACACTGCGGACCAACCGTGAGGTCGGTGCGGCCGTAACACCGCCGATGATCAACGCCATCGACCACCAGTTGCCGCCGGTGAGCCGGGACAGCACCAGAACCAGCACCAGAACCGGAACGGTGAGGACCACGTCCACGGCCCGCATCAGCACCGAATCGGCCCAGCCACGGTAGAAACCGGCGACCGCGCCGATGATGATGCCGATCACTTCGCCGACGATCATCGCCAGGAGTGAGACCTTCACCGAGGTCTGAATACCGCGCAGCACCTCGGCGAACACGTCGTGCCCGATCGAGTCGGTGCCGAACAGATGTTTCGAGGACGGGCCGACCGACAGGTCCTCGCCCTGGTACTGGTACCCGTGCTTCATGAACAGCGGAATGATGAACGCGGCGGCCACCACAAGGATGAAGACGACCAAGCTGACCATGGCCAGCTTGTGGGCGAAGAACCGCCGGGCCACCATCTGCCATTGACTGCGGGCGGCGACGGTGAATTCGCGCTCGGCGCCGGCCTGTACGTCCTGCGGTGTCGTGGGCACTGTCGTCATCGCACACCTCCTGCGCAGACTCGGCGCAGCACCCGGCTAGCCAAGACGAATCCTCGGGTCGAGCACCGCATACAGGATGTCGGCGATCAGGTTGAACACGACAACGGCCGTGGCTGAGAACAGCAGCCAGGCCAACATCTCGTTCGTATCAATCGTTCTTGCCGCCTCGATGAGGTACTCGCCCATGCCATGCCAATCGAAGACGGTTTCAGTCACCACAGCACCACCGATGATGGCGCCGAAGCCGATCGCCACGACGGTGGTGAGTGGGATCAACGCGGTGCGCAGTCCATGCCGGACCAGAACTTTGCGCCACGGTACGCCCTTGGCCCGGGCCAGCCGCATGTAGTCGGAGTTGAGCACGTCCAGCATCGAGGCGCGCTGGTACCGGCTCCACGAGGCGTAGCTGATCAACGCCAGCGTGATCGTCGGCAGGATCAGGTGGCTCGCCCGGTCCGAGAGGTTGCCGAAGAAGCCGCCGTTGTAGTCCGGCGTGCTCTGTCCGGAGAACGAGAAGATCGTGCTCCCGGCCGACTGGTTGATCCGGATCGCCACGTCCTTAAGCAGGCCGGCCATCCAGAACGTCGGGATCGAGATGAGGACGAAGCCGACGAACGTGGTGCTGTAGTCCAGCACGCTGTACTGCTTCACCGCGGAGATCACACCGGTCAGGACGGCCAGGATCAGGGCCACGATCATCGCCACCAGCACCAACTCGATCGTGGTACCGAGTCGGGCGAAGATCTGCGATTTAACCGGAATGCCGTTGATGTTCTTGCCGAGATCGCCGTGCAGCACGCCGCCCAGCCAGTAGAAGTAGCGCAGCGGGATCGGCACGTTCAAGTGCAACTGGTCACGCAACGCGTTGATTGTCGACGGCGGCGGCGGTGGCTGCCGCGTCGTGAGGGTAGCCAGGGGGTTACCCGAATTCGCCTGCAATACGAAAACTCCGAAGGTGCTCACCAGCAGCACCACGATGGAGATCAGCAGGCGTCGAACTATGAAAGGCAGCATGTCAGCCTCCCGACGGTCCGCGGCGCGAATCAGGCTACCCGCGCCTCGAACATTGTGGACGATCCGTACTCGATGCTCCCGACGAAGCAGAAATGCTTCGTCGGGAGCATCGGGCTCACCGGGCAGATACCTGCCCAGTCGGGAGGTTTACTGCTTGAGCGCCCACACCTGGGAGTTCCAGAGCGGGCCCTCAGAGGTCGCGTTGTCCGCGATGCCCGTGTACTTCTTGCTGAACGCAATGTAGGTCGGCTTCTGGTACAGCGGCAATGTGAAGTTGTCCTGCCACAGCTGCTTGTCGACCTGGTTCCACAACGACTGCGCTTCCTTCTCAGTCGGAGCGAACTGCGCCTGGTTCATCAGGTTGTCGACCTTCTTGTCGCAGCCCAGACCCGCGTTCTGCAGCTCGCGGGAGCGGTCCGGCTTGCCGTTGGAGCCGTTCGGCACGCACTGGTAGATCGAGAAGTTCGACGACAGGTACGGCGTAGCAACCCAGGCGTACAGGAAGATGTCGCCGTCACCGGCGTTCATGCTGCCCTGCGTCTTGTAGTCACCGAAGAAGGTGTTGGCGTCGACCTGCTTGATGGTCAGGTTGATGCCGATCTGCTTCAGGTCGTTCTGGATGATCTCCTGGGTCTGCTGACGCAACGAGTTGTTGCTCGTGGTCACGATCGACAACGAGATCTGCTTGCCGTTCTTCGTCATCTTGTTGCCGGAGAACGTGTAGCCGTCACCCTCGAGCAGCTTCTTCGCCCCGGCAACGTCCGGCTTCTGGTACATCGCCGGTGCGTTGTCGGTGTAGCCCTGCTGGTTGTTGACGAAGATGCGGTTGTTGAGCACCGATGCGCGGTCGTCGAACTGCTTGACTGTCCGCTTGACCAGGTCCTGCCGGTCGATCGCCATGGAGATCGCCTGCCGCACCTTCGGGTCGGCCAGGTACGGGTTCTCCAGGTTGTAGTCGATGTGCTCGAACGACAGACCGAAGTTGGTCTCGCTCTTGGCGCTGCTCACGCCGTTCACCAGCTTGACCAGGTCCAGCTGCGGCTGCGGGTAGATGACCTGGACCTCGTTGTTCTGCAGGCCCTGCTGCAGGTCCTGGCTACCGGTCGAGACGACCTTGAAGATCAGCTTGTCGAGCTTCGGCTTGTCCGTGCCCCAGTACTTCTTGTTCGGGGTCTCGGTGATGATCTTCTGGTTCGGGTCGACGCTGCTGATCTGCCAAGGGCCACCGGAGACCGGCAGCGGCTTGGTGGCCGGCCAGCCCGCGTTGAACGCCTTGCAGGTCGCTTCCGCGCTCGACTTCACGAACAGGTGCGACGGGAGCAGGCCCGAGAAGAACTGCTTCCAGTCGGCGTACGGCTTGGAGAAGACCGCGGTGACGGTCTTGTTGTTGTCCGAGCCGGTCACCGAGGTGATGTAGTTGTACGGGTTGCCACCCAGCGTCTGGCAGGCGTTCGCGCCCAACTTGCTCCCGGCGCCGCCGTAATCCTTGTCGTCGGGGTTGTTCGCCTTCCAAGCGAAGATGAAGTCGTTGGCATCGATGGGCTTGCCATCGCTCCAGGACGCCTTCGGGTTGATCTTGTACTGAACCGTGTACGGGTTCTGCTTGATTACCGTCGGTTCAGCAGCAAGCAACTGGTTGTCGTATTGCGGTTGGAAGTTCGGCAACGTATTGAACGCGCTCGGCAGCACGCGGACAACCGCGTTCGCGGTCGCCGTCGAGTTGCCGGCGTTGATGTCGGGCTGGAAGTTGTCCGGGTACTGGTCGGCGCCGTAGATGACCGAGCCGCCGCCCTTTGACCCGTTGCTGCTTCCACCCCCACCGTTGCTGCTTCCTGCACATGCGGAGAGTGCCAGCGAGCCAATGGCGGCTGCGGCCAGCACGACCGCTCCTTTACGACTTACTTTCACGACTGGGGGCCTCCTCGTCTCCGTGTCGCGCTCGGCGGCCCGGGCTGACCGGACCGCCGTTCGGCTGCTCTACCCGGTGATGTCCGGGCGGCGCGCCCTTGTATGGCACTTTTCGCACCCGCCGATTGCTCGAACGGGTGCGTTCACAACCCTGCGTGACTGGTTGTGGTGCCAGACAACGCAGACCCGCCGGTGGTGCCGGCTGACGGGGGACAGTACCCACAGCCCGCCACCAATCCGGGCGGTACGCGTGATCGTGACCATTCGGTAACCGCTGGATCAACCCGAACGAGACAGGTACCTGCAAGCGGTCGCCGTAGCGCTGCTGCAGACGGACGAAGACGCACTCAGCCTAAGCGAAGTCCCCCAAATTGCCGCAAAGGCTTGACGCTCGTCCGCCTCCCCCACTCAGGGTTCACACCGACCCGCTATGCTTCGGCGCCCGTCCTGGATCCGGATGTCCGGTCCTGGGTAGGCGCTGCCGCGCCGCGGTGGCGTGCACCCCTCGTAAGAGGGCTGCTGTCACGGTCGGGGCCGTCGCCCACGGAGCTTGGCTCGTTCCGCGGCCGACAGCACGACCTTGCGCAGCCGCACGATAGCTGGTGCGACTTCGACGCACTCGTCCTCCCGGCAAAATTCGAGCGCCTGCTCCAGTGAGAGCTGCCTCGGCGGGATGAGTCGCTCGAGCTCCTCGGCCGTCGCCACCCGGATCGACGTGAGCTTCTTTTCCTTTGTGGGATTGACATCCATGTCATCGGGCCGCGAATTTTCACCGATGATCATGCCCTCGTAGACCTCGGCGCCAGGACCGACGAACAGCGTTCCGCGCTCTTGCAGGTTGAACAGCGCGTACGAACGGACGGTCCCCTGCCGGTCGGCCACCAGCGAGCCGCTGGGACGGGTTCGCAGTTCGCCGACCCAGGCCGCGTACCGCTCGAATACGTGGTTCAGGATGCCGGTGCCACGGGTTTCGGTAAGAAACTCGGTCCGGAATCCGATCAGGCCGCGCGCGGGCACCACGTATTCCATCCGCACCCAGCCGGTGCCGTGGTTGACCATCTGTTCCATCCGGCCTTTACGCAAAGCCAGTAGCTGCGTGATGACGCCGAGGTACTCCTCCGGCGCATCGATCGTCAGCCGCTCGAACGGCTCCTGGACCTGGCCGTCCACGGTCCGGGTGACGACCTGTGGCTTGCCGACGGTGAGCTCGAAGCCCTCGCGCCGCATGATTTCCACCAGCACCGCCAGCTGCAGCTCGCCGCGGCCCTGCACCTCCCAGGTGTCGGGCCGTTGGGTCGGCCGGACCCTGATCGAGACGTTGCCGACCAGCTCGGCGTCCAACCGGTTCTTGACCAGCCGGGCCGTCAGCTTCTTCCCGGATTTGCCAGCCAGCGGGCTGGAATTGACGCCGATGGTCATCGAAATCGACGGCTCGTCGATTGTGATGACCGGCAGCGGGCGCGGGTCCTCCAGGTCGGCCAGCGTCTCGCCGATCGTGATCTCGGGAATGCCGGCCAGCGCGATGATGTCGCCGGGACCGGCCTCCTCGACCTGTACCCGGTCCAGCGCCTCGGTCATCAGCAACTCGGAGATCTTGACCCGTTCGATGGCGCCGTTGGTCCGGCACCAGGCGACCTGCTGTCCTTTGCGGATGGTGCCGTTGTGGACCCGGGCCAGGGCCAGCCGGCCCAGGTACGGCGAGGAGTCCAGGTTTGTGACCTGCGCCTGCAGCGGCGCGCCCTCGTCGTACGTCGGCGGCGCCACCGCGCCCAGGATCACCTCGAACAGCTCGGCCAGGTTCTCCGCGTCCGGCGAGGCGCCGTCGGCCGGGCGGGTCTTGGACGCCTTCCCGGCCCGCGCCTCGCAGTAGACGATCGGGAAGTCCAACGCGTCCTGCGCGTCGGCGTCCTCGGCCAGATCGAGGAACAGCTCATAGGTCTCGTCCACGACCTCGGCGATCCGGGCGTCGGGCCGGTCGACCTTGTTGATGACCAACACGATCGGGATGTGCCGGGCCAGCGCTTTGCGCAGCACGAACCGGGTCTGCGGCAGCGGTCCCTCGCTGGCGTCCACAAGCAGCAGTGCGCCATCCACCATGGACAGTGCCCGCTCCACCTCGCCGCCGAAGTCGGCGTGCCCGGGCGTATCGAGGATGTTGATCGTGGTGCCGCCGTACCGGACCGCGGTGTTCTTGGCCAGGATCGTGATTCCTTTCTCACGCTCCAGGTCCATCGAGTCGAGGATCCGCTCGTCGACGCCCTGCTCCCCCTGGTGTTCGGTGAAGGCGCCTGACTGCCAGAGCATGGCGTCGACCAGGGTCGTCTTGCCGTGGTCGACGTGGGCGATGATCGCGACGTTGCGCAGATCGTCACGAGTGGGCACGCGGAACTCCGTACGTCAGAAGGGGGTTGGCGCTGGCGGTTGCTTTTCACAGCCTACGGTGGTGCCAGGGTGGGTCCTCGTTTGCGTGACGCCGACCAGTGACGTCGCACAGATCACAGAGATATCGGCCGACCCCGCTGTGCCATCTTCCGGCCGGCGCGGGATGCTAGACGGCGTTCGCGATTCGCGCCACCGTTTGTGCGGCGCAGGCGGCAACGACTTGCCCCGTCCAGTCGACAGCAGGAGATCGAATGAGCTCGTCCAGCACCACCACGTCGCGTCGTGCCCGGGGAGCGGCGTCGCTGTCCGGCGGAGTCGAGGCGCCGGGTCGGGCCAAAATCGGGACTGGCAACCTGCGCACCGACCGCTGGTGGCTTGAGCCCCTGGCGACGTTCACGTTCCTGACCGCGTGGGTCATCTACGCCACGGTCCGGGTCTGTCTGCAGCGCGACTACTGGGTAGCCAAGTACCACTACCTCACGCCGTTCTACTCGCCCTGTCTGACCAAGTCCTGTACCCCGGACTCGGCCCTGTTCGGGCGGCCACTCCCGGAATTCCCGATCATTATCCCGTTCGCGATCATCTCGCTGGTGTTCCTGCTCGGATTCCGGATGACCTGCTACTACTACCGGAAGGCCTACTACCGGTCGTTCTGGGGATCTCCGCCGGCCTGCGCGGTGGCCGAGCCGCACAAGAAATACACCGGTGAATCGCGACTGCCGTTGTTGGTGCAAAACTCGCACCGTTATTTCTTCTATATCGCCGGCCTACTCGCGCTGGTGAATACGATCGATTTGATCGAGTCGTACCGATACGGCTTGGGGCTGGGCAACATCATCATGCTGGTGAACGTGCTCGGCCTGTGGGGCTACTCGGCCTCCTGCCACTCCTGCCGGAGCATCGTGGGCGGTCGGCTCAATCACTTCTCGAAACACCCCATCCGCTACTGGGCCTGGGTGCAGGTCTCCAAGCTCAACGGCAAACACATGCAACTGGCGCTGGGCACGCTGGTGACGCTGGCCGTCACCGACGCCTACATCGCGCTGCTCGCCGCGGGCGCCTTCGCCGACCCCCGCATCATCAGCTGAGCCGAGCTGGGAGATAGGAAGTCATGACCGATCTAGAACGCCACGCCTACGACGTAGTCATCATCGGTGCCGGTGGCGCCGGACTCCGGGCGGCGATCGCGGCCCGGCAAAGCGGCAAGCGGACCGCGATCATCTGTAAATCCCTGTTCGGCAAGGCCCACACCGTCATGGCCGAGGGCGGCGCGGCGGCCGCGATGGGTAACGCGAACCCGCACGACAATTGGCAGGTGCATTTCCGCGACACCATGCGCGGTGGGAAGTTCATGAACCACTGGCGGATGGCCGAACTGCACGCCAAGGAGGCCCCGGACCGTATCTGGGAGCTGGAAACCTACGGCGCATTGTTCGACCGCACGCCGGAAGGAAAGATCAGCCAGCGCAATTTCGGCGGCCACGAATATCCGCGGCTCGCGCACGTCGGTGACCGCACCGGCTTGGAGCTGATCCGTACGTTGCAGCAGAAGATCGTGTCGCTGCAGCAGGAGGATTACGCCGCCACCGGTGATTACGAGTCGCGCATCAAGGTTTTCGCCGAGTGCACAATCACCGATGTGCTGCAGGACAATGGCCGTATTGCCGGCGCATTCGGATACTGGCGCGAATCCGGCCGATTCATTCTTTTCCAGACGCCGGCCATTGTGCTGGCGACCGGCGGTATCGGTAAATCGTTCAAGGTCACCAGCAATTCCTGGGAGTACACCGGCGACGGGCACGCGCTGGCGCTGCGGGCCGGATCGACGCTGGTGAACATGGAATTCGTGCAGTTCCACCCGACCGGAATGGTCTGGCCGCCCTCGGTGAAGGGAATTCTGGTCACCGAATCGGTGCGCGGCGACGGTGGTGTGCTGCGTAATTCGGAGAACAAGCGGTTCATGTTCAACTACGTCCCCGACGTCTTCCGCAAGCAGTACGCGGAGACCGAGGAGGAGGCCGACCGCTGGTACACCGACCCGGACAACAACCGCCGTCCCCCGGAGCTGCTGCCCCGCGACGAGGTGGCCCGGGCGATCAACTCCGAGGTGAAGGCCGGCCGCGGCACCGAGCACGGCGGCATCTACCTGGACATCGCCTCCCGCCGGCCGGCCGAGTTCATCCACAAGCGACTCCCCTCGATGTTCCACCAGTTCAAGGAACTGGCCGATGTGGACATCACCAAGGAGCCGATGGAGATCGGACCCACCTGCCATTACGTGATGGGCGGGGTCGAGGTCGACCCGGACACCGGCGCGGCCGCCCGGGTGCCGGGCCTGTTCGCTGCCGGAGAGGTGTCCGGTGGCATGCACGGCTCGAACCGGCTCGGCGGCAATTCGCTGTCGGACCTGCTGGTGTTCGGCCGGCGGGCCGGCCTGGGCGCGGCGACCTATGTGGACTCGCTCGGCACCGACATTCCCGAGGTCAGTGAGTCCGATGTGGACGCTGCCC
Organism: Mycobacteriales bacterium; assembly: GCA_040414495.1. Lineage (GTDB taxonomy): Bacteria > Actinomycetota > Actinomycetes > Mycobacteriales > QHCD01 > DATAVB01. The sequence continues at coordinate 21,309 of JBEDUI010000236.1, forward strand.
GGGCCACCGCGCTGGCGCCGTTCCGGACCGAAGGCGGGGAAAACCCGTACAGCCTGCACCAGGAACTGCAGCAGACGATGAACGACCTCGTCGGCATCATCCGCCGCGAGGAGGAGATGCGGGAGGCGCTGGACCGGCTGGCCAAGATCAAGGAACGCGCGGCCACGCTGTCGGTCGAGGGCCACCAGCAGTTCAATCCCGGCTGGCACCTGGCGCTGGATCTACGCAACATGCTCGCGGTAGCCGAATGCGTCGCCCGGGCCGCCCTCACCCGTCAGGAGAGCCGCGGCGGTCACACCCGCGACGACTACCCGACGATGAACGCGGACTGGCGCAAGGTCAACCTGATCTGCTCGATGAAGGACGAGTCCATCGACGTCGCCGAGCAGCCGATCCCGACCCTGCCGGTCGAACTGCTCTCGTTGTTCGAGCGTTCTGAGTTGGAGAAGTACTTCACCGACGACGAGCTCGCCGTACTGCCGGAAGGGGCCGATAACTGATGGCGTCGTACAAAGCCCAATTCCGTATCTGGCGAGGCGATTCGGATTCCGGCGGGCTGGAGGACTTCACCGTCGAGGTGAACGAGGGCGAGGTCGTCCTTGACGTCATCCACCGGTTGCAGGCCACCCAGACGCCGGACCTGGCTGTCCGGTGGAACTGCAAGGCCGGCAAGTGCGGGTCCTGCAGCGCCGAGATCAACGGTCGGCCACGGTTGATGTGCATGACCCGGATGAACCTGTTCGCCGAGGACGAGGTCGTCACGGTCACGCCGATGCGGACCTTCCCGGTCATCCGCGACCTGGTCACCGACGTGTCGTTCAACTACCAGAAGGCGCGGGAAATCCCGGCGTTCGCTCCCCCGAAGAACCTCAAGCCGGGCGAATACCGGATGGCCCAGGTCGACGTCGAGCGCTCGCAGGAATTCCGTAAGTGCATCGAGTGCTTCCTGTGCCAGGACACCTGCCACGTGGTGCGTGACCACGAGGAGAACAAGACCAACTTCGCCGGACCGCGTTTCCTGATGCGGATCGCCGAGTTGGACATGCACCCGCTGGACGCCAAGGACCGTAAGCGGGATGCGCAGGAGAAGCACGGCCTCGGTTACTGCAACATCACCAAGTGCTGCACCGAGGTCTGCCCGGAGGGCATCCACATCACCGACAACGCCCTGATCCCGATGAAGGAACGGGTCGTCGACCGCAAGTACGACCCGCTGGTGTGGCTGGGTAGCAAGATCTTCCGCCGGGGCGCCGCGGAGGAGCCGTTGGAGCGGACCGACCCGACCTGGCCGGCGGCCGACGCCGGCGCTCACCCGGTGTCGGAGTTCACGGCCGAGTCGGCCGGTGCGCTCTCCCCGTTCGGTGAGGACCAGGCGCTGCCGTTGCCGACCGAGTCGTTGACCTACGACCACCCGGGTCCGGAGGA
>JBEDUI010000237.1:0-13607 GCA_040414495.1 Mycobacteriales bacterium
GGACGCAGATGCAGCATCATCGACGTCTCGCCCCGTCCACCGTGGACACCCATGCCCAGCTCTTCGTCGGCCGAGGACCGCCCGCCCTGATCGACGGGCCGGCCCGGGTGCATGAGAAACGTCTGCAGGCCGAACTGCCGGCGCAACTCCCGGCACGCCACCTGCAACAGCGCGGAATTGCCACCGTGTCCGTTGACGAATACCAGCCGTCGCACTGGACTGGTGGCGACCGAACGGCCGATGTCGACCAGCACCCGCATCAGCGTGTCCCACGACAACCAGATGGTGCCCGAGGCCCATGCGTGCTCGTCCGATTTCGTATAGGCCAGTGCCGGCAGCAGCCACGCGTCCACATCGGACTGCTCCACCAGCGCGGTGGCGAACGTCTCGGCGATCGTGTAATCCGTTGACAGCGGCAGGTGCGGACCGTGGTGTTCGATCGCGCCCAGCGGCAGCACCGCAACGGAATCGGCGCGCAGCCGCTGCGCCGATTCCGGACCGGACAGCTCGATGAAGCGTGGAATCATGCGAACTCCTTATGCAGCTGGCAGTTTGCCGGGATTCAGCAGCCCCAGCGGATCCATTTCGCTGAGCACCGCGGTAACCCGGTCCAGCCTGCGTTCCAGGATCCACGTATGCGGACTGTGGATATAGATCCCCATCGCGTCCAGCTCCGCCATCCCCGCGTACACCTGCTCCGGCGACTCGTAGCGGGCCATCAGCATGCCACCGACCCGCCCGGTGAACTGCTCCAGGTGAAACACCGTTCCCGGATAAACGCTGCGGACCCGATCCGGATCGCTCTGCAACAGGTCGCCGCCCACCTCGAGATGGAAATAGTCCGGCAGCTTCTTTTGCAGGTGGAACGTGGAATGGTTGTACGACAGGGACGTGAGCCGGTCGGCGCCGTTGGCGCCGCCCCGCACAGCCAGCACGGTGCCGCCCAATTCATCGACAAGTTGCCGGGCGTGTGGCACCGAATCGGCCTGCAGGATCGCTCGTACGCTGATTCGGTTCGGATCCAATGCGGGATCGGCGGGAAGTAAGGCAACCACCGCCGCCTCGTCCAACGAGATCAATCGCGGCGTCGGTTCCATTGTGCACAGTGCGCGCATCGCGGTGGTCGCTGCCGTGTAGTCATCCCAGGCGGTATAGAAGCCGACCCATTCATGCGCGGGGGCCAGAGCGACGGTGGCCCGCGCGATGATGCCGGTCGTGCCGTAAGCGTGCACATAGGGAACAGCGGCATCGCCCTCGACGTGCCGCATCCGGCCGCTGCCGTCGCATCCCGCGACGTCGAGCGCGTGCACAAATCCGTCGGCATTGGTGCCGTAGGTGATTGACCCGGTACCGCCGCTGCCGCCGGCGAGGAATCCGCCCAACGTCGAACCCTTGGTGGACGGGTAGATCGTCAATTCCTGGCCGGTGGCGTGCACCGCGGCATCGAGGTCGCGCATTCGTACGCCGGCCTCCGCGGTGACCCAGCCGTCTCCGATCTCGACCACCGCGCGGCAGGCACTGACGTCCAGCAAGAGGCCGCCCTGCAACGGAATTGCCTGGCCGTAATTGCCCAGACCCGTGCCGCGGGGCGTAACCGGAACCCGCAGCTCGTAGGCATGCCGCAGGATCACCGGTATCTGTTCGGCGGCGGTTGGCGTGACAATCACGTCAGCCCGACCGGCGGGCAACTGCGCGGCCAATATCGGCGACATGTGGGCCCAGTCGACCGAGAGCCGTTCGATCCTGGTCGGGTCGGTGGAAATCGCGCTCGGACCAAGCTCGCGTTCCAGTCGGGCGCACAGTTCGGCACTGGCCTGCTGGCCGATCGAGGGCAGAACCTTGCTCGTCGTCATCGTGTGTTCGCCGATCCCAGCTTGATGTTGCGGTCGATGAACTGATCCGTCGCGATATCCGCGGCGGTTAGTCCACTCTTCACCTTGGTGCCGCTCTTGTGCAAGATCGGGCCGAACGTAGTGATCGAGGACTGCACCCGCTTCATGTCCATGCCGCCGAGCGGTCCGCTGGCATCGTCAGCCACGATCCCGAGCTTCTTCATCGCGGTGGCCGCGTAATTGGCGACGCCGGTCGAGTACGTCCAGCCGTCGTTGTATTTCTGGACCGCCTCGGTGATCAGGGCATTCGTCGGGCCGGGATTCTTGATGTAGTTGATCTGCGCCCGCTGCAGGATCGGTACGAGCTTCTTCAAGCAGGGCGAGAGGGATTTGAGGTCGCCGGTGCGGACCGACAGCGCTTCGGGATAGATGTTGTAGCCGATATCGGAGAGCAGTTGGTATTTCACCGGCTTGTTCCACTGCTTGATTTCGTGTTGGTAGATGTACGGCTCGGCGGTGGCGAATCCCTGCTGCACGATCTTCGGGTCGGAGACGAACCGGCTCGGCGCGCCCGTGTAGCCCTGATCGACCTGCTTGGATTTCACCAGGCCCTTGTTCTCCAACAACGTCGCGTAGTCGACACCCTTGGCCACCAACACGGTGGCGCCGGACTTGCCGGCATCGGCGATGGTCTTCCACGACGGATGTGACTTCGGGTCCCACATCAACATCTGCGGGCTCTTGTCCAACTGCGACACCACGGCCGTAACCGGTTGCGTCACCGAACTGCCGATGGCGCCGTCGGTGCTGACCGCACCCAGGGTGATCGATTTGTCGACGTACATTTCGGCGGTGACGCTTTGGAATCCAATCGCCGAACCGCCGGCCCGGACCTGGATCTTGACGCCGGTGTCCTTTCCGTCGATGACCAGCGGGCCGGTCACCCGTTTCTTGCCGGTGTCGATGGTGTAGCCAGGCCCGATCAGGGAATACAGGCCTGCGTGTTCGGCCTCGGGTTCCCAGTCCTGCTGGGCGACAACGGTCGACGGGCATACGCCGGACAGTTTGTCCGCGCCGGTCGCGGCAGCGACCTTGGTCGCCGTATCACCAGTGGTCTTGGACGAATTGGAGCAGGCGGCGAGGGCGCTGAGCGCCCCGACGGCGACCAGAAGCGCGGATATGCGGGCATGTTTCATGGGGAACTCCGGCTGGGTGAAAGACCGCGGCCTAGCGGTCGTCCGAACGGGACTGCGCGCCGGTGTACCAGGAACCGACGGCCAGTTTGGACAGGAAGGTGAAGACGGCAAATACCACAATGCCGAACAGCGACGAGAGAATGATCGCGGCGAACAGGTCGGGCGATTGCACCCGCAACAGGTAGGTGTTGAGCAACGTGCCGAGCCCGGGTTGGCCCTGGGTGAAGAAGAAATCACCGACGATGGCGCCGATAACCGAGAGCCCAGAGGAAATACGTAACCCGGCGAATATCGAGGGAAGCGCGGCCGGCAACTGCAACTTGACCAGCCGCTGCCAGCGGGAGGCGCGATTCAGCGTGAACAGATCGTGGGCGCCGCGGTCGGCGCTGTGAATTCCGAACAACGTATTCGCGATCATCGGGAATATCGCGATGATCACTACGACGATGACCCGGGCATTGAATCCGTACTGGAACCACAGGCCGATCAGCGGCACGATCGCCAGAATCGGAACGGTCTGCAGCACAACGGCGTACGGATAGAGGCTGCGTTCCAGCCAACCGGCCAGGCTCATCACGGTCGCGGCCAGAACACCGAGCGCGGAGGCGATCACCAGCCCCGTCATCGACACCTCGATGTCCAACAGCAGCGCCTTGAGCATCGGTTGCACATGCGACCAGTCGAGAAATGATGTGGTCAGTACTTCCTGCGGTGGCGGGACCAGAATCTCGCGCCGGTCCGGATTGAGCAGGACGTAGCTGACGAGCAGCCAGGTGCCGAGCAAACCCAGCAGGGCGGCGGCCAACGGCACGATCGTTCCGAGCATGGCCCGCAATCGCCGCCGGGCCGGCGATCCGGCGTTGTTTCGGGCTGGTACCGCGGTGCGCCGGATAATGGACGCGTCGCGTTCCAGGATTTGATTGGCGCTCATGCGTGACCCTCCAGCAGGGCGGCGGACACCTCGCCCGCGAGCTGACCGAACTCGGCCTGATACCGCAGCTCGGCCGGCCGCGGATAGTCAAACGGGATGGCGACCTCGTGCAGGATTCGACCAGGCCGGGCCGACATCACCACGACCCGGTTGGACAGATAGACCGCCTCGGAGACCGAGTGCGTGATGAACAGGGCGCTGAACGTCGCTGTGTGCAGGAGCCGCTGCAATTCCTCCTGCATACGCAGGCGGGTGATTTCATCAAGCGCGCCGAATGGTTCGTCGAAGAAGAAAATGTCCGGCTCCAGGACGAGCGCGCGCGCAAGCGATACGCGCATCCGCATCCCGCCGGACAATTGGGCCGGGAGTTGGTTCTCGAATTCACTGAGCCCGACTGTGGCGAGCGCGGCGCGGGCCTTGTCCCGTCGGTCCGCTTTGGACAGTCGATGCAGTTCGCCTACCAATTCAACGTTGGCCAGGGCGCTGCGCCAGGGCAGCAGGGTCGGATCCTGGAATACGTAGGCAATTCGGTCCGACCGGAGCGCGATTTCCCCGGCGGTAGGCCGGGACAGGCCGGAGGCGAGCCGCAGCAATGTACTCTTCCCGCAGCCGGACGGCCCCACCACACTCACGAATTCCCCTGCGCCGACAGACAGATCGACGTCGGCGAGGGCCACCGTTCCGGTATCGAACTGCTTCGCAACGCCAGTGAACTGCACTGCCGCGCGATCGGTCAGCACGCTCATACGCACCTCCTCAGGCCGCGAAATCACGGGGTAGGGATCATGTTGTGCGCCTGCTCGACCTGGACGGTTGTTCGGCTCACGATTCGCCCGCCATACAAGACGATCCGGCCATCGCCGGGTCCAGCCAGCGCATCGGCGAGGGTCTCGGCCCGAACCAACATCAGGTCGGCGCGTTGTCCGATCGCCGGTCCAGCCGGCGGCAACCCGAGCAATCGGCGGCCATTTGTGGTGACCGCGGCCAGCGCCTCCTCGGCGCCCAGGTGCCCGGCCGTGATGAGTAAAGACGTTGTTTCGAACGGATCGGCCCGGCCCATCGGATTGAACGGGTCCCGCACATTGTCACCGCCGGCAGCCACCGTCACATTGGCATCGAGCAAAGCCCGCAATGCGGTAATGCCGCGGGGTCGGCGAACCGGATCGGCTCGGCCCTGCAAATAGAGGTTGGTGATCGGCAGGCTGACAATGCCCAGCCCGGCCTGCCGGATCTGCTCGATCAGCGGCGTGAGCTCGGACATCGGCATCGAACCGAGGCTCACGCAATGACTGGCCACGGCGCGTCCGCCCAGGCCCCGACGTGCGACTTCGCTGATATACGGCCGGATAGTCTGCACATCGGCACCTAATTGCTCGTCGGTGTGCAGGTCGACCGGTCGTCCGAACCGGTCGGCCAGATCCAGCAGGCGTTTCGTTTCCGCGGCGGGGTCGGGCGACAGGTGTGGACATCCACCGACCACGTCGACGCCGAGTTCCATCGCCTCGTGCAGTTGCGACAAGGGGCTGTGGGACGAGCACAGCAGCGCGACCTGGATGGTCATGACATCGCGCAATTCCTCGCGTAAACGCACCACCTCGGCCAGCCCACGCAGCGGATCGGGACCACTCAACAGGTCCACATGGGACCGTACGGCCGTGATTCCGTGGGCCAGATAGGTACTGAAGGCTCGCCGCGCCCGGAAATATACGTCAGTGGCCGGCATCTGTTCGGCGTATGTACGCCAGCAATTGATCGCTGTCTCAAGGTCGCCATAAAGCGGGTTCGTCAGTGACCAGCTGAATGCCTTGTCCACGTGGGCATGCGGCTCGACCGCCGAGGGCAGGAGCATCCAGCCTGGCCGGTGCAGGTGATCGGGACCGGCTTGCGCGTCAATGTCGCGATCGGACAGTCGAAGGCACCGGACGACGCCGTCGGCCAGGTCCACGTCGCACGGCTGGCCGCCCGCGAGCCGGACTCCGGTGATCCGCCGAATCTCGGTACCCATCATGGTGCGCCCTCCGGGGAATAGATCGCGAACCCGTCGAAATCATGTCGGCACACCGTATTTCCGAACGGGTCGGCGCTGGACACCGGAGTGGTCCGGCCATCTCGTACGGCGGCGAACGCGGCCGCCGCCTCGGCGACGTAGTGACCGGGTAATTCATGCCGCAGGTTATGGGCGACCAGGACGCGTCGAACCGGTAGTGCGGCCAGGCGATCCAGCGTCCGGCAAAAGACGTCGATATCGCTTTCGGGGAAGTGCGCCCAGAATGCGGCGGCGAGCACCGTGTCACCTGCCAGCAGCATTCGGCTCGCCTCGTCCCACAAGCACAACCCGTCCGGCGAATGGCCCGGTGTGTGTAATACCCGCAACGTCCTTCCGCCCAGGTCGATGGACTCGCCGTCGCTTACGGTCCGCGTCGGCGGCACCGCCGGAACCTGCCAGTCGGACAGGTCCGGCAGCGGGCGCATTCGCTGCGCATCGGTGAGTACGAAGAAACTGGCCGAATCCAATTCGGCGAACCGCGCGAAATCCTCGGTCATCCGTTCGGCCACCGCTGCGTAGTTGTGCCGCCACTGCTCCGGCGCCGCGTCGTGCAATTGCGCGCCGGCTTCGTGTACGGCGATGTCGATGCCGTGCTGGGCCAGTTCGGCGTTTCCGCCGCGGTGATCGTAATGATGATGCGAATTCATCGCGACCAGCGGCAGTTCGGTGATCGATCGGACCATCGGCAGGATCGGCCGCATTCCCATGCCGGTGTCGAAGAGCAGCGCTCGATCGCGGCCCAGCACCAGGAAACTGTTCACGTGCCCGGGCTCGGCCACGACGTAGATGTCGTGCCCGAGCGGACGGACCACGAACCAGGTCGCCGGCGCCTGCGCTAGTTTTGATGTCATCAACATCGATGCTAGAAAGGAATTGTTTCCACCACATGACGGGCGAGGGTTGGAATTGTGGCGCGGCGTGAGGGGTGACGATCAGCGTGCTGCAGCCAGCCGGATCGGTGCCACGATCCGATCCCTCCGGCATGCGAACGAATTGACTCTCGTGCAGCTGGCGCAGCAGGCCGGCCTGTCGCACTCATTTCTGAGCCAGATCGAACGTGGCCTGGCCACACCGAGCATGAAATCGCTCTTCGAAATCGCGCAGGCGCTGGGAACTACCCAGGACCGGCTCATGGTGGCGGCGGCCGACCATGAACCGGCAGCGGTTGTGCTGCTGCGAGCCGGGGAAGGCGTGCAGTTGGGCGCCGAGGAGGAATCAGCACCACCGCGGGCGACGGCGCGGCAATTGATCGCCGAGCCGGGAGCGTACTATCCAACCGAGTTCGTCGGCCTCAGTCGGCGGTTCGGCAAATTCTGGTTCGAGCACGACGGCAATGAGTTCGTTTATGTGGCAACGGGAACGATCGAGGTTGAGCTCGGCGACGGCACCGTGCACACGCTCCGGCCAGGAGATAATCTGAAGTATCCCGGGCGGATTCCGCACCGCTGGCGGGCCAAGGGGCCGGCCGCAACCCGCGTGCTGATGTTGCATACCGGCGCGCATGGCTAGTTGGGTGGGGGTGCTTAATTGCGGTCTTGCAGGATTTCCCGGTCCGCATCGTCCCACTCGACGCGTGGTCCGGAGTTGACCAGTCCGGCGAAGCCGCCGGCGTCGTTGGCCATGATCGTCACCGTGTACATCCGTTCGGTGGTCGACGTGTTCTCGATCCGGTGGACCGAACCGGCCGGCAGAATGAGTACGTCACCCGGCCCCACGACGACCGAATGCTCATCGCTGTAGGCGATTCCGTGGCCGGACAGAAAGACGAAGATCTCGGCCGAGTCCGGGTGTGAATTCTCCGGCTGGGCGCCACCGGGCTCCCACACTTCGAAGAAGACGCTGGTCGGTGAACCGTCGGCCGGGCCGGCGAGCGCCGCCAGTTTCACCGTTTCCACCGGTGGAATGAGCTGTGGCGCCACATCGTCGAGATGGCGGAGGATCGGCGGCGGGGTCACGACATAGCCTCCTTGAGGGCGTCCAGAACGTGCTCAGTCGTCGTGGTGAAGCCGAAACACTGACGAACATTGTGGATGGTCGCGTCGTGACAAAATGCCGGCGATGTTGTCGCCGCGGCATCGGTCAGCAGGACGACGTCATAGCCCAGGCAGGCGGCGTCGATCAGCGTCGCATAAACGCATTGGTCGGAATTGACGCCGGTGAACAACAGTGTGTCGACGCGCAGATTACGCAGCACGCTGTCCAACGGCGTATCCCAGAAACCGCTCATCCGGTATTTGTCGACCCAGATGTCGGCCGCATCGACGGCCAAACCGTCAGCTAGTGCGGCGCCCCAGCTGTCCTTTTCCAGCACTCGGGATCCCGTGCCGGGCAGCAGGTGCCCGATTCCCTCGCCGACACCGGCCGGGTCGTAGACATGCGCTACACCGGGTGGAATATTGGCTTGATCGGGCCGGTTGCCCCAATTCAGCCAGATCACCGGGATATCGGCCGACCGCACCCCCGGCAGCAGCTCAGCGGTCAGGTCGACCGCCGGCTGCAGCACCGAGACATCGACTCCGAGACTGGCCAGCCAACCGCCGGGCGTGCAGAAGTCGTTCTGCAGATCGACCGCGATGAGGGCGGTTCGGGCGCTGTCGAATCTGATGGTCGTCGGATTGGCGTCCACTGTGACCGGTCGTCCGGTCACTGGTGGACGGTGAAGATCGAGCAAGGACTCGCCGCTGATCTGCCAGCGATTGCGATGACGCAGCGGCGCCCGTTCCGTATTCATGTCGACGCCACTCGTTCGGCTAATTCCAGTAAGCCGCGATCGGTTCCGGGCGTGGAGATGAGGCACAGGCCGACTGGCTTGCCGGCGCTGCGCAGCAACGGTATGGATACCGCAGGGGCCCCGGAAAGGCCGGCGAGGCAGGTCATTCGCAGCGTTCCGGCTCGATGCTCCTCAATTTCGGCTGCGGACGCGGTGCGGGCCGGCGCCGGCCCGGACGCGGCCGGAATGACCAGAACGCCGTCCTGGAGCCATTCGGCGATGTGTTCGCGGGCTGTCGCCGCAATCTTCCGTGCCTTGGCCTGTTCGGCGTGGGTTATCCGCGAGGCGATGGCGAAACGATCCGCGATGTCGGCCCCGAGCGAACCTGGATGCCGCCCGATCCAGGCGCCATGGGCCTGCCACGCCTCGTAGCCTTGCACGGTACGAAAAGCGGAATACCACTGTTCCAACAGATCGGACGACAGCTCGTTCTGCTCCACTCGCGGCAACACCCCGGTGGCGACAAGGCGATCGACCGCAGCCCCGAATTCCAGGTCGCTGTGCGCCAGCGCCTCAATCCGGGGCAAGCGGACCGTTCGCTTTGCGTCCACCCTGGACTCCGGCAGCAGCGTCTCGGCCACCAGACGCGACGTCGCAACATCGCGGGTCAACCAGCCGACGGTGTCGAACGACGGCGCGAGCGGCAACAGGCCGGTCCGTGCGATGGCCCCGTGAGTGGTGCGAATACCGACCAGGCCTTGGTATGACGCTGGCACGCGGACCGAGCCGCCGGTATCGGTACCCAGGCCAATTGCCACCTGGCCCAATGCCACCGCGCTGGCCGGGCCGCTCGACGAACCACCGCTGACGCCTTGTGGGACAGCCGGATTGGGTGGAGTTCCATAGTGGACGTTCGTACCGGCCAGGCTGTACGCGAATTCGTCGGTGCGGGCGATGCCGGTCACGTGCGCGCCCTTGGCCAGGAGCGCATCCACCACAGCCGCCGATTCGGTCGCCGGTTGCTGCTCGGCCAGCCAGTCCGGATTGCCGGCGCCGACCGGGTATCCGGCCACCGCGAACAAATCCTTGACCGCGAGGGCCAGACCGGCCAGCGGACCCGTCGCGGTCGGAGCAACCAAGGGGTCGCCGACAATTCGCCAGATCGACCGATCGAACGGCATTGGCGTGATTGGCAGGCTGAGATGGGCGGCGCTGACCAGCCACTCGCGGCCGATCCGCTGCCACAGCTGGGTTTGCAGGCCATGCGCGAATCCGTCGCGGGTGCGCGCCATCAGCAGGGCGGCGTCGGGGCTAAGCATTCGTACTTGTAATTGAATGACCTGACGTGTCGGAATGCTCTTCCGACCGGACCGAAAAGCCGCAATCGCGTCGTGGCCGATCACCAGGTTTGCGCCGTCCCCGCGCAGGGTGTCCGGCCCGGGCGCGAAGGACCGGTTCAGGATCTCCTGGTCGTTGCTCAGCAAAGCCTTGTCGTAGCGCCAGAACGCGTCCAGCAGCTCACCGGGCACAGTGGACGGTGACACGACCTGGCAATCGGTCACCATGCCGGCACTCCGACCGCGGCGAAATCCGACAGTTTGATACGTGCGTGCACGCCCTTCACCCCATCCACCACCTGCGAAATGTCGAAATTGGTGGCTGCACTCAAATAAGCGTAGGCCAGGTCGCGGTCCATGCCGAATGCGGTGAAGAGCAATTCGACCGCATTGTGGCCGCATCGCGCCACGGCCTGGTCAAGGTCGGTGTCCAGACCGGTCGGCACGAGGTATTCGGCCGTCCGCGCGATGGGTCCGCGGGCCGCGCCGAAGGTTGCGACGGCCCGGTCGGCCGGTACGAGATCGATCGTCAACGTGGCGCGCAAGGGCGCTTCCAGCGCGGTAAGCGCTATTTCGCCATTTCCCTGAGCAAAATGCGGATCGCCGACGTAGAAACCGGCTCCCGGAACCTGGACCGGCAGGTAGAGCGTGCTTCCGGCCTGAAGCAATGAGATATCCAGATTCCCGCCGTATTCGCCGGGCGGCGTGGAATGCAACCGCGTGGCACCGGGCGTGGCGACGCCCATGATGCCCAGAAACGGGGCGAGCGAAAATCGTACCGGCCGGGACATCGCGCCGCGGCGTAGCGGCAGCACCGCTCTGGCCGCGGCCACCCCATTCTCGAGCCCGGACACTGGACAGAAGATGCTCGTCAACGAGCCCGTCGCCGGAAAACTGTTGGGCAGCAGGCCTTTCCCGTGTCGGGAGGAGATAACGCCGTACGGCACTCGCGGTGTCAGCTGGTCGACCCGGACCGCGAGATAGTCACCGGGTTCGGCCCCGTTGATCGCAATAGGTCCCGTGATGACATGCGGACCGTCCACTGAGGTGTGTTGGCCCTCGGCGGCGATCGCGACGGCATCGGGCAGTACGCCGCTCGCGCTGACTCCGTGTTGACCGAAAAACGCGATGGGGTCGCGGCCCTGGTCCTCCAGAATTCCTTCGTGGCTGACGGTGTCGATCGTGACCTGTTGCCCCGGCTCGATGGTCAGCACCGACTCGTCCGCCGCGCAGGGCAGCCGGCCCCATAGGGTGGTCGATGCCGTCGCGGCAAGGTGCGGGCGTACCGCGGTTGTCATCGCTGCTCCATCGTGTGCCCTCCGGCGGGTGCATATCGCCGGCCGCCTACCGCTCCGATCCGAAATCGCCGCCGACTACGGGATCGTAGGCAGCTTTACGTCACGAGGCAGCCGCTCGGTCCAGTTCGGAGCACAACGTTTACCTTGGAAACACGCCGGAAATCCGGCGGCCCGGATGCCGTCCGTTGACCGGCTCACCGAATGGGTCGAGCGAGCCGGCCTATGCAAGTGCCACAGGAGCAGGTCGCAGCGGTTAGGGTGAGCGGGCGTAAGGAGGTTGGTATGAGCGATGACAACGCGGTGGCTCGGCTGTTCTACGAGTTGGGACAGCTCAAACGCACGCCGCGCACCGGGTGGTTTTACGCCGGAGTCGGGAAATCCGAGGTTGAAAGCGTTGCCGAGCACAGCTTTCGCACCGCGATTGTCGCGTACGTACTCGCCGCGCTTGACGGTGCCGATCCCGAACGGACCTCGATTCTGGCGTTGTTCCACGATACGCAGGAATCCCGCACCAGCGATATCGCGTATATCGGCAAGCAATATCTGAGCCGGCCCGATCACGAGCAGGTGACCGCCGATCAGACCGAGTCGCTGCCGGATTCGGTCCGCGATCCGATCCGCGGCCGGGTGACCGAATACGAGACGCAGAATTCCCGCGAAGCCGTGCTCGCCCGTGATGCCGACAAACTCGAATGCCTGTTGCAGGCCCGGGAATACCAGCTGCATGGCCAGGGCGAGCCGAGCGGCTGGATCACCTCCAGCATCGCCGAGTTGCAAACCGACCTGGCTAAGCGACTGGCCGAAACGATCGTCGCGATGCCCGCCAACGACTGGTGGCGCGCAGTTCTCGAGGCTACAGATAGCACCTAGCCTCGGGCCAATTACAGCCGGAGTGACGTCGTCAGCGGGCACGTCACATTCGGCCCCTGACCGCGCAGCTCGTCGAACGTCCGCGCCCGGCCCTGCATCCGGCCAGCCCCACGCTCTCCCCACAATGCATGGCTATCCGCTGGGGAGGCCGGGTTGGTCGTGCATGGTGTTGCGTAGCGGTTGTTGCGGACCGACTATTGGTGGCGGGATGACGTGCGGAATCGCCTTAACAAATACGATCTGCCAGTGCTCGTGGTGCACGATCCAGTGATGCTTATGGCACAGCAGCACGAGATTAGCTAAAGAGGTAGATCCGCCGTCGGACCAGTGTTTGACGTGATGTGTTTGGCACCAGGCGGCGGGGGCTGTGCAGCCGGGGTGTATGCAGCCGATGTCGCGGGCGACGACGGCGCGGCGGATTCCGGTGGGAATGGTTCGGGTGGCGCGGCCGATATCCAGGGGCTCGCTGTGGGATCCGAGGACGATCGGGATTACCGCGGAGTCGCAGGCGATGCGGCGGGCGGCTTCGGCGGTGATCGGAGCGCCGGTGCCGAGTGTTCCGGTGCCCGGGTGCCGCAATGACGTGTCGTCGGATTGCTTGCCGCGTAGGTCATCCAGCGCGATCGTCACCGTGACCTGGGGCTTCTCGCTGCCGACCGCGGGCAACCCACCATCGGCCAATGTCCGATCGCACAATTGGACTAGGGCGTCGGCCATGCGCCGGCTACCGGATCGGGTGTCGGGCTGGCCGTCTTTGGCGGGTTGGGGTTGGGCGAGTGCACCGAGGGCGGCTTGGACGGTGGCGGAGCCTTCGGAATCGAGGCGGCCACGGACATAGTCCATGCCACCCACGTCACGCCGGAAGACTAATTCGCGGCGGTCCGGCTTGTCCTCATCCAGGGTGCCATCGGGGTCGAGCACGGCATGCAATCGTCGGGCCAGCACGCGAACGCGGGATGGGTCCATATCGCGGGATTGCTCAGCCAGGAACTGTTCCGCCTCGGCTCGCTCCCGTACGCCGACGGCTGGCGGGAGTTTCTGCATGGCTTGGGCGATCGTCCGGACATGCTCGGTCGAGAGGGCACCTTCGGAGGCGGCTGCCGCGGTGGCGGGCAATTCTGGTTCGATGATTTCACCGGAGATGCTGACCGAGCCGACCAGTTCATGGGCCGTGCGGACCCGGGCGTGTGCTTCAGCAGGTGAGAGCCGTAACCGTGTCTGCAAGAACGCTTCGGTCGACAAGCCGGCTTCCTGCCCGGCAATATCCCGGGTGTGAAAGTCCGCCAACTCGCGCGAGCGGGCGAACTCCAGTAGCCGAAACGCCGTCTCCATTCCTTCCAGAGAATCGGCCGACTCCTGACCCGGTAACCGCCACCACTCTGCCTC
>JBEDUI010000238.1:0-6378 GCA_040414495.1 Mycobacteriales bacterium
GGTATGAGCAGTACGACGGTTGTTGGTCCGCGTTCCGTGGTGGATTTGATCGGGTCGTTGCATGCTGTCGTGCAGGGATTGGTCGAGGCGGGGTGGTGGCGGTTACCGGGTCAGGAGTCGGCCGATTGCATGGAAGGGATGGAGTCGGCGTTTCGGCTATTGGAGTTCGCCCGATGCCGTGAGCTGGCGGACTTTCATACCCGGGATATCGCCGGGCAGCAAGCCGGACTCTCAACCGAAGCGTTCTTGCAGGCACGGTTACGCCTCTCGCCCGGTGAAGCCAAAGCCCGAGTCCGGTTGGCGCAGGAGTTGGTCGGTTCGGTGAGCGTCTCCGGTGAGATCATCGAACCGGAATTGCCCGCCACCGCCGCAGCGGCCTCCGAGGGTGCGTTGTCAGCCGAGCATGTACGGGTCATCGGCGAAGCCATGCAGAAACTCCCGCCGGCGGTCGATGCGACGGTGCGGGCTCGTGCGGAGGAATTCCTCGCCGAACAATCCCGAGAAATGGACCCGCGTCGCGTGCGCGTATTAGCCCGGCGATTGCATGCCGTGCTCGATCCCGACGGCACGCTCGATGAAGACAAGCCAGACCGCCGCGAACTCATCTTCCGTCGCGACGTCGGCGGCATGGACTATGTACGTGGCCGGCTCGACTCGGAAGCCTCAGCAACGGTGCAGGCCGTCCTCGGCGCGATGGCGCAACCCAAGCCAGCGCAGGACGGCGTACCGGATACCCGATCGCGAAGCCAGCGCACGGCCGACGCCCTCGTCGAGTTATGCGATCGGACCCTCGCCGACGGCCAGCTGCCGGCTGTCGGTGGCGAGAAACCGCAGGTCACGGTAACGATCGCGCTGGACGACCTGCGCAGCAACGATCCTGCTGAGCGCGCCGCTGCGGCGCCGGAACAAGCCGAGACCTCGCGGCTTTCCACGCGACCCGCCCAGCGGACCGGTACCGGAACCCTCGGCACGGGCGCGGCGATCACCGCTGAAGCAGCTCGTCGAATCGCCTGCGACGCCTCGATCATCCCGATGGTGCTCGGATCCCAAAGCGAGCCGCTCGATGTCGGGCGCGCCACCCGTACCATTCCGCCGGCGATCCGTCGCGCGGTCGTCGCGCGCGATATCGGCTGTATCCATCCCGGCTGCACCGCACCGGCGGCCTGGTGCCAAGCGCATCACGTAAGGCATTGGGCCGACGGCGGCCCGACGTCATTACAGAATTTGGCGTTGTTATGTCATAAGCATCACTGGATCGTGCACCACGAGGGCTGGCGCGTCGAATTTCTGAAAGGCATTCCGCGCGTCATCCCGCCACCGTTAGTCGATCCGCGGCGACGACCGCGACGCAACACCATGCACGACCAACCCGGCCTCCCCAGCGGATAACCATGCATTGAGGGAAGGGCGCGGGGCTGCGGGGTCGCGGTGCCGAATCTGGCTGCCCAATATGGAAGATGAGCGAGACAGGCGCGGGTTGCGGTGCGGAATCTGGCTGCCGGTGCGGAGGATGAGCGAGCCCGACGCGGGCCGCGCAGCGCAGTGCGAAATCCGGCGTGCCCGCGCTCGGGACGGACCGGATGCCGGCCCGGAGCCGCGTAGTTACGGCGTCGAATCTGGCGCATGCCCCGCGGTCAGGACGGACCGGGCAACAGCGCAGCGCTGCGCAGGCACACCGTCGAATTTGACGTGCCCGCCGACGATCGCAGTCCGGCGATGCTGGAACGGCCCTCGCTGCGCTTGATCTGGGCTAGCCCGCTGATCTGAGTCATCCCACTGACTTGGCCGCGCACGGCCCTAGGACCAACAATTAGCCGGTTTCCTCATGGACTTCGCGTATCGGCGTCTGGCCGGTTACCTGCCCGTCCTGAGCAAGCGCAAGCAAAACGGCAACAATAAGGCCATTATTGGGCCAATGTCCGATAGGGACGAACCGATGTCGCTTAGCCAACATCCCAATCCCGTACATGTCAGCCTGAGTTCACCGGGAATTCATTTTGAGCAGAGTACTGGTGAAGTAAAAGCGCGTTGGCAACGAGCAGCAGGAGCGGACATGGGGCGATTCGAGCGGTTGAATCTCGAATCCGAGACCGGGGACCTGGTCAGGCGGGCGGCGGCGTTAGCTCATTCCCTGCTTGCCCATGACCCGCGGCGCTTGCGACATAGCGCCGCGGTGGCAGCGCAGGCGCAGCGGCTGGTCCCAGCGGTCGGTCGCCCGAGCGGTCCGTTCCTGGTCGCTGCGGCCTGGATGCACGACATTGGCTATGCGCCCGCCTTGCAGCACAAGGGTTTCCACCCGCTCGACGGCGCGCACCACCTACGGGACACCGGCTGGCATCGGATTATCTGCAACCTGGTGGCCAACCATTCCGGGAGCCGGTTCCTGGCCGCAGATCGCGGGCTTGGCGCCGACCTGGCCGAATTCCCGTATATCGAAACGCCACTCTCCGATGCGCTGACCGTCGCCGATCAGACCATTGGGCCAGATGGCGAGCCCGTGACAATCGAGGAACGCATGCGCGAGGTGTTAGCCCGACACGGGCCGGATTCGGCCCATGTCCGGGTCTTTCCGTTACGCGGGTCCTATATTCGGCGGGCCGCCCGCCGAACCAGTGAACGCCTACAGGCCGCGGGTGTGGCGCCGATCCCGTCGTAGGTTGATTGAAGCGCCGAGACGCAGGTAGGTCGATACAGGGCAATTCCGTCGCGCCGCCGTTCTGACGATTTACCACGCAGCCAGATTAGTACCATTGCGAGATAGTCCCATCGTGGTACTTTCGTAGGGTGAGCGATATCGGCATCATGACAACGCGATTGCATCTGGCCGTGCAACGCCAGTTGTTCACCCGGCTCGCCGCCCGCGGCTTCGCCGACCTCCGGCCGCGGCACGGCGCCGTGCTCGCGTACGTCGGCGAGGGCACTCGCGCCAGCGATCTGGTTGTCCACAGTGGACGCAACAAGCAGACGGTCACCCGGTTGATAGACGAGCTGGAAGAGCTCGGTTACGTCGAGCGCCGAGCCGGTTCATCGGACCGGCGCACCAAGGTGGTGGCACTGACCCGGCGCGGCCGGGCCGAGGTACGCGCCGCCCGGGAGATTCTGGCCGATATCGAGCGGCACTGTTCGGGCGCAATCGGCGTCCGGTCGTGGGCGACCTGGCGATCGCAACTGACACGACTATTGGACGCAATCGACGCTGCAGACTGAGATCCGTTACGTACCAGCCGATTGGAGCAATCATGACCGACACGGCACTGATCGTCGTGGACATGCAAAACGCGTTCATCGCACCGGCAGCAGGTACCGCGGTCGACGGCGCCGAGCGGGTCGTACGCGCGGTGAACGAACTCGTCACCAGCGCAGCGAGCCAGGGCTGGCCGATTTATTACACCCGCGATATCGGTCCGACCGAACTGCCCGAAGGCGACCCCGAGCGTCAGACCGAGATGCATTCCGATGTGGACATTCGCGGCACGATCATTCCGAAAGGCCCGGGAAAACACGGCGGATTCTCCGGTTTCGTACTGGCCACACCAGACAGTGCCGGACCGGGCGCCGGCGGGCTGAGCGCACTGGCTGGCTTGCTGCGGAACGACGACGTGCGGCACATCGTGATCGCCGGGCTCGCCGCCGATGTCTGCGTCGCGGCCACTGCCCGCGATGCCCGCCGACTCGGCTACGACGTCACGATTCCGCTGTCCGCCACGGCATTCGTACATGCCCACCCTGATGGTGACAACGCGGCGATTGCCGACCTGCGCGCGGCCGGTGTCACGGTAAACAACAAGACTCATTGACATCGAACGGTTCGATATCTAATCTTCGACGTATGGAGCTACGACTCGTCAACCCGCGACCGGAGTACGAACCGCCGGTTTTCGCGACTCCGCCGTCGTCGGGCTACCTCTACATTGCCGCCGCGGTCGCGCCGCCCACCCGGGCACCCTTCGTCCGGTCGAATACCTACCGCTCGACCTTGCTGGTCCGATTGAAGACGCACGCAAGGGACATCGAGCAATTGCCGGACGTGCTCCGGGTGACCGTGTACCGCGCTGTGCTCGTGCCACCGTCCGGTCCGGACATCCCCCACCCGGCCCATTTCGACGTCGCCGTACTGATTGAGACGAATTCGCCGGCGGCTCTCGATGCCGTCCGCGCGGCCGATCCGTACGAGCGAATGCTGTCCGGAATCAGGACTGTGGCCACCGACGTACACATCATGCCCGCGCGCTGCCTGCGGTATCTAGGCAACGTGGACCGCGACCGGCCTGGGCTGTTCCTGTTCAACCATTTCGTCGCCGACGACGCCAAGGTCGCGACCGAATTGTGGGAGCATCTCGCCGCGTGGTACGTGGCTGAGACCGGGCTGGACAATTCCACGCTGCTGGAGCCGATCGGCGCGGACGACTTTGTCTTCGTCAACCACGCGCGGTGGGACAAGAGCCTGCCCCGACTGGCCGTCGAGCAATTCGCCAAGAAGACGTTTCGCAGCTACGTGTTGGCCAATTTACGTGCGAACCACGTCGTCGCCATGCCGGGCCTCTATCGGCTGGCCTGATTCTCCTGTCCACACCGGACATCTGATCAGTTGAGCGTTGGCTTGAGCGCCGCGACGCGTTCGACGAAATCAACCATGGCCCGTTGCCGTTCGGACAGTCGGGTCTGCTCCCAGACCTCGCTATGATGTCGCGCCAGATCTGCATCCAGGCCAAGCCGGTCAATCCAACGGTGCAGGTGCTTGGGGAACGGCAAATAGCAATTCTCGGCCGCGAACCAGGTCACGTAAGCATGTTTCATCAACCCGCCGGCCAGACGCTCGAACAACCAGCCATCCCCGCGCTCGGCACAACGGGCCAGATCATCGCGATATACCGGCAATTCCTCAACCACAAGTGAACGCGCCTTGCGATGCAATTCGACCGGCGGCGTCCGGATTGAGTCAAGAATCCCGGCACCAGCACCGCGCGGATCGGCCAGCTGCGTGCCATAAACGAAGCCGGCGACCGCGTGCAACGGCAGCGGCCACGCGTGCTCCTGCCACCCATCGCCGGCGCCCACGGCCGCGCACCAGGAGTCGAACGTCGCCCGGCTGTAGTGCGCAACGTCAACCTCGCGGCCATTCATCACCAGCTTGTCGAGACCGTAATGCGGCCCGTCGAATCGCACCGGTTCATCAACGTCGGCATCACACAGGAGCCGCAGTGGACGTTCCTCCGGAATGGCCTCGTCCCAGATCATCACCAGATCGACATCTGATTCCGCGCTAAAACCGCTGAACGTAGAGCCCTGTCCGTACGAGAACGCCAATCGACCGCACACTTCATAGCGCTCGATCACCCGATTGACCAGCATGTGTCCCCCAATAGATCGTTGAACAATACGTCGGTTGTTAGGGAAGTGATCGCGGCAGCCCGAACCAAGGCAACACGGTGTTCTCGAACCGGGTCATGGCGCAGATCCGGTCCCCGGCCAGCGCCAGAACGAAAAGCCCCGCACCGTGCCGGACACCGTCGCGGCCACGTACATAGGCGCCGAAAGCCGGCTGCCCATTGGCCCGGGTCGGTACGAGGGTGAACCGGCGGCCGGCGGCAAACAGGCCGGCGCAGAAACGGCCCACAAGCTCCGGGCCTTCGTATTCGAGCGGCATCGGCGGCATCGACATGAAGACATCGTCGGTCAACAACGACACCAGAGCATCGACGTCGGCCGACTCGTAGGCGCGGGCAAACCGAGCCACGATCCGATCCTCAGTGGACGAACCGGCGGCCGGAGCCGATGTCTGCGGCAACCGGCGGCGCAAACTGGCCCGGGCTCGTTTGAGCGCACTGTTGACCGAATCGACGGTCGAGTCCATCATGTCGGCCACCTCGTCGGCATGAAAGCCGAGCACGTCGCGTAAAACCAGCACGGCGACCTGGCGCGGCGGCAGCACCTGCAGCGCGGTAATGAAGGCCAGCGAAATCGCCTCGGTTTGCTCGTACCGGCCCTCGGGTCCCTCCAGCAACACATCCGGATACGGCTCGAGCCAGACGATCTCCCCGAGTCGCGTCGGTTCTGGCGGTTCGACGCCAGGAATATTCCACTGCGCCGCTGGCCGTCGGCTGGCCGAGCGGCGGGCGTTGAGGCACCGGTTGGTGGCGATCCGGTAGAGCCAGGTCCGGACCGACGCGCGTTCCTCGAATCCACCGATTCCCTGCCATGCCGCCAAAAGCGTCTCTTGCAGGACATCCTCGGCATCCTGGAACGAGCCCAACATCCGGTAACAATGCACGTGCAGCTCGCGTCGGTGCGGCTCGGTCAGCTCGCGGAACGCGTTGTCGTCCCCGGCCCGCGCCCGGTTGATCAGCTCGACGGTCATCACCCGCACCTTTCGCTCGC
>JBEDUI010000239.1:0-107166 GCA_040414495.1 Mycobacteriales bacterium
CCATTGCGAAAGGCTGCTTTCTCAGGCCAACGTCGCTAGCAGAACCCGCAGCACCGCCGCCGAGCGCGAAGTTTGAGCTGACGCGCGGGTGATTCGAGTCACTCCACAAGTAAAGCAACGTACGTCCTAAGAGGATCACCGGAAAAACGATGTGCTCCAGCACGATTCGCTGCCGATAATGAATTCGAACGCCCGAGCGCGATCGCTTCTTGGACGTTCCTACAGCGGTCGTGGCAGCTGCAGCTCAATCGACGCGGTGCTTGACGCCGAATACGTCCCAATGACTGCGGCACCCGGCGGAGTACCGGATTTCAGCAGTTCGCTGGATTCCTCCGTGACGATCCGACCGGCAAGAAAATGAAGTGAAAGCGAATACGCGTGAATTTCATCGGCAATATTGCGCCAGAGCAGTCTGACGCGGCGCTTTGTCACGTATTTGGCGCGACCTGGCGGCAAGGGTAAGCATTGGCCCGGAAAACGCAGTAGCACGTAGGGGTCGTGCCTGGGCTCAGCGGCCGCTTGTACGGCCCATCATGAGTTCGCCTTATACCCCGGCAGGGTATGGTCACGGCTGGCAGAGCACCGATCGCGGAGCCAGTACGGAGGGCGGCATGGGCAGCGGACCGGCGCGTAGGCGGGGGATCTCCCGGCTACTGGCGGTCTGCGCGCTGTTCGGCCTGTTCCTGATGCACGGCGCCCCGACCAGTGCCGCCGAGAGTTGTCACGGCGGCATGACTGCACTTGCACCAATGCCCGCTGAGCATGACCACTTGGCGATGACTATGGCCGGCGCACACCGGCCGGGCCTGTCCTTCCAGCCCGACCCATTGGGGAAGTCCGGGGCGTCGTGCGTGTCAACGCGGTCGAACGCACTGGGTTTTCTGCCGGAGCCCGGCCTACTGGCTGTACTCGCCGTCGCGGCGCTGGCGGCCTGGGCAACAGCTTGGCTGCGGCCCGGGGCCGGTAGCGGGCGCCGCGCGCCGCCGAGCGGCGGTCGAGATCATCTGCTTCGGGCGTGTATTGCGCGGACGTGACAGGCATCGCGCTGGATCCCGGCTACCAAGCCGGGACCGGCACCGTGCCCTGATCGTCTCCGCGCGCCACCGGTGTGGTGCGCCCACCTGGAAAGACCCTGTCAATGTTCGCTTCTCGTAGTTTCACCGCGCGCCCACGTGCGGTCGCCGTAACCGGTGCCACCGCTGCTCTCGCAGTGACGTTGGCCGCCTGCGGCTCCTCGAACGATTCCCCGTCGATGCACCGCATGGACCACAGCAAGATGTCGACCCAAGCGTCCTCGGTCAGCCCCTCGCCCTCGATGGGCGACATGCCTGGCATGGACCACAGGGCGACTGATAACGGGCTGTCCGACCGAAAGGGCGGCTATCGCCTCGCCTCGAAAGACACGAGGTTGCCGGCCGGCAGGCAGCTCGCGTACCGGTTTACCGTGACCGGCCCGGACGGCAAGCCGGTCACTGACTTCGCCGTCGATCAGACCAAGCGGTTGCACTTCTACGCGATCCGCTCCGACCTGACCGGCTTCCAGCACATCCACCCGGCCATGGCTTCCGATGGCACCTGGCGCGCGGACCTGTCCAGGCTCAGTCCGGGCTCGTGGCGGATGTTCGCCGCCTTCATCCCCAACACCGGCGCCGGGAAGGGTCAGGACTTCGTCCTGTCCCGCACCGTCACGGTGCCTGGTAACACCGCGAAGGTACCGCTACCGGCAGCGGCCAACACGGCGGAGGTCGACGGATTCACCGTCACCATCGGCGGCGAGCCCATGGCCGGCATGGCGCACCCGCTGACGGTCTCGATCGCCAAGGGCGGCAAGCCGGTGACCGGCCTTGAGCCCTACCTGGGCACCTACGCCCACCTGACCGCCTTTCACGCAGGCGATACGGCGTTCGCCCACCTACACCCGACCACGCAGGTGACCGGCGATCACGGCGGGCCTGACCTGTCCTTTCACGCCGAATTGCCGGCCGCGGGCAATTGGCGGTTGTTCCTGCAATTCAAGGCCGGCGGGACGCTGCACACCGCCGCGGTAACGCTGCACGTCAGCTAAATCCCGGTCGGGGCGCCGCTCCTGTCAGGACGGCGCCCCGACGCCCACAAAGGAGCGGGCCAGTACTCGCTCTTTTGCTCCCCGACACAGCCCGATCACATACCCCCACGGGGTACTTGACAAACTCCGCGAAGGCCGATAGTCATATACCCCACAGGGGTACGGTACGAATACGTACCTGTACCGGCTATGGGTAAGACCAAGCAGGGGCCGCCGTGACGGTGGGCCCGGGAATGAAGGGAAATAGCAGCGTGGCGGACAAGACGTACAACGTGACCGGGATGACCTGCGAGCACTGTGTGCACGCGGTCAGCACCGAGGTGGGCAAGGTCGCCGGCGTGGAGGGTGTCGTGGTTGATCTGGCCAGTGGCCGGGTGACCGTCTCAGGTGCCGGCTACAGCGACGCGGAGATCGCCGAGGCCGTGGACGAGGCCGGCTACACCCTCACCGGCTGACACCCAGAACGCCGAGACCACTGCAACCGATGGCACCAGGCATGACAGGAGGAGCACGCGGATGACCAGCCACGAGGCCCGCCAGGAACCCGCCCCGGCCCGGACGGGCGGGGCGGTGCAGGGAGACGACGGCGCGGGCGACCCGGCCGCGCTGGTGGAGTTGGCGGTGGGTGGGATGACCTGCACGTCGTGCGCGGCGCGGATCGAGAAGAAACTCAACCGCGTCGCGGGGGTCAGTGCGTCGGTCAACTATGCGACCGAGAAAGCGAGCGTTCGGTACGACCCGGCGCGGGTCGCGCCGGCTGACCTGGTCGCCGTGGTGGAGCAGACCGGTTACACCGCCCGCCTTCCTCGTACGCCGGCCGCCGGCGAGGCCGAGCACGGCGACGGAGCTGAGGGGGCTTCCGAAACTGGCGCCGGCGAGTTGGCAGCGCTGCGGCAGCGGCTGCGGGTCTCGGCGGTGCTGGCGCTGCCGGTGCTGGTGTTGGCGATGGTGCCGGCGGCGCAGTTCGATAACTGGCAGTGGCTCTCGCTGACCTTGGCGGCGCCGGTGGTGGTGTGGGGCGGCTGGCCGTTCCACCGGGCCGCCTGGCTGAACCTGCGGCACCGCGCCGCGACAATGGACACGCTGGTGTCGATGGGAACCCTGGCCGCGTTTGGCTGGTCGCTGTACGCGTTGTTCTTCGGTGACGCGGGCATGCCTGGCATGCGGATGCGGTTCGCCCTCACCGCCTCATCCGGCGAGGGCGCGAGCCAGATCTATTTCGAGGTCGCCTCCGTGGTCATCGTGTTCCTGCTAGCCGGGCGGTACCTGGAGGCGCGGGCGAAACGGCGCTCCGGCGCCGCGCTGCGGGCGCTGCTGGACCTGGGCGCCAAGGATGTCGCGGTGATCCGAGACGAGGTCGAGATCCGGATCCCGGTGGCCGAACTGCTGCCCGGCGAGGTGTTCGTGGCTCGTCCCGGGGAGAAGATCGCCACCGACGGTGTGGTCATCGAGGGCGCGTCGGCGATCGACCAATCGCTGTTGACCGGAGAGTCCGTCCCGGTGGAGGTGGGCGTCGGCGATCCGGTGACCGGGGCGACGGTCAACGCCGGCGGTCGACTGCTGATCCGCGCCACCCGGGTCGGCGCTGACACGACGCTGGCCCAGATGTCGCGACTGGTGCTCGAAGCACAGATCGGCAAGGCGCCGGTGCAGCGCCTCGCGGACCGAATCTCGATGGTGTTCGTGCCGATCGTCATGGCCCTGGCCGCCCTCACTCTGGGGGTCACGTTGGCCACCGGCGCCGGTGCGGTGACCGCGTTCACCGCGGCCGTCGCGGTCCTGATCATCGCCTGCCCGTGTGCGCTCGGGCTGGCCACCCCGACCGCGCTGCTGGTGGGCACTGGCCGCGGCGCACAACTGGGCGTACTCATCAAAGGACCCCAGGTGCTGGAGTCCACCCGACGGGTCGACACGATCGTGCTCGACAAGACCGGCACGGTGACCACCGGCCGGATGAGCCTGCACTCCGTACATCCCGTGCCTGGAGTCGACCCCGACGAGTTGCTCCTGCTAGCCGGCGCACTGGAGGCAGCCAGCGAGCACCCCATCGGCGCCGCGATCGCCGAGGCCGCCCGCGCCCGGCATGCCAGCCTGCCGCCGGTCAGCGAATTCACCAGCACCGCCGGCCTCGGCGTCACCGGCACCATCACCCGCGACAGTGCGGAAACCCATGCGGTGCTGGCTGGACGGCCAGAACTGCTCGCATCCTGGGGCCTGCACCTGGACGACCATCTGGGCAACCGCAAGGCCGCCGAGGAGGCTGCCGGGCACACCGTCGTGGCCGTCGGCTGGGACGGGCAGGTGCGCGGGCTGATCGTCATTGGCGACACTGTCAAACCCACCAGCGCCGCTGCCATCGCGCAGCTACGGCAGCTCGGGCTGCGCCCGATCCTGCTCACCGGCGACAATCAGGCCGCCGCCCGCGCCATCGCCGCCACGGTCGGCATCGATGCTGCCGACGTCATCGCCGACGTGCTGCCGGCCGATAAAGTCCGCGCGGTCACCGACCTGCAGTCCGCTGGCCGCGTCGTGGCGATGGTTGGCGACGGGGTCAATGACGCCGCCGCCCTCGCCGCCGCGGACCTGGGCCTGTCGATGGGCACTGGCACCGACGTTGCGATCGAGGCCTCCGACCTGACGCTGGTGCGGGGCGACCTGATCGCCGCAGTCGACGCGATCCGGCTTTCGCGCCGAACCCTGACCACCATCAAAGGCAACCTGTTCTGGGCCTTTGCCTACAACATCGTGCTCATCCCGGTCGCCGCGTTCGGCCTGCTCGCCCCGCTCATCGCCGGCGCCGCGATGGCGTTCAGCTCGGTTTTCGTGGTCAGCAATTCGCTACGGCTACGTCGGTTCACCGCAGCCGAGGACGGGCAGCGGTCGTGAGCACGGCACGCGCGCACGCTCACCTCGGCGCGGTGGCGACCTCGCTGCTGCAAGGCGCAGCCCCGACGCTGCGGCGCGCCGGCTGGTGTCTGGTCGTGGTCGTCTGCGCCGGATCGTGGTGGGCCAAGCTGGAAGTGGGGTCGCCGTGTCGGCCCCACCCCGACCGGGGGTGAATGAGATGGCCGAACCGAAGCGGGTCGACGCTGGTACATCGGCCGGTCGACCTGACGCCGCGCAGGAGACCGGTCACGGGCGGAACGGGCTGAGCACGGCGGTGCTCGACGTGAGCGGGCTGCAGTGGGCCTCGGAGCAGAACTTGGTCGACACGGTGTTGCGGCGTCGCCCGGGCGTGGTGGATGTTGCGGTGAATCCGGTCGCTCAGACAGCGACGGTCCGTTTCGATCCGGGCAAAACGTCGGTGGCGTGGTTGCGGGAATGGGTGCGCGAGTGCGGCTATCACTGCGCCGGGCAGTCGGTCCCGTCTCACATCTGCGACCCACTGCTCGAACCAATGACGCACCCCGCCGGCGAAAAGCCCGCTCGGCCACCCGCTCCGCATGAGGTGATGGGCCACGCTGCGGATACGGGAATGTCGATGTCCGCGATGGTGCGCGACATGCGGAACCGCTTCCTGATCGCGGCGTTGTTCGGTCTGGCCGTGCTGGTGTGGTCGCCGATCGGCCGGGATGTATTCGGTGTGCACGCGCCGGTCCCGTTCGGGTTGCGTGAGGATCAGTGGGCGTTGCTGCTGAGCCTGCCGGTGATCTTCTACGCCGATCTCATCTTCTTCGACGGTGCTGTACGGGCGCTGCGGGCCCGAACGCTGGACATGATGGTGCTGGTCGCGGTCGCCGTGGGCGCCGGCTGGCTGTATTCGCTGGTCGTGACGCTGACCGGCGGCGGCGACGTGTTCTACGAAGCGGCCACGGTGCTCTCGGCGTTCGTACTGCTGGGGCACTGGTTCGAGATGCGCGCCCGCGGCGGCGCGAACGACGCGATCCGCACGCTGCTGGACCTCGCCCCACCCAAGGCCGTCGTACTGCGCAACGGGCAAGAGGTCGAGATCGCCACCTCGGAGGTGGCCGTGGACGACCTCCTGCTGGTCCGCCCCGGCGCCAAGATCGCCGTCGACGGCCTGGTCGAGGACGGCGACAGCGAGGTCGACGAGTCCATGGTCACCGGCGAAAGCATGCCAGTACACAAGCAACCCGGCACACCCGTGATCGGGGCGACGATCAACCGCAACGGCACCCTGCGGGTACGCGCCACCAAGATCGGCACCGACACCGCGCTGGCGCAGATCGTCGCCCTGGTGCAACAAGCCCAGAACTCCAAAGCCCCAGGCCAACGGCTGGCCGACCGGGCGGCGTTCTGGCTCGTATTCGTCGCCCTGCTCGGCGGTGGGTTGACCCTGCTGGTGTGGCTACTTGCCGGCAGCACCGTGGCCACGGCCGTCCTATTCGCCATCACCGTCGTCGTCGTCACCTGCCCCGACGCACTCGGCCTGGCCACCCCCACGGCGATCATGGTCGGCAGCGGGCTCGGCGCGAAACGGGGCGTACTGTTCAAGAACGCCACCGCGCTGGAGACCGCAGCCCGCATCCAGGTTGTCGTGCTGGACAAGACCGGCACCGTGACCAAGGGCGAACCCGAAGTCACCACCGTCATCACCCAGGCCGGCTACGACGAAGCGCACGTGCTCGACCTGGTCGCCGCCGTCGAACGCGAGTCCGAGCATCCGCTCGCCGACGCCGTCGTCCGGTACGCGGACCGGTTCGGCGCCGACCCACTACGGGCACAGGACTTCCAGAACGTGCCCGGTCACGGCGCCATCGCTCAGGTGGACGGACAGCGGGTAGTAGTGGGCAGTGCCCGGCTTATGGCGCGGGAAGGGATCGACCCGGACGCCCTCGCCGCTACCCGGGAGCAGACGGCCGCCGGCGGCCAAACCGCAATCCTGGCCGCCATCGACGGCCAGGTAGCCGCGGTCATCGGCATCGCCGACACCATCCGCGACACCTCCGCCGCAGCTGTGGATGCCTTACACGAAGCGGAAATCGAGGTCGTCATGCTCACCGGCGACAACCAAGCCACCGCACGCCGTATCGCAGAACAGCTCCGTATCGACACCGTGATCGCCGAAGTCCTCCCCCAAGACAAGGCCGCGACAATCGCCGAACTGCAGCAAGGTGACCGGCGCGTGGCAATGGTCGGGGACGGCGTCAACGACGCACCCGCCCTCGCCCAAGCCGACCTCGGCATCGCCATCGGTGCCGGCACCGACGTTGCCATCGAAACCGCCGACGTCGTCCTTATGCGCTCCGACCCACTCGATATCCCCGCCGCTCTACGCATCGGCCGCGGCACGCTGCGCAAAATGCGGCAGAACCTCGGCTGGGCGATCGGCTACAACACCATCGCCCTACCCATCGCCGCCGGCGTCTTCGACCCCGCCTTCGGACTCGTCCTACGACCCGAAATCGCAGCCCTATCCATGTCCGGATCCAGCGTCATCGTCGCCCTCAACGCCCTCGCCCTCAAACGGCTCCGCCTGCCCGCCACCAGTACCGGCACGCAACCAGAACCCCACCCCGCCATGCCTGCCCCCGAACCCGTCGGCCGCTAACCATCGGCGAGCCGTGCACAGGCGACTAGTCCTGGCACATGGGGTCATTTCGTACCTGCCGACGGGGACCATGTGCGCGACGCTGGTTATGGAGCATCGGCGAATACAGCGGTACCAACGCAAGTCTTGGCACGTATTTGTCGCAGCGCCTTTGATCGCCACGGATTCAGTTCTGCGATAGTGCGGCAGAGCTCGTTTCGTACGGGTCCAAAAGAACACGCATCGCTCGGCGCAACATGCACCCTTTTCTAGATCTCGCCGGAGATGAATTCTGGCTGCCATTTCCAAGGGCCGAACGAAAGGATTACGGACGCTGGTCGTGCGCCGCCTGCGCAGCTCACCCTCGTCCTGCGACTCAGGTAGCCGACCGGGCCGGACAAAGCGTCCACATGCTGATACGAAACAGCCCCTGGCCCGCGTTCATGCAGGTCAGGGGCTGTCTTTGCTGGTGTGGCGGGTGATGGGTTCGAACCATCGTAGGCTGAGCCGACGGTTTTACAGACCGCTCCCTTTGACCACTCGGGCAACCCGCCTTACACGACCGTGCCGGCCGCGTCACGAGACGATACACGGTCCCGTACGACCCGTTCCACCTGCATCCCAGCCCTACGATGCCAACCCGCACAGCCCACACCGCGTCTCCCGTAGGCTGACCCGACGCAGTACCGAGACCGCTACACCGAGACAGGAGTTGACCATGGCCGATCCGTCGTTCGACATCGTCAGCAAGGTCGACCGGCAAGAGGTCGACAACGCCATCAACCAGGCGTCGAAGGAGCTCTCGCAGCGCTTCGACTTCCGCGGCGTCGGCGCGTCGGTGAAGTGGTCCGGCGAGGAGGCGGTCGTGCTCGAGGCCAGCACCGAGGAACGGCTCAAGGCCGCGCTCGAGGTCTTCAAGGAGAAACTGATCAAGCGCGACATCTCGCTCAAGGCGCTCGATGCGGGCGAGCCGGAATCCTCGGGCAAGATCTACAAGCTGACCGGCCGGATTGTGCAGGGCATCGACTCGGAGAAGGCAAAGAAGATCGCCAAGCGCATCCGGGACGAGGGCCCCAAGGGCGTCCAGGCCCAGATCCAGGGCGACCAGCTGCGGGTCTCGGGCAAGAAGAAGGACGACCTGCAGGCCGTCATCGCGCTGGTCAAGGCGGCCGATTTCGACGTACCGCTGCAGTTCACCAACTACCGCTGATTCGCTTACGTACCAAGGGTTTCCGCCGACGCGGACCGGACCCACCGGAACCCGGGACAGTCAGCATCACGATGGCCGCTAGCCTCGGGCAACGCGTACGCACCCCAGGAGCGCAAAGGAGCATCCGACGTGAAGGGCATCATCCTCGCCGGCGGCAGCGGCACTCGGCTGCATCCGATCACCCGCGCGGTGTGCAAGCAGCTGCTGCCGGTTTACGACAAGCCGATGATCTACTACCCGCTCTCGGTCCTGATGCTCGCCGGGATCCGCGACATTCTCATCATCACCACGCCCGGCGACCAGGCCACATTCGCGCACATCCTGGGTGATGGCCACGAGTACGGCATCAGCCTGTCGTACGCCGCACAGGACGAGCCCCGCGGACTGGCCGACGCGTTCCGGGTCGGCGCCGACTTTGTCGGCAACGACAGCTCGGCGCTCGTCCTGGGCGACAACATCTTCTACGGCCACGGGTTCGACAAGACGGTCCAGCAGGCCGCCGCTTCGGTCGAGGGCTGCACGCTGTTCGGCTATCCGGTAAAGGATCCCGAGCGCTACGGCGTGGCCGAAGCCGACGCCGACGGCCGCATTCTGTCCATTGAGGAAAAGCCGGCCGCGCCCAAATCCAACCTCGCCGTCACCGGGCTGTACTTCTACGACAACGACGTGATCGAGATGGCCCGCGACCTCAAGCCCTCGCCCCGCGGCGAACTCGAGATCACCGACATCAACAACATCTACCGGATGGCCGGCCGGGCCAAGCTGGTCAACCTCGGCCGGGGCACCGCGTGGTTGGACACCGGAACGCACGACAGTCTGCTCGAGGCGGGTCAGTACGTACAGGTGCTCGAGCACCGACAGGGCGTACGGATCGCCTGCCTGGAGGAGATCGCGTTCGGCAAGGGCTGGATCGACGCCGAGCAGACCTACGCCCTGGGCGCCGCGTTGGCCAAGTCCGGGTACGGGCAATACGTCATGCAGGTCGCACAGCGGGGCGGCGCGGTCGGCGTCTGAGCCGCACCGCGCCGCAGTCGCGGTTACTGCTGGCGGGCCATCTCCTGCAGCCGCGCGATCCGCGCCGCCATCGGCGGGTGGGTCGAGAACAGGTGGGCCAGGCCCTCGTTGCGGAACGGGTTGGCGATCATCAGCTGGCTGGTCGCCAACAGCCGCTGCTCCGGCTGCAACGGCAACGCGGCCGTACCCCGCTCCAGTTTGTTCAACGCACTGGCCAGCGCCAACGGATCGCCGGTCAGCTGGGCTCCGGACGCGTCGGCCTGGTACTCCCGGCTCCGACTGATCGCCAACTGGATCAGCGATGCGGCCAGCGGGCCGAGGATGATCAGCGCCAGCAGGCCGAAGATGCCGCCGTCCCGGTCGTCACTCCGACCGCCGCCGAAGATCGCGGCGAACCGCGCGAACGACGCAGCGAACATGATGATGCTGGCCAGCGCACCGGCCACCGACGAGATCAGGATGTCGCGGTTGTAGACGTGCGAGAGCTCATGCCCGAGCACCGCGCGCAACTCCTCGCGGTCCAGCATCTGCAGGATGCCCTCGGTGCAGCAGACCGCCGCGTGCCGCGGGTTGCGCCCGGTGGCGAAGGCGTTGGGCTGGTTGGTCGGGCTCACGTAGAGCCGCGGCATCGGCTGCCGGGCCGAGGTCGCCAGCTCGCGCACGATCGCGTACATCACCGGCTGCTCGGCCTCGGTGACCGGCCGGGCCCGCATCGAACGCAGCGCGAGCTTGTCGGAGTTGAAGTACGAGAAGGCGTTCATCCCGATCGCCAGCACGACGCCAATGATCAAGCCGCCCCGGCCGAAGATGCTGCCGATCCCGATGATGATCGCTGACAGCACGCCAAGCAGCACTGCGGTCTTCAGCCCGTTGAAATAG
Source organism: Mycobacteriales bacterium (assembly GCA_040414495.1). GTDB lineage: Bacteria > Actinomycetota > Actinomycetes > Mycobacteriales > QHCD01 > DATAVB01. The sequence continues at coordinate 10,660 of JBEDUI010000239.1, forward strand.
TGATGACGATGCACGATCGCCCAAATTCCCTTCCGGATCGCGGCACGGCTCCCGGTGGAACTCCGGCCCGAACCGTTTCGTAATGCATCAAAGCTCTGCTTCGCAAGCGTCTGCGCTCGAAAGCTTCGCTTCGTACCGTGCGTAACGTACGTGCCGCAGACCACGTTCCCAGCGGCCCCGCCGGCTACCAGAGAGTAGCCAGACCGCCCGACGGCCCGCTGCCCACAATGGCAGAATCATCCGATACGGGTAGTGCCATCGGACACGGGCGCAGGGGAGAAGGATGCCGATCCTGGCGATCGACTTCGGCACCACCACGACTGTTGCCGCGGTCCGAGCCGACGGTTCCCCACCGCGGCTGCTGGCCATCGACGGATCTCCGCTGATGCCCTCGTCGGTCTTCCTCACCGAATCGGGCACGCTGACCGTGGGCCGGGACGCCGACCGGCAGGCCCGGTTGGATCCGAGCCGGTACGAACCCAATCCCAAACGCCGCATCGACGACGGTGAGGTGATGCTCGGCGTCTCCGCGATTCCGGTCGTCGAGCTGATCGCGGCGGTGCTGCGCCGGGTCGGGTCCGAGGTGACCCGGCAGTTCGGCTCGTTGCCGGCCGATGTCCGGTTGACCCACCCCGCGCGCTGGGGGCGGGTCCGCCGCCGGCTGCTCCTCGACGCCGCGCGCGCCGCCGGGCTCGGCGAGAACCCGATGCTTATCCCCGAACCCGTCGCGGCCGCCACGCATTACGCCCAGCTCGGGCAGCATTCGCTCGGCCCGCAGGCCGGCGTCGCGGTGTACGACCTCGGCGGCGGGACGTTCGATGTCGCGGTGCTACGCCGGTCCGGCCCGACCTGGTCGGTGGTGGCCGAGGCCGGGTTGACCGACCTCGGCGGGGTCGACTTCGACCAGGCCATCGTGGAGCACATCGCCGGGCGCCAGGCCGGTCCGCACCAGGCCGAGTGGGACGCCATGCTCGCCGCGGCCGACCCGGCCAGCCGCCGCCTGCGCCGCGCGTTCGAGACGGACGTACGGGACTGCAAGGAGGCGCTGTCCCGGTACGCCCAGGCCGAGGTTCCGATGCCGGAGCCGTTCTCCGACGAGCTGCTCACCCGGGCCGAGTTCGAGGGCCTGATCCGCGACAAGCTCGCCCGTACCGTCGACCTGCTGGCCGAGCAACTGTCCCGCGGTGAGGTCGGCGAGCAGGTGCTGGCGGGGGTGTACCTGGTCGGCGGTTCGTCCCGGATCCCGCTGGTTGCCCGGCTCATTCAGGAGCAGCTGGGCATTACGCCGACCACGCTGGACCAGCCCGAGACATCGGTAGCCACCGGAGCGCTGTTGGTGCCGGCTGACTCTGTTCCGGGTCCACTTGGCACGCAGGCTCCGCCGGTGCCGCCCGGGTACCGACCCGGATACGGACCGGGTACGGGAACGGCGCCGACCCAGCCCGGCGCACCTTCGCAACCAATGCCCTCCGGTCAGGTTCCGCAGACCGGCCCGATTCCCTCTGGCCAGGTTCCGTCCGGTCCGGTCCCGTCCGGCTCGGTCCCATCGGGTCAGGTCCCATCCGGTCAGGTTCCGTCCGGCTCGGTCCCATCGGGACATATCGCGGCACGACAGATCCCGTCCGGGCCCGTGCCACAAGCCGGCCAGTTCCCTTCCGGGCAAGTACGTTCCGGCCAGTTCCCTTCCGGGGTTCACACCCCGCCGAACGGCCAGAACCGCCCGTCCTACGGCCCGCCGACGCAGGGCCCGATGCCGTCGCGACCACCGGGCCAGTCGAACTCCCGGCGCCTGCGTTGGATAGCGCCGCTGGGCGGAGTGGTCGCCATCGCGGTCGCGGCCGTCATCGTCGTAGTGGTCCGGGACAACTCCGGCCACGGCAGCGCCCACGGCGCGACCACATCCAGCCCGACCCAGACCCCGACCGCCAGTGCGGACGCATCGACCAACTCCGCGGTCAGCGGCGCCCAGACCAAATTCGACCGGTACTTCCCCGACCCGGACGTCCAGGCGTACATGCGCCCGTCCTACAAGGTCATCAGCAGCTGTGAGCAACCGCAGAACGGCGAAACGTACTGCCAGCTAAAGAACGGACTCACCGTCGCGGTCGGCACCGGTGTCACCGGCGCCCGGCAACAGACACTGCCCGGTACGTCGAACTCGATCGTGCACAACCCGCATACCAGCTGGAAGGAACAGCGCTGGGACAAGGGCGAGGGCAGCGGCGAGTTGCGGACCTGGCTGGGCCGCGATAAACCCGACTCACCGCTGTTGTACTGGGACCGCAACGGCAGCGTGTACGGCTTTCTCGGCATCGAGAAGGGCTCGGTCACCACGACGACGGCGGCGTCGCTGTTGGCAACCTGGAAGGCCAATTTCGAGCACTGATCTGGCAAATCCGCGCTACCAGGACACGGAGACCGGCGTCACACATTTATGCTGGTCCGTTGGGGGAGTATGGAGGAGTTCTCCTCGTGCGTGCGCGCGAGCTGGTGATGCGGCGTGGCAACCAGCGCAGGTAAGAAGCGTCATTCTTCCCGCGGCGCCGCAGAGCGGCACAGCAGAAAGGGAGTTCATGCCCAAGCAGGTCGAGCAGCGCGACCGGGTCGTTATTCGGTTCGCCGGTGACTCGGGCGATGGCATGCAGTTGACGGGTGACCGATTCACCCAGGAGTCCGCGGCATTTGGTAACGATCTCTCAACGTTGCCGAACTTCCCCGCCGAGATCCGGGCGCCAGCCGGCACGCTGCCGGGTGTCTCGTCGTTCCAACTGCATTTCGCCGATCACGACATCATGACCCCCGGCGACGCGCCGGACGTTCTGGTCGCGATGAACCCGGCCGCGCTGAAGGCGAACTTCGGCGATCTGCCCCGCGGCGCCACGATCATCGTGGACACCCACGACTTCACCAAGCGTGCCCTGACCCGGGTCGGATATGCCGAGAATCCGCTCGAAGACGGCTCCCTGGCGGCGTACAACCTGCACGCCATCGATCTGACCGGTCTCACCACGACCGCACTTGAATCGTTTGATCTGGGCCGTAAGGAATCGGCGCGAGCGAAGAACATGTTCGCGCTCGGTCTGCTGTCCTGGATGTATCACCGCCCGGTCGAGGGCACCGTCCGCTTTTTGGAAACAAAGTTTGCCAGCAAGCCCGATATCGCCGCCGCAAATATCACGGCATTTCGTGCGGGCTGGAATTACGGCGAGACGACCGAAGCTTTCGCCGTTTCGTACGAGGTGAAACCAGCGCCGCTGCCAACCGGTACGTACCGCAATATCTCCGGAAACCTGGCCCTGGCCTACGGCCTTATCGCTGCCGCGCAGCAGGCCAAACTGCCGCTGTTCCTGGGCGCGTACCCGATCACGCCGGCCAGCGACATCCTGCACGAACTGGCCAAGCACAAGCGGTACGGCGTCACCACGTTCCAGGCCGAGGACGAGATTGCCGGCGCCGGCGCCGCGTTGGGGGCCAGCTTCGGCGGCGCGTTGGGCGTCACGAGTACGGCCGGCCCAGGTGTGGCGCTCAAATCCGAAACAATCGGCCTGGCCGCGACGCTCGAGTTGCCGATGGTGGTCATCGATGTGCAGCGCGCCGGTCCTTCGACCGGTATGCCGACCAAGCCGGAACAGTCCGACCTGTTGCTGGCGATCGGCGGCCGGCACGGCGAATCGCCGGTTCCGGTCATCGCGCCGCAGTCCCCTTCGGACTGCTTCGATATCGCGCTGGAAGCCGTACGGATCGCGACCACGTACCGCACGCCGGTGTTCATCCTGTCCGATGGGTACCTGGCTAACGGCTCCGAGCCGTGGCTGGTCCCGTCGGTCGAGAGCCTGCCCGACCTGCAGGTCGAGTTCGCCACCGAGCCCAACCACACCGCCGAGGACGGCACGCGGGAGTTCTGGCCGTACCTGCGGGACCCGGAGACACTGGCCCGGCCGTGGGCGGTACCGGGCACAGCCGGCCTGGAGCACCGCATCGGCGGCATCGAAAAGGCCGACGGCACCGGCAATATCTCGTACGACCCGGACAACCACGACTTCATGGTCCGGACCCGACAGGCCAAAGTGGACGGCATCACGGTGCCGCCGCTGGAGGTCGACGATCCGTCCGGCAACGCCCGCGTACTGGTGCTGGGTTGGGGTTCGACCTACGGCCCGATTGGCGCGGCGGCCCGACGGGTACGGCGTAAGGGTCTGGCCGTGGCGCAGGCGCATCTGCGGCACCTGAACCCGTTGCCGGCCAATACCGCCGACGTGCTGCGTCGCTACGACCAGGTGATCGTGCCGGAAATGAACCTCGGACAGCTCGCCGGAATTCTGCGGGCGAAATATCTGGTCGACGTCCTCAGCTACAACCGGGTGCGCGGTTTGCCGTTCCGAGCCGAAGAGTTGGCCGGAGTTCTGGAACATGTGATCAATGAAGGGGTCCTTGCCGATGCCTGAGTCCGTCGATCTTGGTCTGCCCGGTCTCGCCGGCGTCCCGACCACCGACGAGAAGCAGAGCGCACGGGATTTCAAGACCGACCAAGAGGTCCGTTGGTGCCCTGGCTGTGGTGACTACGCGGTACTCGCCGCTGTGCAGGGCTTTATGCCCGAGCTGGGGGTACGCCGGGAGAACATCGTGATGATCTCCGGTATCGGCTGCTCGTCGCGATTCCCGTACTACATGAATACGTTTGGCATGCACTCCATCCACGGGCGTGCGCCGGCAATCGCGACCGGCCTGGCCGCGACCCGGCCCGACCTGTCGGTGTGGGTCGTCACTGGCGACGGGGATGCGCTCTCCATCGGCGGTAACCACCTGATCCACACGCTGCGCCGCAACGTCAACCTCAAGATTCTGCTGTTCAACAACCGGATCTACGGCTTGACCAAGGGCCAGTACTCGCCGACCTCGGAAATCGGCAAGGTCACCAAGTCGACCCCGGTCGGCTCGCTGGACGGACCGTTCAACCCGGTATCGCTCGCGATCGGCGCTGAGGCATCGTTCGTCGCGCGGGCGATCGACTCCGACCGTAAGCAGCTGACCTCGGTATTGCGGGCGGCGGCCGAGCACCGCGGCACGGCGTTGGTCGAGATCTACCAGAACTGCAACATCTTCAACGACGACGCGTTCGAGTTGCTGAAGAACTCCGAAACCCGGGACGACTGGACGATCCGGCTCGAGCACGGGGCGCCGCTGCGGTTCGGCGCCGACAAGTCCAAGGCCGTGATCCGCGATCGCGTCACCGGCAGCCTGCGGGTCGAAGAGAACGTCTCCGACGACGCCGACGTGGTCATCCACGACGAGCACAACCAGGACCCGGCGTACGCGTTCGCCCTGTCCCGGCTCTCCGGCAGCGACCTGCGGTACACCCCGATCGGCGTGTTCCGCTCGGTGCAGCGGCCGACCTACGACGACGAGCTACGGGCGCAGGTCAGCACGGCGCAGCAGTCGGGCACGCCGGATCTGGGCAAGCTGCTGCACGGTTCGGACACCTGGACGGTTGCTTGATGCAACGGTCTGCGTGACGCCTCGGTGAACGAGGCGCGAAAGGGGCTCGCCTTCGGGGCGGGCTCCTATCTTTTGTGGGGTCTGTTCCCGGTCTACTGGCCGTTGGTGAAACCGGCTGGTGCGCTGGAGATTCTGGCGCACCGCATGCTCTGGTCGGGTGTGTTTGCCGCGTTGGTGGTGACCTCGCAGCGTAAATGGGGTTCGGTCGCGGCCGTTGTTCGTACGCCACGGCGGCTGGGGCTTTTGGCCTGCGCGGCGGTCCTGGTTTCGATCAACTGGGGTACGTACATCTGGGCCGTCAACCACGACCATGTCGTGGAAACATCGCTGGGCTATTTCATCAATCCGCTCTTTACGGTGTTGCTCGGCGTTCTCGTTTTGCAGGAACGGCTGCGGCGCAGCCAGTGGATCGCGCTGGGCTTCGGGTTGGTCGCGATCGCGGTCATCGCGATTGATTACGGCCGTCCACCGTGGATTGCATTGACGTTGGCGTTGTCGTTCGGGACGTACGGCCTGCTGAAAAAGAAGGCCCAGTGCGGCGCGGTCGAGGGCTTTGCGATCGAGACATCGGTGCAGTTTTTGCCGGCGCTGCTGTATCTCGGGGTGCTGACCTCGCGCGGGCAGAGCACGTTCGGGCACCACGGCCCCGGTCAGGTTCTGTTGTTGGTGTGCGCCGGCGTGGTGACCGGGGTTCCGTTGCTGCTGTTCGCGTCGGCGGCGCGGCGGTTGCCGCTCTCGACGCTCGGGTTGCTGCAATACCTGGCGCCGATCCTGCAGTTCCTTTTCGGCGTGCTGTTGTTCCACGAGCCGATGCCGGCCGCGCAGTTGGTCGGGTTCGTATTGGTGTGGATCGGGCTGGTGCTGCTGTCCGCCGATGCGGTACGGACACAGGCCCGGCAGCGGCGCTCCGCCGCGGCCGCGTTGGAAACCGCGTAATGCCGTAGGGCGTGTTGCTTAAGTCCTAAGAGTCGCGCAGCAACCAGGGGACTTAGGCAACATGCCCTAAGCTCGGGCGGTGACAAACCGGGGTTCAGGTCGAGGGCGGCCGACGCGTGAGCAGCTTGAGCGGCGTTCTGGTCGTCGTGCGCCAAGTCCGCGGGCGGCTTCGCGGCGCGCTGAAATCGTTGCCCCGGTACGGATGTTCGCCGCGACCGTACCCGGTCTGGCTGCGCTGACCACGCGCGAGCTCGCCGCCGCTGGTATTCGGGCGACCGGGTCGGGATCCGACGGCCGGTCCGACCTCGTGCTGTTCGAAGCGATCCCGGCCGCGCTGCGGGGTTTGCGGACCGTGGAGGACCTGTTCGTCGAGATCGGCCGTACTCTTCGGTCCGAAGGCGACCGTCCACAGTGGATATCCAAGCGACTCTGGAAGCCGAATCGGCTGGAGACGGCGTTGCTGGCGCGGGCCCGGTCGCTGCCGCGGGCGCCGACGTACCGGGTGATCGCCCGGGTCCTGCAGGAACGCTCGTTCCTGCGTACCGAACTGCGCCGCGCCCTGGCCTCCATAGTGGAGCGCGACCGTCCACAGTGGAAGCCGGGCGACCCGGCGCAGTTGGAGATCTGGGTCAGTGAATACCGGGCCGGGCGGTTCGTGGCCGGGTTGCGCCTCACCGACGCCAGTACCCGCCAGCACGGCGGCCGCGAACAGGAACGTTCTGGCGCGCTGCGTCCGGCCGTCGCCGCGGCGATGGTGAGCCTGGCCGGGACGCCGGGAAGCTTGCTGGATCCCTGCTGTGGCTCCGGCACGATCCTGGCCGAGGCCCGGTCTGCGGGTTGGTCGGTCAGCGGTTCGGACATCGATTCGAAGGCGGTCGCGGTGGCCAGCCGCAACCTCGGTCCCGATGTGCCGGTCGATCGGGCCGACGCGCGCCGGCTGGACCTACCCGAGGCCAGCGTGGACGCGTGCGTGAGCAACCTGCCGTTCGGCCGGCAGTACGACGTAGCCGAGCCGATGGACGATTGGTTGCGCGCGGTGCTGTCCGAGCTGGCCCGGGTCACTCGGCCCGGCGGGCGGATCGTGCTGCTGGCCCCGAAGATCCCGGCCGTGGTCGTCCCGAAATCGCTGCGCCAGACCGAACGGCATTCGATCACGCTGTTGGGGACGAGGACGACGATCTGGGCCTACGCCCGCCGCTAAATCTTTGGGCGCGCACCGCCGCAACCCACCAAACCCCGGCGGCCCCGCCCCAGCCCACCACCACGCCGCGTGTGACTCTGCTCCAAGGAGTGGAGCAGAGTCACACGCGGCAGCGGACTACCCAAGCGGGGCGGGCGCGCGAGACGACCGAGCGGGATGCGGCACTGGCGAACGAGGAAGCGCTAGCGGCCCCACGCCGCAGGACCCGCACCCACGTCGCAAGCCGGCAAGACCGAAGCGAGCCGAAGCCTAAGCGAGCGGCGGCGCGATCTGCTCGAACCACTGCAGCGCCGCGGTCAGGCCATGCCGCCCGGAGTCCAGGTGCCCGTAGTCACCCAGATCGACAACCGGGGCATCCGCGCCATTGCGGGCCAACGCGCTCTGACAGCTGTACGCGTTGGCGATCGCGACCTGCTCATCGCTGTGCGCGGCGTAAATCCGGGTCGGCACCCGCGGCGCCCAGCCGGTGCAGGACGTGTCGTTCATCCGCAGCTCCGCCGCGAATCGACCGGTCGGATGCTCCAGCATATCCAGGAATTTCGGCGTGAAAAGCTGCTGGACCGAGTCCGGCAATGCCGCGAATATCTCGCCGTCCTCGTGCTGTCCATTGTAGAGCGGAGCGACCGTCTTATCGTACGGCGGCTGAAAAGTCTCGCTAGGCGAATCGTACAAATGATAAATTCGATTCCACGCGGTCACCAGATACGCCGTATAAAAGGCGGAATCCTTCGGATCCAGCCGGCCATCGAAAATCGCCGGAATTTCAGCGTGCTCGATATCGTACGGCCCGCTGATCGGCGCCAACGCGGCCAACCGCAGACCCGGCACCGCGCCCGATTGCAACGCCTTACCCACGAACATTGCCGCCGCGCCACCCTGCGAAAAGCCGGTCACCAAAATGCGCGAATCAAAACCGCGGTGCACCCGATGCGAAAACACAAATGCGGCCCGCAACAGATCCGTCGAGGCCGACGTCTCCGACGCCCCATGCATATACGGGTGCGCACCTGGCCCGAGACCGAGACCGAGGTAATCCGGCGCCACCACGGCATAACCGGCCGAGCCGAGCTGCAATCCCTCCGGCGACGCGCCGTTGTCGCCGACCGAAGGCGCCTCGTCGGCCCCGGCCATGGTGCCGTGGGTGTAGTTGATGACCCGCAGCCGCCGCTCGTTGTTGCGGGGAACGACGACCAGTCCGCTCGCGGTCGTCGGCCGACCGGCCACATCTATCGTCCGGTAGACGATTCGGTACGCATCCACGCCGTACCGCACCCGCGTCGTATCGAATTCATTGTCCTTCAACACCGCGGTCACGTCCTGCGGGGACAGGCGCTGCACCCGTTCCGCCGACACAATGCTGCCGCGCGTCGAATGCGCCGACACATGTGCCGCAGCCCGCGCCGACGCCGTGCCCGGACTAGCAGCAAACGCGGTCGCCGATCCGCCCAATACCACCGCCGCGCAGACGACAGCAGAAATTGCCTTCAGTGCCTGAGATTTCGTACGAGAAATGTCCATGCACCGAAGCTAGGCGGCCCGCCGGCTCCAGCCAGGAGTTCTGGACCGCCTATCCAGGTGGGGTTTTCTCCCGTATGACGATTAACGCTTGACCGGCAGCGCGCGCAACCGGATCGTCTCGGGCAGCGACTCCAATTCGGCCCGCAGCGCCTCAGTGAAATTGGCCGAGATATCAGTCAGCAGATAACCGATGTCGTCACGGGTGGCCAACTGCTGCGAGTCGACGTTCACCCCGTGCTGGGCCAAAACCGCGTTCACCGCGGCCAACACACCCGGGACGTTGTGGTGTACGTAAACCAACCGGCAGCCACCGGACGCGCCCTCCGGCGTCAACGCCGGCAGGTTGACGCTCATCGTGCTGGCACCGGAAGCGGCGTAATCGATCAGCTTGCCGGCCACGTACCGCCCGATGTCCTCCTGCGCTTCCTCGGTGGAACCACCGATGTGTGGGGTGAGGATGACGTTCGGCAAGCCACGCAGTTCGGAAACGAACGGGTCGTTCGAGCTTTTCGGCTCGGACGGAAATACGTCGATGGCCGCGCCGGCCAGGTGACCGGACTCGATGTGCGCCCGCAGCGCGTCATGGTCGACGGTGAAGCCACGGGACAGATTCAAAAACAGCGATCCGGGAACCATCCGCGCGAACTCGGATTCGCCGAACAACCCGACGTTTCCGGGGCGACCGTCCACATGCAACGTCACGATGTCGACCGATTCGAGCAGCTCGTCCATCGAGGCGCAGCGCCGGGCATTTCCCAACGCCAATTTGTCGCCGGTGTCGTAAAAGGCGACCGACATACCCAGCGCCTCGGCCACGACGGACAACTGCGAGCCGATATTCCCGTACCCGACAATTCCCAGCCGCCGGCCGCGAATTTCGTGCGCGCCGGCCGCGGATTTGTTCCACTCGCCGGCGTGCATTCCGGCATTCTTGTCGGTCAGCCGGCGGGTCAGCGAGATGATCTCGCCGATCGCCAACTCGACCACGCTCCGGGTGTTGGAGAACGGCGCATTGAACGCGATAACGCCGCGGTGCGCGGCCGCGCTCAGGTCGATCTGGTTGGTGCCGATGCAGAACGCGCCGACCGCCTGCAGGTCCGGGCTGTGCTCCAGCACCTCCTCGGTGATGGTCGTCTGCGAGCGGATGCCGAGCAGCTGTACGCCGCGCAGCCGCTCGATCAACTCCTCCGGTCCGAACGCGCGACTCTCCTGCTCGACGTGATGTCCGGCCGCTTGAAGCAATTCCACCGCTACCGGATGAATACGCTCCAGCAGCACGACGTTAAGTCCGGCAGTCACCGATCATCTCCACTTTCGGTTGCGGGTGCGTTCAGCACACGTACAGGCGAACCGGCCAGGAACGCGGCGATGCATTCGACCATGCCCTCGTACCATCCACGGTACGTCGCGTCGGTCACGAAGCCGATGTGCGGGCTGAGGATGGTGTTCGGGGCGGTCAGCAGTGGGTGGCCGGGCGGCAACGGCTCCTCGTCATACACATCGAGCGCGGCCCCGGCGATGCTCCCTTCGTGCAAGGCTTTCAGCAGCGCGTCGCCGTCGATGATCGGCCCGCGCGAGGTGTTGACCAGGTACGCGGTGGGCTTCATCATGGCCAGCTCGGTCGCACCGATCAGGCCGCGGGTGCGTTTGCTGAGCACGGTGTGCACGGACAGTACGTCGGAACGGGCGAACAGCTCGTCCTTCTCGACCCGGGTCACCCCGACCGCCGCGGCCTGCTCGGCGGTCAGGTTCGCGCTCCATGCGATGACCTGCATGTCGAAGGCCAACCCGACCTTCGCGACCCGTGTTCCGAGCCGGCCCAGGCCCAGTACGCCCAGCGTCCGCCCGGCCAGGTCGAGACCGATGGTGTGCTGCCAGCCGCCGGCGCGCATCCGAGCATCTTCGGCCGGAATGTGCCGGAGCAGGCCGAGGATCAGGGCCCAGGTCAGTTCGGCCGTCGACCCGGTAGCCCCGTTGCCGGCCCCGCACACGGTGATACCGAGCTCGCGGGCCGCGGCCATGTCGATCGAGGCGTTGCGCAGGCCGGCCGTGACGATCAGCTTGAGCCTCGGTAGGCGGGCCAGCAGGGAACGGCGGAACGGCGTCCGCTCGCGCATCGCCAGCACGACGTCGAACTCCGCTAGTCGTTCGACCAGCGCGTCCTCGTCGGTCAGGTGGTCGTCGTAGAAGACGACCTCGGTGTCCGGCAGCGACGACCAATCCCCGTACGACGGCCCGACCCGTTGGTAGTCATCGAGCCCGGCGACTCGTGTCACGGCTGCTCCTTGAACTGCTTGACGGTCGCGGCGAACTCCGCCCGCGTCACGGTCCCGGGCGCCGCGCCATCGGCGGCCAGCCGATTGGCCCAGACCTGCAGCGCCTCGTTCACCGGCGTCGGAACGCCGTACCGGTGGCCGAGCATGGCGATCTCGCCGTTGAGGTAGTCGGCCTCGATCGAACCGGTACCGCGCAGCAGGCTCTGCCGCGACGAGCTGCCGACCCGCTGGTGCCCGTCAATCTGGCCGATCCGCAGCTCGTCCCCGATCCGGCCATCGACCGCCGCGTCATCGGCGACGGTCAGCCCGGCCGCGTCCAGGGCGGCGCGCCCCTCGGCCCTCGCTTCGGTGATGATGTCGGCTACGTCGTCGGTGCCCAGCGCCGCGTCGACCGCGTTGGCCAGGTTGCCCAGCAGCTTGTGGTATTTCCAGGCCATGACGTCGGGTCGGACGACCGAGGCGAAGGCGCTGGCCGAGATGTCGGCCGCCACCTGTTCGGCCACGGCGTCGGCACCGGTGGGAAACCGGCCGATATCGAGCACTCCGCGCAGCGGCGTGCCCTCGGCCACCACCACTCCCGGTTGCAGATGGGTCGCCGGCACCCGTACGTACATCCCGTAGACATTGCGGAACGACCGCAACGCCAGCCGTTCGGACTCGACGCCGTTCTGTGCGCATACCACCGGCAGCAGGCCGGCCGGCGAACCGTCGCTGACCGGGCGCCGGGCCAGCTCGACCAGAGCCGATTCGGTGTCCTGGGTCTTGACCGCCAACAGGAGTACGTCGTCCGGTTGCAGGGTCAGGTCCGAGATCGCGGCCGCGGGCGCGGCGATCGTCTCGGCGCCGTCCGGAGTCAGCAGCCGTAGGCCGTCCCGGCGCAGCGCGGCCAGATGCGCCCCACGCGCCACCAATACGACATCCCGGCCGTGGCGCGCCAGTTCGCCGCCAATAGCTCCTCCGATGGCACCGGCTCCCACGACCACATAGCGCATATCGCCATCATTCCAAAGGAGGTGCGGTCGTAGTACCTGGTATCTGGTGCCTCCCGCCGGCGGGTGACACGCATCTCACCCGTCGGCCGCACCGGTCCCCGCATTGCAGCGAACGTGACATCAGGGCGTTTCGGGAACGTTCCCAGCCAGCCTGGTGTCACGCTCGCTGCACAACCGCAGCTGGCCGCGACGGAGTTCGCCGCCGGTGCAGCGAACGTGACATCACGGTCGGACGCGACCTCCGCAAACCACCCTGGCGTCACGCTCGCTGCAAAAAGCGTTAGTCGTCGCCACAGATATTGACCGTCACTGCAGCGAACGTGACATCAGGGCGTTTTGGGAACGTTCCCAGCCACCCAGGTGTCACGTTCGGTGAAGAATTGGCGCGGTCAGCCAGTCAGCCCCGTCAGCTGTGGGACGAGCCGGTCAGCCGGTCAGCTGCGAGACGGCGCCGCCAATCGGTCAGCTGCGAATTGGCACAGTCAACCGGTCGACTGCGAGACCGCACCGGAAAACGGTCAGCTCGCAGCGGGCGCCGGAAAACGGGCGGCGAGGAATTTGCGCGCGGCGGCCCGGCCGTTTTCGTACAACCGCTGCTGTGTCGCCGCATCAATGTCGAAGTCGACCGAATCCACGTGCAGGCAGTCGACAAAAATCGTGCGGGCCGTGACGCCTTCGTCGTCGAGATGGTAGGCGTCATGCGCGCCCAGCAGCGTGCGCAGACAACCCTGCAGCAGGTCGACGGTGTTGTCGATCTGGTGCGCCGCCTGCCGGGCATCCGGCCGGGCCGACAGCTTGATGCCGAACGTCGGCCAACGCGGCGGAAGCCCGTCGGTCCGATCGAACGCGTCGACCGGGAAATTGGAAAGCAGTCCACCGTCGACCAACGTCACCGCGCCGCCCCCACCCGGTCCGGTCGCCAGCTGGGCCGGCCGGTAATAAAACGGAATCGACATCGACGCGCGTACGGATTCCACAATGGACTGTTCATCGGCCTCGAGCCCGTAATAATGGAAATCCCACGGCAGCCGGACCAACCGGCCGCGGGACAGGTCGCTGGCCATGACGACGAGCCGGTACCGCTGGGACGGCGGCAACGACGTGCCCTCGTCATCGTCAATCCGCAGCTGACCCCAGGTCGTAATTCCGACCTTCTCCAATTCGGCCGACAGCCATTCGATCAGGTATTCGCCTTTGTAAATTCCCTCGGACACCATCAATTCCAGCGCCTTACCCGGCGGGCCGAGTCGGTCGAGCACCGCGCCGTCGCGGAATTTCCGGTAATCCAGCGCCCGCATCACGTCGACGATGCCGGACAGCGGTCGCCCTGCCGCCTGGTACGTCGCGGCCAGCGCGCCGACGATCGCGCCGGCCGAGGTACCCGCGATCCGCGGAAAATGCAGTCCCTGCTCGGCCAATTCGACGATCGCGCCGGCCAGACCGATTCCTTTGACCCCGCCGCCTTCCAGCACCAGGTCGGCACTGGCCGCGGGCACCTGCACGCTGCTGTCCATGACGTGTCCCGTTCGCTCGGTTAGGCGGCCATTGTCCACCAACGAACGTGTCACGAACCACCATTTCCGGTAACCGTATGCGCACAAATGAGTACGCGGCAGCCGCCGCCCAGCTCAGCGATCATGTGGGGACAAGGCTGCTGCCGGAATGGAGCAATCATGACTGAACCTGCGGAACAGATCGATTACGCCAATCTCCCCGCGCCCGACTCGGGCTTTGTGGTCACGATGTTCATCACCGTCCGCAAGGTCGCACGGTCCCGGGATTTCTACTCGCGGGTCCTGGGCGGCACCGTCGTCCTGCCCGAGAACCCCTGCATCGTCAAGCTGTCCAATACGTGGATCATCATGAATCCCGGCGGGCCACCCACGCCGGACAAGCCCGATATCTCGGTGGTCAATTACGAGCCCGGCGATACGACCTCGATGTTCCTCAACCTACGGGTCGCCGATATTCAGGCCCGTTACGAGGAGTGGAAGGGCAAAGGCGCGGAATTCCTCACGCCGCCGATCGACCGGGGGGCCGAGATCCGCTGCTATATGCGGGATCCGGACGGCTATCTCATCGAGGTCGGCCAAGCCACCGGGCTGCTGCAGGGAAAGCTCGCCGAAAAACGACCCGAGGACCTGCCCGGCTGATCCGGCCTGCCCGACTGTCCACAGTGGACTGCCGAGGATGGCCGGGGCGGGCGAGGGTTCAGCCGGTGCTGGCGGGCGGGCAAGGCCTCAACAGCGCCGGGCGGCGTCAAGAGGTCAGCCGCTGCTGGGCGAGGGTAGATCCGTATGCGGGGGTCGATCGGTACGCGGCGGGCGATCAGCCGGTACGGGCCAGTACGAAATCGGCCAGCGCGGCCAACCCAGCGCGGGCCGGTACGTCCGGCAGATCCGCCAGCGCTTCGCGGGCCCGCGAGGCGTATTCGGATGTCGTGGCACGCGCCTGTTCCATCGCCGGCGAGATACGCAGCAACTGCAATGCCTCGGCGTGCCGGTCATCGTCGGTCAGCGGACCGGCCAACAGCTCCCGCAACCGGACCGCATCCGGATCGGTCGCCGTGGACCGCAGTGCGTACAACGCCGGCAACGTGTGGATGCCCTCGCGCAGGTCGGTGCCCGGCGTCTTCCCGGACTCGGCCGTCTGCGAGGCCACGTCGAGCAGGTCATCGGAAAGCTGGAACGCCGTCCCGACGATTTCCCCGTACCGCTGCACGTTCGCCACCACATCGGCCGGTGCGCCGGCGAACATCGCGCCGAACCGGGCCGACGTCGCGATCAACGACGCGGTCTTTTCATCCAACACGGTCAGGTAATGCGCCACCGGGTCGGCATCACCCACCACGCCGCGCGTTTCCCGAATCTGGCCGGTAACCAACCGGGAGAACGTCCGCGCCTCGATCCGCACCGCCTCCGGGCCAAGGTCGGAGATGATGTCCGAGGCCCGGGCGAACAGGAAATCGCCGGTCAGAATCGCGACTGTATTGCTCCAGCGCGAATTGGCCGACTCGGCCCCACGCCGCACCGGGGCTTCGTCCATCACGTCGTCGTGGTACAGCGTGGCCAGGTGGGTCAGCTCCACGACCACGGCCGCGTCGATGATGCCCGGAGCCTCCGGGTCGCCGAAGTGCGAGGCCAGCAACACCAACAGCGGCCGGAACCGCTTGCCGCCGGCCGCCACCAGGTGCCGCACCGGCTCGGCGATGAAGTCCACGTCGGTCGATACGGCGGCGTGCAACGCCTGCTCGACCCGGTCGAGGCCGGTACGTACCGACTCGGCCAGCTTCGGATCGGCGAGCTCGACGAAGCTCTGCATCGCGTCCGCCCGCGGCAGGCTGGTCATCGGCGCGGGCGCAGGCCAAAAGCCGCCGCCAGACGGCCAATGCCAACGATCGAGGTCACGTACACCGGCTCACGATACGAAGTGGGCGGCCTTGTCGGCCACATCGAGGATCGACTGCGGGAAGATGCCCAGGAAGATCGTGGCCGCCGCGGTGACAGCGAGCGCGACCTGGGTCGGCCAGCCTGGCACGGCCACGGTCGGGCCGTCCTCCGGCGGGTCCGAGAAGTACATGAGCACCACGATGCGCAGGTAGAAGAACGCCGCGATCGCCGAGGCGACCAACGCGATCACCACCAGCGTCCCCAGCCCGGCGTCGATGCCGGCCCGGAAGATCACGAACTTGCCGATGAAGCCGGCTGTCAACGGCACACCCGCGAACGACAGCAGGAAGATCGTGAACACCCCGGCCAGCAGCGGCGACCGCTTGGCCAGACCGGCCCACTGCGACAGGTGCGTCGCCTCGCCGGTCGAGGTCCGTACCAGCGTCACCACCCCGAACGCACCGAGCGTGGCGAAGGCGTACGTGAGCAGGTAGAACATCGTGCTCGACAGGCCCGCGGGCGACAGCGACATGACGCCGACGAGCAGGAAGCCGGCGTGCGCGATCGAGGAGTACGCCAGCAGTCGCTTCACGTCGGTCTGGGTCAGACCGAAGATCGCGCCGACCAGCATCGAGATGATCGCGACGCCCCACATGATCGGCCGCCAGTCCCACGACGTCGAGCCGAACGCGACGTAGAAGACCCGCAGCATCGCGCCGAACGCGGCGACCTTGGTGCAGGCGGCCATGAAGCCGGTGATCGGGGTCGGCGCGCCCTGGTAGACGTCCGGGGTCCAGGTGTGGAACGGAGCCACGGAACCCTTGAACAGCAGGCCGACCACCAGCAGGCCGAAGCCCAACAGCAGCAGCGAGTCGCCCTTGTTGGTCCCGCTGGAGGCGGCGAAAATGCCGTGCAGATTAACCGTGCCCGCGTACCCGTACAGCATCGCCAGGCCGTACAGGAAGAACGCCGAGGCGAACGCGCCGAGCAGGAAGTACTTGACCGCGGCTTCCTGCGACAGCAACCGGCGCCGCCGGGCCAGGCCGGTCAGCAGGTACAGCGGGAGCGAGAGCACTTCCAGCGATACGAACATCAGCAGCAGGTTGTTCGACGCGGGGAAGAGCATCATGCCCGAGAGGGCGAACGTGATCAGCGGGTACGCCTCGGTCTGCACCCGGGTCGCCGTGGCCTGGGCCCGGTCGCGGCTGCTGCCGACCGCCAACGCGGCCTGACTGACCAGGGCACTCCCGCCGGCGTCGACCTTGCGCTCAGCCACCAGCAGGATGCTGATCAGACCCAGCACCGCCAGCGAGCCTTCCAGGAACAGCGTCGGCCCGTCGATCGCAACCGCGCCCGCCGCGGTGGCGACGTGCTTGTTCCGGATCACGATGACCGTGATCAGCGCGGCCACGCAGCCGGCCATCGCCAGCGGCGCCTGGATCAGCATGCGAGTGGCCCGAGACGTGAAGGCCTCGATCAGCACCCCCGCGCACGCCACGCCGAGCATGATCAGCATCGGCAGCAGCGCCACGTAGGCAATGGACGGCGAATGGATCGGCGCCATATCGGCGGCGGTGTTCACCACACCATTCATTTGGCCGCGCTCCCCGCGGTCGGAGCCGGATCGGTCTTACCCACGTCCTGCATGGTCGCCTTCACGGCTGGGTTAATGACGGACAGAATCGGCTTGGGATACACGCCGAGGAACACGATCAGCACCAGCAGCGGCCCGATCGCCCAGGCCTCACGGCCGGACAGGTCACGCCAGCGGCCGACCTTCTCACCCTTCGGGCCGTGGAAGAGCCGCTGGTACATCCACAGCACGTACAGCGCGGCGAAGATGATGCCGATCGTCGCGAGGATCGCGTACACCTTGTGCACGGTGAACGTGCCCACCAGCGTGAGGAACTCGCTGACGAAGGTCGACAGGCCCGGCAGCGCCAGCGACGAGAGGCCGGCGAACAGGAACACGCCGGACAGCCACGGCGTCACCGAGGCCACGCCGCCGTAGTCGCCGATCAGCCGGCTCTTGCCCCGGGTGATCAGGATGCCGACGGCGATGAACAGCATGCCGGTCGACAGGCCGTGGTTGACCATGTAGAGCACGGCCCCGGAGCCACCCTGGGTGGTGAACGCGAAGATGCCCAGCCCGATGAACCCGAAGTGCGCGATCGAGGTGTACGCGA
This sequence comes from Mycobacteriales bacterium, assembly GCA_040414495.1. Lineage (GTDB taxonomy): Bacteria > Actinomycetota > Actinomycetes > Mycobacteriales > QHCD01 > DATAVB01. The sequence goes on from JBEDUI010000239.1 coordinate 28,654, forward strand.
CCAGTCGCTTCATGTCGCGTTGACCGACCGCGACGATCGCGCCGTAGATAATGCCGATGACCGAGAGGATCAGCACCATCGGGGCGAAGTACCGCGACGCATCCGGGAACAGCGGCAGGCAGTAGCGCAGGAACCCGAACGTGCCCACCTTGTCCAGCACACCAACCAGGAGCACCGCGCCGCCGATCGGTGCCTCGGCGCCGGCGTCGGGCAGCCAGGTGTGGAAAGGCACCAGCGGGGCCTTGATCGCGAAGGCGATGAAGAAGCCGAAGAACAGCAGCTTCTGGTAGCCCGGGTCGACCGTGCCCACCAGCTTCATGAACGCGAACGAGTGCGTCGGCGAGGCGAAGTACAGCGTGATGACCGCGGCCAGCATGATCAGGCCGCCGAGCAGGCTGTACAGGAAGAACTTCATCGCGGCGTACTGCCGACGCGGGCCGCCGAAGGAACCGATGAGGAAGTACATCGGGACCAACATGGCCTCGAAGAAGACGTAGAACAGGAAGACGTCGGTGGCCACGAAAACGCCGACCATCATGACTTCCAGCGCCAACAGCCAGCCGAAGAACGCCCGCGGGCTGCGGTTGCCCGGCGTCTCGTCGTTCCAGGAGGCGATGACCACCACGGGTACGAGTACGGCGATCAGCAGCACCATCACCAACGCGATGCCGTCGACCCCGACCGCGAAGCTCACGCCGAACGCCCTGATCCAGGTCCACGACAGGTTGCCCTGGAACCGGGCCCCGTTCGGCTTGAACTGCGCCGCCGCGATGATCGCCACGACCAGGGCCACCAACGACGTACCCAGCGTGATCTGCTTGGCCTGCTCATCCCGGCCTTCCGGCAGGAGCGCAACGATCAGCGCCCCGACCAGCGGGATCGCGCCGAGCGCAATGAGCCAGTAGCCGCTCACCCAAACCTCACAGCCAACAGGGCGGCGACCACCACGAACGAGCCGCCGAGCATGGACATGGCGTAGGACCGGACGAATCCGGTCTGCAGCCGGCGCAGCCGCGCCGAACTGCCCCCGAGCAGAGCCCCGATACCGCCGACGGCGCCATCCACACCGCGGCTGTCGAAGTAGACCGCCGCGCGGGACAGCCACTCACCGGGGTGCGCGAACAGCCCTTCGTTGAGGGCGTCGCCGTACAGGTTCTTGCGGGCGGCGACCACGATCGGCCCGGCCGCCGGCGGGGTGACCGGCACGTCCTTACGACCGACGGCCAGCCAGGCGAAGACACCACCGAGCAGCATGGCGACGATCGTCAGGATCGACAGCGTGGTCGAGGAAATCGCCTCGGTGTTCGGCTCGGCGAACCCGACGGCCGGCGTCAGCCAGTGCACCAGGCGGTCGCCGGTGGCGAACCAGGCACCGGCGCCGATCGCGCCGATGGCCAGCAGGATCATCGGGATCGTCATGACCGGCGGCGACTCGTGCGGGTGCGCGTCCTGCGCCCAACGCCGCTTGCCGAAGAACGTCATCATCATCAGCCGGGTCATGTAGAACGCGGTCAGCAGGGCACCGATCAGCGCGCAGGTGCCGAGGATCGTGCCCGACGTACCGCCCTTGTCGAAGGCAGCCTCGATGATCTTGTCCTTGGTGAAGTAACCGGACAGGCCCGGGAAGCCGATCAGGGCCAGGTAACAGATGCCGAACGTGATGGCCGTGATCGGCATGACGCGGGCCAGACCGCCGTAGCGGCGCATGTTGACCTCGTCGTTCATCCCGTGCATCACCGAACCGGCGCCGAGGAACAGCCCGGCCTTGAAGAAACCGTGGGCCAGCAGGTGCATGATGCCCAGCGCGTAACCGGCCGGGCCGAGGCCGACGGCCAGGAACATGTAGCCGATCTGGCTGACGGTCGAGTACGCCAGCACCTTCTTGATGTCGTCGTACGCGCAACCGCTGATGCAGCCGTAGAGCAGGGTGACCGCGCCGATGATCGTGACGACGGTCCGGCCGTCGGTGGTGGCGTCGAAGATCGGGTTGGACCGCGCGATCACGTAGACGCCGGCGGTCACCATCGTCGCGGCGTGGATCAGCGCGGAAACCGGGGTCGGGCCCTCCATGGCGTCGGGCAACCACGCCTGCAGCGGAACCTGACCGGACTTACCGCAGGCGCCGAGCAGCAACAGCAACGCGATCGCGGTGACCGTGGTGGCCGAGGCGTGGTGGATGCCGGCGAAGACGCCGTCGAACGACGTGGTGCCCAGGGAGGCGAACATCAGCATGATCGCGATCGACAGGCCGACGTCGCCGACCCGGTTCATGATGAACGCCTTCTTCGCCGCCGTGGCCGCCGCGGGCTTGTAGGTCCAGAACCCGATCAGCAGGTACGAGGCCAGACCGACACCCTCCCAGCCGACGTACATGACCAGGAAGTTGTTGCCCAGGACCAGCAGCAGCATCGCCGCGATGAACAGGTTGAAGTACGCGAAGAAGCGGCGCCGTTCCGGGTCGTGCGCCATGTACCCGAGCGAGTAGATGTGGATCAGCGAGCCGACGCCGGTGATCAGCAGCACGAAACACATCGAGAGCTGGTCCAACTGCAGCGCCGCGTCGACGTGGAAGCTGCCGACCGGTATCCAGGTGAACAGGTGGACGTTGTGGCGGCGGTCGTTCGCGCTCTCACCGCGCATGTTGAAGTACAGCGCGACGGCGTAGATGAAGCAGACCACCGGCACCGCGACACCGAGGTAGTGGCCCCACTTGTCACCGCGCTTGCCGGTGAAGAACAGCACGATCGCCGAGGCCAGCGGCAGCGCGATGAGCAGCCAGGAGGCCTGCTGCAGACCACCACTGGCCGGATGGGACGCCTCGGTGGCCAACGACGTTATTCCGTTAGCCAGGGACGCACCGGCGAGGTTGCTCACGGTTTCCTATCGCCTCTCTGACATCGCGTCCCGACCGAAGCCGGGCCGGCTTGTATCTTGCGCGCCCCGGCGGAGCCGGAACGGTGGTGCTACGTACGGACATGCGGTCCCGGCGGACCGGGTCGATCAAGCTGACTGGTCGTCCCGGCAGAGCCGGAGAGACTCTAGTACTTCAGCAAGTTCGAGTCGTCGACGGAGGCCGACCGCCGGGTGCGGAAGATCGACATGATGATCGCCAATCCGACCACCACCTCGGCCGCGGCCACCACCATGACAAAGAACGCCATGATCTGACCGTCGAGCGTGCCGTTGATGCGGGAGAACGTCACGAGCGCCAGGTTGGCCGCGTTGAGCATGAGCTCGATGCACATGAACACGACGATGGCGTTGCGCCGCACCAGGACGCCGACCGTCCCGATCGAGAACAGAATGGCGGACAGCAGCAGATACCAGGTCGGGCTCACTGCTCACTCCTCTCCAGCTCACCGCGACTGGGCGCGTGCTGTTCGAGCTCGGCCACCTCCGCGGTTTTGATCACACTGGACTCGGCTGTGGTGCCGTCGGGCAGCAAAGCCCGGCGGGCGACCGAGTCACCGTAGGCGTAGACACCGGGACCGGGTTTCGGTCCGATGTACTCACCGCTGCGGAACCGGGTCTTGAGCAGTTGCTTCTGGGTACGCCGCTCGCCCGGCTCGCGCTCGATGTTGCCGAGCACCATCGCCCCGACCGCCGCCGTGATCAGCAGGGCCGAGGTGAGCTCGAACGCGAAGACGTAGTCGTGGAAGAGCAACCGCGAGATGCCGGGTAGGTTGCCGGCCGCGTTGGCCGCCTCCAGGCCGGCCGCGCGGCGTTTGTCCAGCGCACCGGCGATGACGGCGATCAGCAGCGCGGCCAGTCCGGCCCCGAGCAGGATCGCGGCGACCCGTTGACCGCGCAACGTCTCGATCAACGAATCGGAGGTATCACGGCCGATCAGCATCAGCACGAACAGGAACAGGATCATGATCGCGCCGGTGTAGACGATGATCTGCACGAAGCCGATGAACGGCCCCTGCTCCATCACGTAGAAGATGCCGAGCGAGAACATCGTCGTCACCAACCACAGCGCCGAGTGCACCGCGTTGCGTGACAAAACCATCCCGAGCGCGCCGATGATGGAAAGCGGACCGAGGATCCAGAAGATCACGGCCTCGCCGTTGTGCATCTGCTGTCCGGCCGGCAACGCGACGTTCGTCATGGCCACATTGGACAGTGCGACTGCGTGCTGGATCATGATGCTGCCTTCGGCTTCGGGGACTCCCCAGCGGCCGCTGCCTCGTCCCGTGGGCTGGTGCGCCGACCCTGCTGCGCGCGACCCACATCCTCCTGCGCGCCACCGGGCCGCGATCCGCCCTCGCGCTGCGGGTACTCCGCACCGGCGCTCGCACCAGGATTGGTGGGGCCGCTGGCGTAGTAGTCGGTCTCGTCCTTGCCCAACCGCATCGGGTGCGGCGGCTGCTCCATACCCGGCAGCAGCGGCGCGAGCAGCTGCTCCTTGGTGTAGATCAGGTCCTTACGGGAGTCCGAGGCCAGCTCGTACTCGTTGCTCATCGTCAGCGAACGGGTCGGGCAGGCCTCGATGCACAACCCGCAGAAAATGCAGCGGGCGTAATTGATCTGGTAGATGGCGCCGTACCGCTCACCGGGCGAGAAACGCTTCTCGGCGGTGTTGTCGCCACCTTCCACGTAGATCGCGTCGGCCGGACAGGCCCAGGCGCACAGTTCGCAGCCGACGCATTTCTCCAGGCCGTCCGGATGGCGGTTGAGTACGTGTCGGCCGTGGTAGCGCGGCTTGGTCGCCGTGCCGGCCTCCGGGTATTGGATCGTGGCCTTCTTCTCGAAGATCGTCGAGAAGGTGAGACCGAAACCCTTAACCGCCTCAAACACCGGGATTCTCCTCCCCTGGTTGTTCGGTGGAAACGCTCACGGTGCTGACCGCAAGTCGGGGCGAGGGCGGAACGACCAGGTCCATCGGTGGCACCGGGTACGGGGTCGGCTCCTTGGCCTCGGCTTCGGCCTGCGCCGCCGCGGTCGCGTCGAGGTTCTTGGCCCGGCGGTCGTACAGCCAGAAGATCAGCGCCAGCAGGACCAGGACCGGGATGCCGACCAGGGCGACGGTTTCGCCGGCCGGGCGACCCGAGGACCGCAGCGCCTGCAGGGCGGCGACCAACAGCAGCCATACCAGGCTGAAGGGCACCAGGACCTTCCAGCCCAACTGCATGAGCTGGTCGTACCGCAGCCGGGGCAGCGTGGCCCGCAGCCAAATGAACCCGGACAGCAGCAGCATGACCTTGATCAGGAACCAGATCAGCGGCACCCAACCCGAGTTCGCCCCGCCCCACAAGGAGATCGGCCACGGCGCCCGCCAACCACCGAGGAACAGCGTGGTGCACAAGGCGGAGACGCCGACCATGTTGATGTACTCAGCGAGGAAGAACAGCGCGAACTTCATCGACGTGTACTCGGTGTGGTAGCCACCGACCAGCTCGCCCTCACCCTCAGGCAGGTCGAACGGAATGCGGTTCGTCTCGGCCACACCCGAGATCACGTAAATCACGAACGAGGGCAGCAGCGCGATGCAATACCAGACGTGATGCTCCTGCGCGGCCACGATCCCGGACGGGGAGAGCGTGCCGGCCAGGATGAACACCGCACCCAGCGACAGGCCCATCGAGACCTCGTACGAGATCATCTGCGCCGCCGCCCGCAGACCACCCAGCAGCGGGTAGGTCGAGCCGGACGCCCAACCGGCCAGCACAATGCCGTACACACCGAGCGAGGAGCAGGCCAACACCAGCAGCGTGGCGACCCCGAAGTCGGTCAACTGCAACGGCGTGTGATGCCCACCGATCGACACGATCGGACCGAGCGGGGTCACCGAGAAGGCGACGAACGCCGGCACCGCCGAGAGCACCGGGGCGATGAAGTACACCGGCTTGTCGACGATCGCCGGAATGATCTCTTCCTTGAACGCCAGCTTCAGGCCGTCCATCAGGCTCTGCAGCAGGCCGAACGGACCGATCCGGTTCGGACCGATCCGGTACTGCATGAAGCTGATCAGCCGCCGCTCCCACCAGATCATCAGGAGCGTCATGACCACCAGGAACGCGAACATCCCGACGATCTTCACGATGATCAGCCAGATCGTCTCCGAGCCGAACGGGAAGTTCGCCGCGTCCGACGCGGCCGAGGCCACGTAGTGGGCGGAGGAGAGCGAGCTGGGGAGCGCAGCCGACTCGATCGGCATCACAGCGTCCCTCCGGTTGCACTGATACTGACTACGGCCCCAGCGTCGACACCGAGCGTGGCGCGCACGCTCGAGCCGGCGGAGTTGGTGGGCAGCCACACGACCCGGTCTGGCAGTTCACCGAGGATCAGCGGCAGCGTGATACTGCCACGCTCGGTCGAGACCGTGACATCGTGCCCCTCGGCCGCGCCAATCTCGGCCGCCGTGGCCGGCGCCAGGATGATCCGCGGCAGCCGGGCGGTACCGGCCAGATGCTTCTCGCCGGCCTGCAGACTTCCGTTGTCGAGCAGGTGGTGCCAGGTGGCCAGTACGGCCTGGCCCGGCTCCGGCATCGGGATCGCGGCGGCGGGGTACGAGAACGCCGGCGCCATCCGCGGAGCCAGCTGTACGTGCTCGGCCTCGGCCCGGATCGCCGCCACCGTCGGCAGCCCCAGCTTCACATCGAGCTCGGCCGCGATCGCTTCGAGCACCCGGGCGTCGCTACCCAGACCGGAGACGCCGATCGCCTCGCCGAACGGGCGGAACCGGCCTTCCCAGTTGAAGTAGCTGCCTTCCTTGTTCAGCGTCGGCGCAACCGGGAAGACCACGTCGGCGTGCTCGGTGACCGAGGAGCGTCGCAGCTCCAGGCTGACCACGAAGGCCCGGTCCAGGGCCTCGCCGGCCAGGACCGGGTCGGGCAGGTCGTTCGCGTCCACGCCGCCGACCAGCAGCGCGTCCAGCTCGCCGTCCCGAGCCGCGGTCAGGATGCCGGTCAGATCGCGGCCGGGAGTGGCCGGAATGCTTGTGTCCCAGGTGTTTTCCAGGCGGCCGCGGGCCTCGTCGTCGGCGACCATGCCGCCGCCGGGCAGCAGGTTCGGCAGCGCGCCGGCCTCGACCGCACCGCGTTCGCCGGCCCGGCGCGGAATCCACGCGACCCGGGCGCCGGTGGCCGTGGCCAGTCGGGCGACCTGGGTCAGCCCGCCGGGAACCGTGGCCAGCCGCTCGCCGACCAGGATCACCGAACCCTCGGCCTGCAGCGCATTCGCCGCCGTCGAGACCTCGTGCGCCCGGTCGGCCAGTGCCGCCAGCACCTCCGGCTCGACGCCGGGCGCGCTGGCCAGCAACGTTCCGCCGGCCTTGGTCAGACCCTTGGTGGCGAACGGCGCGATGGCGAAGATGCGCGACCCGTGCTTACGCCAGGCCTTGCGCAGCCGCAGGAACAGGACCGGGGCCTCTTCCTCCGGCTCCAGACCGACCAGCAGTGTGGCCGGGGCGTGCTCGACGTCGGTCATGGTGACCGCGCCGGTCTCGGGCACCCGGCCGGCGACGTAACCGGCCAGGAAGTCCAGCTCCTCGGCCGAATGCGGCCGGGCCCGGAAGTCGATGTCGTTGGTGCCGAGCGCGACCCGCGCGAACTTGCTGTAGGCGTACGCGTCCTCGAAGGTCAGCCGACCGCCGGGCAGTACGCCAACACCGCGTGCCCGACTCAGGCCTTCGGTGACCCGATCCAACGCCTCGGTCCAAGACGCCTGCACCAGCTTGCCGTCGGCATTACGGACCAGCGGGGTGGTGATGCGGTCGGTCTCGGTGACGTAGGTGAACGCCCACCGACCCTTGTCGCAGTTCCACTCCTCGTTGACCTCGGGGTCCTCACCGGACAGCCGGCGCAACACCTTGCCCCGCCGCCAGTCGGTCCGCTGGGCGCAGCCGATCGCGCAGTGCTCGCAGACGCTCGGTGTGGAGACCAGGTCGAACGGCCGGGACCGGAACCGGTACGAGGCGCCGGTCAGCGCGCCGACCGGGCAGATCTGCACCACGTTGCCGGAGAAGTAGGACTCGTACGGCTGGTCCTCGTAGATCGCGACCTGCTCCAGGGCGCCCCGCTCGAACAACTCGATGAACGGGTCGCCGGAGATCTGGGCCGAGAACCGGGTGCACCGGGCGCACAGCACGCAGCGCTCGCGGTCCAGCAGCACCTGGGAGGAAATGCCGATCGGCTTGGGGTAGGTCCGCTTCTTGTCGTGGAACCGGCTCTCCGCGCCACCGTTGCTCATCGCCTGGTTCTGCAGCGGGCACTCGCCGCCCTTGTCGCAGATCGGGCAGTCCAGCGGGTGGTTGATCAGCAGCAGCTCCATGATGCCGCGCTGCGCCTTCTCCGCCGTGGCCGACGAGAGCTGCGTCTTGACCACCATGCCGGGCATCACGGTCGTGGTGCAGGAGGCCGCCGGCTTGGGCATCCCGCGCCCGTTGCCCATGTCGGTCACCTCGACCAGACACTGCCGGCAGGCGCCGATCGGGTCCAGCAACGGGTGGTCACAGAACCGCGGCACCTGCAGGCCAAGCTGCTCGGCGGCCCGGATGATCAGGGTGCCCTTGGGCACCGAGATCTCGAAGCCATCGATCGTCAGCGTGACCAGATCGGTCTTCTCTGGCGCGACCGTCATTTAGTGAGCTCCCACTAGCGTGCGGCCCTGGGCGAACGGACAACCGCCGTTCTCGTAATGGGCGACGTACTCATCCTTGAAGTACTTGATCGATGAGGTGACCGGGCTGGTGGCGCCGTCGCCGAGCGCGCAGAAGGACCGGCCGAGAATGTTCTCGGAGAGATCCAACAGCGTGTCGATGTCCTCGGCGCTGGCCTCGCCGCGCTCCAGTCGGTCGTAGATCTGTACGTACCAGTACGTGCCCTCGCGGCAGGGCGTGCACTTGCCGCAGGACTCGTGCGCGTAGAACTCCGACCACTTCTTCACCGCGCGGACCACGCAGTCGGAGTCGTCGAAGATCATCACCGCGCCGGTACCGAGGATCGAACCGGCCTTGGCGACCGAGTCGAAGTCCAGCGGCAGGTCGATCTGCTCGGCGTTGAACATCGGAGTCGAAGAACCACCCGGCGTCCAGAACTTCAGCTCGTGGCCGTCCCGCATGCCGCCAGCCATCTCGATCAGCTCGCGCAACGTGGTGCCCATCGGCGCCTCGTACTGACCGGGCCGCTTGATCCGACCGGACAGCGAATAGATCGAGGTGCCCGGCGAACCGCCCGGACCCATCTGCTTCCACCACTCGGCGCCGGCCAGGATCATCGACGGCACCGAAGCGATCGAGCCGACGTTGTTGACCACGGTCGGGGAGTTGTAGAGGCCGTGCGTCGCCGGGAACGGCGGCTTGAGCCGGGGCTGGCCGCGGTATCCCTCCAGGGAGTCCAGCAGCGCGGTCTCCTCGCCGCAGATGTACGCACCCGCTCCACTGTGGACAACCACGTCCAGGTCGAAGCCGGAGCCGAGAATGTTCTTGCCGAGATAGCCGGCCGCGTACGCCTCGGCCACCGCGTTCTTCACCCGGCGCAGCGCGTGCACCAATTCCCCACGCAGGTAAATGAACGCCGTATTGGCGCGCACCGCGTAGCAGGTGATGACGATGCCCTCGACCAATGAATGCGGATCGGCCATCATCAGCGGCGCGTCCCGGCAGGTGCCCGGCTCGCCCTCGTCGGCGTTGACCACGAGGTAGTGCGGCTTGCCGTCATTCTGCGGAATGAACTGCCATTTCATGCCGGTCGCGAATCCGGCGCCACCACGACCGCGCAGCGTGGATTCCTTGACCAGCGCGATGATGTCGTCCGGCGCCGACCGGAAAGCCTTACGCAGCGCCTGATATCCCTCGAGCTGCTCGTACGTTTGCAGCGTCCAGGAATTCGGCGAGAGCCACCGCTTGGTGAGTACGGGGGTTAGTGGCATCTCAGCTGTCTTTCTTCTCTTGGGTGGGGATCGGCGATTCCGGGTCGTACGACGGTGCGGTTTCGCCGCGGTCGGCCGCCAGCCGGACACCGGCCAGGGTGGGAATGCCAGTCGAGGGCGAAGCGACCGCGTCCTTGGTCCGCTCGTCCTCGGGGTCGAAGAATCCGGCCAGCTGCCGCTCGATCTGCTTGAACGTGCACAGTGGAGCGCCGCGGGTGGGCAACGGATCCTTGCCGGCCCGCAGGTCCAACACCAACTGGTGCGCGGACTCGGGGGTCTGCTGGTCGAAGAACTCGTAGTTGACCGTCACCACCGGCGCGTAATCGCAGGCGGCCAGGCATTCGGCGTGCTCCAGCGTCACCTTGCCGTCGTCGGTCGTCTCATCGTGTCCGACGCCCAGGTGCTCTTTCAGCGTGGCGAAGATTTCGTCGCCGCCGAGCAGACCGCACAGCGTGTTCGTGCAGACGCTGACCAGGTAGTCACCGGTGGGGTGGCGCTTGTACATCGTGTAGAACGTGGCGACCGCGGCCACCTCGGCCTTGGTCAGCCCGAGCTCCTCGGCGCACAACTCGATGCCCTCGGGGGTGACGTACCCCTCCTCGGACTGGACCAGGTGCAGCATCGGTAGCAACGCTGAGCGCTTCTGCGGATAGCGCGCGATGATCTCCCGGGCATCGATCCGGGTCTGCTCGCTCAGCGCCATGTGTCCACTCCTCCTGCGGTCCGGCCGGGCCGGCCCGACATGCCTTTCATCTGTCGCATCCACCCATCACCGGGTCCAACGAGGCGATCGACACGATGGCATCGCCGACCATGCCGCCCTCGACCAGCGCACCGATCGACTGCAGGCCGATAAATGATGGCTCCCGTACGTGCACCCGGTACGGCCTGGTGCCGCCATCGGAGACCAGGTGGCAGCCGATCTCGCCGCGGGGCGACTCGATCGCGTGGTACACCTGCCCCGGCGGGACCCGGAAGCCCTCGGTCACCAGCTTGAAGTGGTGGATCAGCGCTTCCATCGACTGACCCATGATGTGCCGGACGTGGTCGAGCGAGTTGCCCAGGCCGTCGGCGCCAAGCGCCAACTGCGCCGGCCAGGCGATCTTCTTGTCCTCGACCATCACCGGTCCGGGCTCGAGCCGGTCCAGCGCCTGCTCGATGATGTTGCAGGACTGGCGCATCTCTTCCATGCGGACGAGGTACCGCGCCCAGCAGTCGCCGTCGGTGTGGGTGATGACGTCGAACTCGTAATTCTCGTAGCCGCAGTACGGCATCGTCTTGCGCAGGTCCCACGGCAGACCCGTGGCCCGCAGCATCGGCCCGGAGAGGCCAAGCGCCAGCGCGCCCGGGGTGTCGATGTAGCCGACCTGCTTGAGCCGCTTGTAGAACACCGGCTGGCCGGTGAGCAGGCCCTCGTACCAGTCAACCCGCTTACGCAGATACGGAATCAGGTCGCGGATCTGCTGCGCGCCGCCGGGCGGCAGGTCGTTGGCGACACCGCCGGGGCGGATGTACGCGGTGTTCATCCGCAGGCCCGAGGCCAGCTCGAAGATGTCCAGGATCTTCTCGCGGTCCATGAAGCCGTCGGTCATTGGCGTGGTCGCGCCGAGTTCGTTGCCGCCGGTGCCCAGCCACACCAGGTGGGAGGAGATCCGGTTCAGCTCCATCATGATCACGCGCAGCGTGGTGGCGCGGTCGGGCACCTCGACGCCGAGTAGCTTCTCCACGGCCAAGCAGTAGCTGGTCTCGTTGAACATCGGGGCCAGGTAGTCGGCCCGGGTCAGGAACGTGACGCCCTGGGTCCAGGTCCGGAACTCGCAGTTCTTCTCGATGCCGGTGTGCAGGTAGCCGATGACGCCGCGGGCGTCGGTGACGGTCTCGCCCTCGATCTCCAGCACGACCCGCAGCACGCCGTGCGTGGAGGGGTGCTGCGGTCCCATGTTGACGACGAGGCGTTCCTCGTCCAGCGGGTCGCCGCTGCCCAGGACGTCGTCCCAGTCCCCGCCGGTGACCGTGTAGACGCGGCCTTCGGTCGTTTCCCGTTCGCCGGCGTACGGGTCGGCGCCGATGTTTCCAGCCGTCATCTGTAGGCCCTCCGCTCGTCCGGTGGTGCGATGTCGGCGCCCTTGTACTCGACGTGGATGCCGCCGAGTGGGTAGTCCTTGCGCTGCGGGAATCCCTCCCAGTCATCGGGCATGAGGATCCGGGTCAGCGCCGGGTGGCCGTCGAAGATCACGCCGAACATGTCGTACGTTTCCCGCTCCTGCCAGTCCGCCGTCGGGTAGATCCCGGTGACGCTCGGCACGTGCGGGTCCTCGGTCGAGGTCGCGACCTCGAGCCGGATGCGCCGCCGATACGTCATCGACAGCAGGTGGTAGCAGACGTGCAGCCGGGCCGGCTGATCCGGATAGTCCACACCGGACAGACTCGAGCAGAACTCGAACCGCAGCGCCGGGTCGTCCCGCAGGATCTGGCAGACCTCGGCGACCCGGTCCTTCTTGATATAGAAGGTGATCTCGCCGCGATCGACGACGACCCGCAGAATCGCGTCGTCGAATCGGGGGTACGCCTCGGCCAGCGCGTCGTGCACTTCGTCGAAATAGCTGCCGTACGGGCGTTCGCTCGAGCCCGGCAGCACCTGCCGCCGGACCAGCCCGCCGTAACCGGAGGTGTCGCCGGAGCCGCTGACACCAAACATTCCCTTACGGACCCGACCCGGGGTCACCTCACCCGCGGACGGGCCGAATTCCTGAATTTCCCCGGTCGGCTTACGCGGCTCATTGCCGTTCTGGTTTTCCGGGCCAGTCATTTCGTCTCCGTGTAGCTCGGCAGGCCCAACGGGTTGCGCTTGGCGTAGGCCTTCGAGGACGGCGTGACGCCGTACCGCGGCTGGTCGGCGAGTTGCCGGGCGCGGATCGGGCCGAGCGGCTCATGCATGATCTTGTCGTGCAGCTTGAGGATCGCGTCGAGCAGCATTTCCGGCCGCGGCGGGCAGCCGGGCAGGTACATGTCGACGGGCACGACGTGGTCGACGCCCTGCACGATCGCGTAGTTGTTGAACATGCCGCCCGAGCTGGCGCACACGCCCATGGACAGCACCCATTTCGGGTCGGGCATCTGGTCGTAGAGCTGACGCAGCACCGGCGCCATCTTCTGGCTGACCCGGCCGGCCACGATCATCAGGTCGGCCTGCCGCGGCGTGGCGGAGAACCGTTCCATGCCCATCCGCGAAATGTCGAACCGCGACGTGCCCACGGCCATCATCTCGATCGCGCAGCACGCCAGGCCGAACGTCATCGGCCACATCGACGCCTTGCGCGCGTAGTTGACGACCTTCTCGACGGAGGTCAGCAATACCCCGCTCGGAAGCTTGTCTTCCAGACCCATATCTCTCTCGGCCTCCTATGTGCTTTCCGCCGCTGTCTAGTTCCAGTCGAGCCCACCGCGTCGCCACACGTAGGCGTACGCGATGAAGACCGTTCCCACGAAAAGCACCATCTCGACTATCCCGAAGACCGCCAGCGCCTTGTTGGCCACGGCGTACGGATAGACGAAGACGATTTCAATGTCGAAGACGATGAACAGCATCGCGGTGAGATAGAACTTCACCGGGAAGCGCCCGCCGCCGACCGGCTGCGGGCTCGGCTCGATCCCGCACTCGTACGCGTCGAACTTCGCCCGGTTGTACCGCTTGGGCCCGGTCAGGCCGGCGATCACCACGGAGAAGACGGCGAACCCGGCGGCCAGAATGAAGAGCCCGACGACCGGAATATAGGGAGTCAACGTCATCCCTTACCGCACCTTCCCTGCTGCATATTCGCTTGCTCGGTTGGGCACTCGCCCGACCGCGACGCGCACAGCCGCCCGCGGTCGAGTCGTTCGCAGTGCAAACGGACATACCCTAAATCGGACCGACCCGACGTCTTGAGTAAGGCTGCCCTTATTCGTGCCGGTCATACCGCTGGCGCCAGGCGGGTGAGCGCGTTGATGATCCGGTCCATGGCGTCACCTCCCCGTTGGTCGGTCAGGTTGGCCAGCAGCTTCAGCACGAACCGCATCAACGTGGGGTGCGGCATGCCGCGCTGGGTGCACACCTTCATCACCTGCGGGTGGCCGATCAGCTTCACGAACAGGCCACCCAGCCGGTAGTAACCGCCGTACGCGTCCCGCAACGCCTGCGGGTAGGCCGCCAGCGCCCGCTCCCGGGCCGGACCCTCCGGCCGGGTCAGCGCCTCCACGACCACCTCGGCCGCCATCTGGCCGGACTCCATCGCGTACGCGATGCCCTCGCCGTTGAACGGGTTGACCACGCCACCCGCATCGCCGACCAGCAGCAATCCGTCGCGGTAGTGCGGGGTCCGGTTGAACCCCATCGGCAGCGCGCCGCCGCGGGTCGGGCCGGTCGCGTTCTCCTCGATGAAGCCCCAGTCGGCCGGCATGCTCTCCAGCCAGCGGGTCAGCATCTCGCGGTAGTTGCTCTTGCCGAACGCGACCGAGGTGTTCAGCACGCCGAGGCCGACGTTCGAGGTGCCATCGCCCAGGCCGAAGATCCAGCCGTATCCGGGCAGCAGGTCGGTCTCGCCGGACTTGCCGTCGCGCAGCTCCAGCCAGGACTCGAGGTAGTCGTCGTCGTGCCGCGGGCTCTTGTAGTACCGCCGGACCGCGACGCCCATCGGCCGGTCCTCGCGCTTGGAGATGCCCAGGGCCAGGCCGAGCCGGCCGGATACGCCGTCGGCCGCGACCACGAGCGGGGCCCGGTAGGTCGCCGGCGTCTTCTCGACTCCGACCTCGGCCTGCACCCCGACCACGCGGCCGTCCTCGTCCCGCACCGGGGCCGTGATGTTGGTCCGCTCCTGTAGTCGTACGCCGGAGCCCTCGGCCCGCCGGACGATCAGCTCGTCCAGGTCGGCCCGGCTGCGGGTCAGCCCGTAGTCCGGGTAGCTGGCCAGCTCCGGCCAATCCAGTTCCAGCCGTTGTCCGCCGCCGAGCACACGCAGGCCCTTGTTACGCAGCCAGCCGGCTTCTTCGGAGGTGTCGATGCCCATCTGGACGAGCGCCTTGACCGAGCGCGGGGTCAGCCCGTCGCCGCAGACCTTCTCCCGCGGGTAGGCGGTCTTCTCCAGCAGCAGGACGTCGAGGCCGGCCTGGGCCAGGTAGTACGCGGCCGCCGATCCACCGGGGCCGCCACCGACGACGATGACGTCGGCATCGTTGTCCGGCCGGCTGCGCCCGCCGGTCGCGACCGGCGAGGCTTTGGGTGTTACGGGCGGGATCACGGGCGTATCCATCGATGTCGGTCGGCTGACGTTAATCAGCCGAACTCCGTTGCCAGCTGGGCTCCGAGAAGGCCTCGGAGTGGCTTCGGTGTCGATCATCGGCCCCGCTCCGCAGCGCCGCGAAGTTGGTCATTTCCAACGGTCAACACCGCTTGTGAACGGCTTCACTAATGCACTGGTCAGTGTACGACCGCAGCGCGGTACCTCCACGCCGACCCCGCCCTCCGCCCCGCTGGTACGGCCGGTTTCGGCCGCCCAGGACGTGACCCCCAAGCTCCAGGGCCGGGCGATTCAAGACACACGCACAAAACACAATCGGGACGGGACTACCGCACGTGGCGGACATGTCCCGTCCCAATCATGGAAGCGGCCGGTTGTAGCCGCGGGTTTCGCGCTGGTGGGGCGACCGTTACTGGCCGGTCCCGGTGTCCTCGTTCTTGGCCGCGTCGGCCGCGTCCGTGGCCTGGCCCTTGTCCGCCTCGGCTGCGGTGTCCTTGGCCTCGCTGGTCGCCTGCGACGCGGTGTCGGTGGCGCTGGATGCGCCCCCGGTGCTGGCGTCCTGGCCTTCGCCCGCCGCGCCGTCCGCGGTCGCCTTGGTGATCACCTGGTCGGCCTTCTCACCGGCCTTGGCGATCTTGTCGTGGTACTTGCCCTTGGTCTTGTCGTCGACGAATTCGCCCGCCTTGTCGACCGCGGAACGGATCTGTCCCTCGCGCTCCTTGACCAGTCCCTTGAGTTTGTCCACTAGTCCTGGCATCGTCGTTTTCTCCTCATAAGGCCCCGACCGGCGTGCTCCTTAACCGACCACGGTACGGCCTCAGGCGGCACAATGCGCTTACCGTGCGCATCCGTATTGCGCAATCCATTCGGCCGGACCCGGTCTGTAACACAGCTAACACCACTGTGACGCAGGGTCAAACCATAGGTGACAGATCGGGGTTGCGTACCGGTCAGATGGCCCCTCAATTGGCCCCTCAGTTGGCGGGGCGTACGGCCCGATGCAGCGCGACGATGCCGCCGGTGAGGTTGCGCCAGGCGACCTCGCCCCAGCCGGCAGCGGCGATCCGGGCGGCCAGCCCTTCCTGATCGGGCCAGGCGCGGATCGACTCGGCCAGGTACGCGTACGCATCCGGCGAACTGCTCACCGTGCGGGCCAGCGGCGGGATCGCCCGCATCAGGTACTCGACGTACACCGTCCGGAACGGCCCCCACGTCGGCACGCTGAACTCGGCCACCAGCAACCGGCCACCGGGCCGGGTCACCCGACGGAACTCGCGCAACGCCGCCGGCACATCGACCACGTTGCGCAGCCCGAACGAGATCGTGACCGCGTCGAAGCTGGCGTCGGCGAACGGCAGCCGCAGCGCGTCGCCGGCGACCAACGGGACCGAGACCCGCGACGCGCCCTGGACCAACATGCCGACCGAGAAGTCGCAGCCGATGACCGTGGCGCCGGAACCGGCCAGCGCCTCGGTCGAGGTACCGGTGCCAGCGGCGACATCGAGGATGCGTTCGCCCGGGATGGCGTGCAGCGAGTCCCGGACGACGCGCCGCCAGCGGTGGTCCTGACCGAGGGACATGAGGGTGTTCATCACGTCATAGCGGCGGGCGACACCGTCGAACATGCGCGCCACCGCAGCCGGGTCCTTGGCCAGCGTTGCTCTGCTCACAACAGGTGAGTCTGCCACCGCGCCGGAGGGACCGGTCCGCGGGCGCAATCGGCCGAAATCCGGGCGCATCAGGTGGTCGGCCGCGCGGGCTCCGAAACGCGGTACGTAGGCTGGCGGGGTGACGAGTGCTCCCGACCTGACGGCGATCACCGTACGCAGCGTCCCCTTGGACGCCCCCGGCTCCCTTCCCAGCCGGCTCCCGAACGGCCCGGTCTTCTCCTGGGTCAGCGAGGGCGACGGGCTGGTCGGATGGGGAGAGCTCACGCGCTACGAATGGACCGGCGACGACGCCGCGGCCGGCGCGGCGGCGTGGTGGCGAGACTGGTGCCGGACGGTTCGCGTGCACGACCCGGTCGGCCTGCCCGGCTCCGGCCCGGTCGCCTTCGGCAGCCTGGCGTTCGACCAGCGCACCTCGTCCTCGGCCCTGGTCGTACCGCGGGTGGTGCTCGGCCGGCGCGGCGGACATTCCTGGTTGACCACGTTCGGGGCCGACGCGCAGCTGCCGCCGGTGGGCACGTTCGCCCCAGCCCGGCAGGTCAGCTACGCCGATGGCGCGCTGGGCCCGGATCAGTGGGGCGCCGCGGTCGCCGAGGCGGTACGCCGGATCCGCGCCGGCGAGCTGCACAAGGTCGTGCTGGCCCGCGATCTGGTCGCCACGACATCGCCGGCGGTGGACGTACGGTCGCTGCTGGTGTGGCTGGCCGAGCGGTACCCGTCGTGCTGGACGTATTGCGTGGACGGTCTGGTCGGGGCAACGCCAGAGCTGCTGGTCCGCCGCCGCGGCAACCGGGTCGATTCCCGGGTGCTGGCCGGCACGTCGTGGCGCGGCCTGGAGTCGGACGGCGACGAAGCGGCCGAACGGTGGCTCATGGCCTCGAACAAGGACCTGGGCGAGCACGAGTACGCGGCCGCATCGGCCGCCCGGATCCTGGCGTCATACTGCTCGGAGCTACACGTCCCGGCGCCCACACTGCTGCGGCTGCCGAACGTGTCGCACCTGGCGACCGAGATCGTCGGCACCACCGACGGCGAGGTCAGCTCGCTGGAATTGGCCGGCGCACTGCATCCGACCGCGGCGGTCTGCGGCACCCCGACCGACACTGCCCGCGACCTCATCCCGAAGCTGGAGCAGATGGAACGCGGCCGCTACGCCGGGCCGATCGGCTGGGTCGACGCGGCCGGCGATGGCGACTGGGGGTTGGCGTTGCGCGGTGCGCAGGTCGACGGTGCCCGGGTACGGATGTTCGCCGGCTGCGGCATCGTCGCCGGCTCCGAGCCAGACCGGGAGCTAGCCGAGGCGCAGGCCAAGTTCGTCGTGATGCGCGACGCCCTGGAGTCCCGCGACTCGGCCTGAGGCCGGCGCTACATGTCGTGCTCCCAGCTGCCGCGCGTGTCGACGTCCGCAGCATCCGCCAGCGCTTCCAGCTCCGCGATCTCTTCGTCGGCAAGCTCGATGCTGTGCGCTTTGACCAACCCGGCGATGTGACTCGCCTTCGTGACCCCGATGATCGGGGTGGTCCCCTTGGCGATGGCCCAGGCGGTGGCGACGTCGGCGGCGGACGCGCCTCGGTCCTCGCCGATCGCCCCCATCCGGTCCGTCAGCGCCTGCAGCTGGGGCAGGATCCCGTTGTAGACGGCCGCCCGGCTGCTGCCCTCTGGCAACGGATGGGCCGGGTGGTAGCGGCCGGTCAGCGCCCCTTGCTCGAGGACCATGTACGAAAAGAACCGCACGTCGTGCTCGCGGCAGTGATCGAGAATGCCGGCCCGCTCAGAGCTCCGGTACAGCAGGCTGTAGTGGTTCTGGACCGCCTCCACCCGGAAGCCGGCCGCACCAAGGATCTGATCGGCTAGAGCGATCTCCCTCATGTTGTGGTTCGAGACGCCGACATGCTTGATCCTGCCGCTCTGCAGCAGCGGAATCAGCAGCGGTGTCCAACGGGCCACGTCGGCCGGGTTGTGGATCCAGTACAGATCCACATAGTCCGTACCCAGTCGGTTCAGGCTCTGCTCCAGCATGTCCGCGACCGGATCGCCTCCGCCGCCCGCGATCTGCGGGGTGAACTTCGTCGACAGCTGGTAGTCGCTGCGGGCGTAGCCCTTCAGCGCCTGAGCGAGGACCGTCTCCGAGCGGCCCATGCCGTACACCATCGCGGTGTCCCACAGCGTCAACCCGTTCGATTGCGCCTTCTCGACGACCTCTCGCAAGCCGGACGCGGTCAGCTGACTACCGAAATAGCCGTCGCCCACCTCTCCGCTGTCTCCCCAGGCCCACGTACCCAGCGCCACCGCCGGCGCCGTCAGCGTCGTGCTCGTCATGTCCCCTACCTCCATTGCTTGTTCTTCGGCCGTGGCGCCCTGTGCTGAACGCCCCGACCGCCAGCGCCGTCAGGAAACGCGCCCCCAACAACTCGATCCTCACCGAATCGCGATCGCCGCCACCGGAGAAGGTCGCATTTATAGGGCGTACGAGCTCAACCCCCTTCGCAGCGTGACCAGCGGCTACCGTGACTGGCATGGACCAGCAGCCCGGAAACCGGGGCGAAATCCGGGACTTCCGCGCCAGCCGGCGCTCCGAAATCACCCTGGCGCAGGTCGGGCTGCCGACCAGCACCCGTCGCCGGGTCCCCGGGCTGCGGCGCGAGGAGGACAAGAGATCCTGCCCAACGGCCTAACCGTCGGCATCGCTCTCCACGGGACAGGCTTTCTCTGCCCTTCGACCATGATCGTGAGTGGATTTAGTACCGAAAACGGCGCCAAATCTACTCATGATCATGAAAACGGGGCGGCCGCGACGCGGCGCAGAGTCACAGGCGATGCGGGGGGTTTGGCTTCGTGAAGCGAGGGTTGGGTCTCACGGGAAGCCCAGTCAGGGCAGGAGTTCGGCGCAGGCGGCAATCCGGTCCCGCCACCAGACCGCACGGTCCGGCGGCGCCGCCAACTCGGCCAGCAACGCCGGGTCCGGGTCGGGGCGACGTACCAGGCTGAACCCATCGACCGGCCGCAGCGGATCGTCCGTCACATCCCGGGTCATCAGGCTCAACGTGCCCAACCCGCAGGCGTGATCCAACTCCGGCAGCGCGGCGGCGAGCGCCAACCCCGCGGCCAACCCGACCGACGTATCCACCGCTGAGGAGACCACGCACGGCAGCCCGCACGCTTCGGCGACCGCGAGCGCCGCGGCCACCCCACCCAACGGCGCGACCTTGAGCACCGCGATGTCGGCGGCCCCGGCGACCGCGACCCGCAGCGGGTCCTCGGCCTTGCGGATCGACTCGTCCGCCGCGACCGGTACGTCGACCCGCCGCCGCAACGCGGCCAACTCCGCCAAGGTGGCGCACGGCTGCTCGACGTACTCCAACCCGTGGGCGGCCCGATCCAACGCGGCGACCGCACTCACCGCCTCCGGGACCGACCACCCACCGTTGGCGTCGACCCGGATCCGGGCGGACCGCCGCCCGGTCGCGTCCAAGGTGGACCGAACCGCCTCGATCCGGGCTATGTCGTCAGCCAACCGCTGCCCGACCTCGGCCACCTTGACCTTTACCGTCTGGGCGGCGGATTCGGCGACCAGCTGGCTGGCTTGCTCGGGGTCGCAGGCCGGTACGGTCGCGTTGACCGGAACCTTCGTCCGGACCGCGGCCGGCCACCGGGCCGTGCACGCCTCCCGCGCGGCAGCCAACCAGAGGGCTGCCTCGGGCGGTTCGTACTCCACGAACGGCGCGAACTCACCCCACCCGGCCGGGCCGTGCAGCAGCGCCGCTTCTCGTACCGTGATTCCCCGAAATCGGGTCCGCATCGGAATTGACACCACATGAATGTCTACTGTGGACAACCAATGCCCGGTGACCATGCTCACCCCTCGTACGAATCCCCGCTCGTTACAGTAATGACGACATGTCGACGCGCCAGTTGCGGGCCATAAACGCGCCCCTGAATCCGGATTCCATCGCCGCATTTCGACTAGCCGTACAGGCGGCGCTGAACGGCGGCGACGCGCTACTACCGGTGGGCCGGCCGACCGACGCGGCCGCATTCGAGCCCGACCTCGGCGTACCCGACGACACCGCCGTGGTGATCGGCACCTCCGGCTCCACCGGCGTACCAAAAGGCGTGCTTCTCTCCGCCGCCGCACTGCGCGCCTCGGCCACCGCGACCATGGACCGACTGGGTGGGCCGGGCCATTGGCTATTGGCATTGCCGGTTCACCACATCGCCGGCCTGCAGGTCGTGGTCCGCGGCCTCGTCGCGAATACCGAAGTGTCCACTGTGGATTCTTCGAATGGCTTTACGCCGCAGGCATTTCTGGCTGCGGTACGGAAATTGCCGGCCGGTCGGCGGTACGGCGCACTGGTGCCGACCCAGCTCGGCCGACTCCTGGATGCAGGCGGACCGGCGCTCGATGCGGCGGCCTCGTTCGCAGCCCTGATCATCGGTGGCGCGGCCAGTTCGGCGACGCTGTTGACGCGGGCGCGCGCGGCCGGGCTGAACCCGATCACGACGTACGGGATGTCCGAGACCTGCGGCGGATGTGTGTACGACGGCCGCCCGCTGGCCGGTGTCCGGGTCGATGTCGGCCCGGACGGGGCGGTCCGGCTCGGCGGTCCGACCTTGGCGAACGGTTATCTACGCAGGCCCGACCTGAGTGCGGCGGCCTTCGCCGACGGCTGGTTCCACACCCGCGATGTCGGGCGGTGGCTGCCAGACGGGCAATTGGAGGTGCTGGGCCGCTCGGATGACGTGGTGAACAGCGGTGGCGAGAAGATCCCGCCGATCCTGGTCGAACGCGCGCTGCTGGCCGACCCCAAAGTGCTCGCCGCGTGCGTACTCGGCATCCCGGATCCGGAATGGGGTCAAGTGGTTGCGGCCGCGGTGGTCAGCCGGGAAAACGTCGACCTGGATGGGTTACGAGCGACGGTCCGAGAAGCGGCCGGGCGGCACGCGGTACCCAAACGACTGATCGTGCTGGACGCGCTGCCGATGTTGGAGTCCGGAAAGGTGGATCGGACCGCGGTCCGCAAACTGTTGACGCCTTAGCGCTGCTCGTCAGAATCGTCGCCGCGCAACGCCGCCCGCAAATCGCGGCGGCTGGCGCGCTTGCGATCCAGCCGGCGTTCGATGTCACCAGCCAGCGACTGCCGCGGCCGCTTCAGCAGCAGCACCGAGACGGGCACGCTCAGCAGGAGCGCCGCCAGCAGTAGATAAAACGATCGCAGCCCGACCAGATAGAGCAGGCCGGCGAGCACGGCAAAGATGGCCAACCGGCCGATCAGATAGACAGACAAGGACCGCACAGCGCCTCACCAGTCCGGGATAGGAACGCGCTCAACGGTACGTCACGGGTCGACCGGCCGACGACACCGCATCGCCTATGATCGGCCGTAATCTGCCCAGACAGCGCCACATCAGCGGTACTCTGCTGCTGTCTGCCGAAACCGGCGCAGCGCTCTCAACGCCGCTGCCCTTCCGGGCATGATCATGGCCCGAAAGGCTGCCCTCTCGCCCACTGACAGTGCGTTATCGTCGCCCTACTTTGGGTGGGTGCGGGGACAAGAGGCGCCACTGGCGCCGCCGATACGCGGAGTACGGCGTTACCTGTCTGTCGGTCATCGGGCACACTGGGCCTCGATGTGGCCTAAAGCCGAGCCGACAGCGGGAGGTGACGGCGTGCACGGGCCCGACTCGGATGCACCCGGTGAGCTCGTACGTCGTGCTGCCGCCGGTGATCAACGAGCCTGGGACCAGCTCGTCGCCCGGTACAACGACTTGTTGTGGTCGGTCGCGCGTGGATATCGGCTGAGCACCGCCGACGCCGCCGACGCGATCCAGACCAGCTGGCTACGGCTGCTGGAGAACCTCGACCGCATCAGCGACCCGGACCGGGTCGCCGCCTGGCTGGCTACAACAACCCGCCGCGAATGCCTCAAGGTCCTGCAGCGCGGCAGCCGGGAGCGTCCGCATCCGGCCGGGCACGCCACCTTGGACGGCATCGACGGCAGCGGACCGGTCGACGACCGGCTGCTGTTGGCCGAGCGCGACGCCGAGTTGTGGGAAGCGTTCACCGGCATGTCGGACCGCTGCCAGTGCCTGCTGCGGGTGCTGATGACATCGCCGCCGCCGTCGTACGAGGCCGTCGCCGCCGCGTTGGAGATGCCGATCGGCAGCATCGGGCCGACCCGGGCGCGATGCCTGGCCCGGTTGCGGACGTTGCTGGAGAAGCAGGGCGGGCTGTTCGACACCGAACCGCTCCGGCAGCGGGAGGGCCGCTCATGACCGACATGTTTGGTACCGACGACGAGTTCTTGGCCCGGCTGGGAACGGTGGCCGCCGTGGCTGACCCGATGCCCGAGAGCCTGACCAGCGCCGCCCAGGCCCTGTTCGGGTTGCGGCAGCTGGACGCCGAACTGGCCGAACTCGTATTGGACTCGGCCGACCTGCCGCAGACCCGCGAGCTGGCCGTACGGGGTGACGAGGAGCGGATGCTCTCGTTCGAAACCGGCCGGGCCGGCGTAGAGATGCAGATCAGCGAACGCTCCGATCGTCGCGACATCGTCTGTCACGTCACCGGAGTACCGCTGGACGCAGCGATCCTCGAAACGCCCAAGGGTCAGCAACCGCTGCGGGTCGACGACGACGTGCTGATTGCCCGCGACCTATCGGCGGGGCCGCTGCGGCTGCGGCTCACCACCACTGGCGGGGACAAGATCGTCACCAGCTGGGTCCGTATCTAACCCGCGGCTTCCGCAGGCGCGAACCTCAGGCAATCCGCGTAACGAACCTCGGGCAGGCCCGTACCTAACGAACCTCGGGCAACCTCCGGGTACGCAACACACCTCGGGCAACCTCCCGCCGCGCGACGAACCTCGGGCAACCCCCGTACCTAACGGACCTCGGGCAACGTCCCGCCGCGCGACGAACCAGCGCCAGATCCCCAACTGCGGCGAGCGTGACACCAGGGTCGCCGAAAGCATGATCAACCCGCCCTGACGTCACGCTCGCTGCACCGCGGCCGGACCGACCCGCCCTGACGTCACGCTCGGTGCAGCGTGTGCGCCAATGTAGGTGCCGGCGCAGACAGCCGCCACGCAAACCCAGGCAGACTGAGCCACGCAAACGCGCCAATTCCCAACCGCTCTTCGAGCACGAGCTCTGCGAACCGGCCAGATCCCCAACTGCGGCGAGCGTGACACCAGGGTCGCCGAAAGCATGATCAACCCGCCCTGACGTCACGCTCGCTGCACCGCGGCCGGACCGACCCGCCCTGACGTCACGCTCGGTGCAATGTGTGCCGGCGCGGACGACTGCCGGATAGCAAAAAGCGGCGGTGGCCGGGTCAGGCCACCGCCGCGCAGTGCGCTGGGTCAGCGCTTGTTGTCGGTGCTGTCTTCGTCGCGTTCCCACTCGATCGCCTGCTCGACCTCTACGGTCGCGCTCTGGCTGGTCGTCGTCGTGGGATCCGGGGTCGGATCCGTGGTCGGCTGGGTCGGGTCCGGCTCGTCGGTCGGGTGATTCTTCGGCATTCAGATCAGTCCTTCTCGTACGGCGAATGCTACTGCGTGTGATCGGTTACGAAGGTGGAATCTCAGTGCAAGGTCGTGTAAAGCATTCTTAATCGTGCGTTCTGAATATGTGAGCTGGTTGGCGATTTCGGCTGTGCTGTAGCCCTCAGCGACCAATCTGAGGACCGTTAGCTCACGCTCTGTGAACCCTCCAAACGTGAGCCGCCCCGCGGTCGGCTCACCCGGACGGCCCCGGTCGAGCAGCCGTCCCAGCACGTCGGCCGGCAGAACGCCCTCGCCCTCGGCCACCCGCCGTACTGCTTGTACCAATCGCTCCGAGGTGGCTTCGGCGCGCCGTAGCAGTGCCCCGGTTCCGGCCTCCACGGCGGCAAGTACGGCCCGGCCATCGACCGACTCCACGACCAGCACTACTTTCGGCTCGCCGCAACGGCGTACGTCGGTCAACGTCTCGCTCGTATGCTCGTCTAACGCATCCGCCACAACCACCGCCACATCGACCTCTGCGCCGGGCCGGGCCGAGGAATCAGTGGAGAGGACGACGAGATCGTGTGCTGCCGCCAGCGACGCCACCGTGCCGGCGTGCAGGATCGGGTCGCTCGCGTGCACCGCGACGCGTATCGCCGTTGTCATTCGCTCCTCCCTTTTGTCCCTGCCACGCTGTTCAGAGCGGCCGGCCCGGATGCCTGATACATCCGGCCTGAACAGCTCTTCGACAAGCCAGGAAGCGACCGGTCAGCGCGCGGCGCGACTGGCCGACGAAGCCGACCGGTTGGTCGGCGTAGCCCCGCTGAAGGCGCGACAGAAGGCCGCTGAGGCAGCCAGCGCCGCCCGGGCGGCCGGCGATCCGGTCGCGAGGTCCGCCGCGCTGCGCGCTGACGCGCTGGCCGCACTGGCGCTCGGGCAGGTGGACGCCGCGGCCGAGTCGATCGCCCGGGCGGTGCTGGTGGCCGACCGGGCCGGTCAGTCGCAGGCGGCCGGCGAGGCCCGGATAACCCACGCACTGGTCCTCTACCGGCGAGGCAAGACCGCGGCGGCGTTGACGCAGCTCGACCGGGCCAAGGCCCAGCTGCGCGGCGCGGTCATCGGGCGGTTGCTGTTGCAGCGCGGCCTGATCCTGCAGGAGTTGGGCCGCGACGCCGACGCGTTGGCCGCCTATCGCGATGCCGCGCCATCGTTGCGCGCCGCCGGCGACCTGAGTCGACTGGCCCGCCTGCACAACAACCGCGGCAACCTGCACGTCCTGCGCGGTGCCCTCTCCGCCGCACACCGCGACCTGTCGACCGCGCACCGGCTCTACTCCGACCTGGGACAGCAGAGCCTGGCCGCCGACGTGGTGTGGAACATCGGCTTCCTGGCGGCCCGACGCGGCGACGTACCCGAAGCGCTGGCCCGGTACGACGAAGCCGAGGCGGTGCACCGGGAGCTGGGTACGCCGAATCCCGAGCTGCTGCTGGACCGCTGTGAGTTGCTGCTCGCGGTCGGGCTGAACGAGGAGGCACGGGCGACGGCGGAGAGGGCCGTACCGGCCCTGCGGGCGGCCGGCATGTCGACCCACGCCGCCGACGGCATGCTCATGCTGGCGCAGGCCGCGCTGGCCGACTCCGACCCGGCCACCGCGCGGGAGGCGGCGCAGCGGGCGGCCCGGTCGTATGCCCGGCAACGGCGGCCCCGGTGGGCCCTGATGGCGCGGTCGGTGGCGTTGCGGGCGGACGAGCGCGGCGGCGTACCGGCCCGGCGACTACGGACCGGGGCGTTGCGGCTCGCGGCCGAGCTGGATCGGGCCGGCTGGCGGGCGCAGGCGTTGGACGCCCGGCTCATCGCGGCCTGCGCGGCACTCGAGCTGGGTGCGACCCGGACGGCGAGCGCGGAACTGCAGCGGACCGGCGCGGCCCGGCGAACCGGCCCGCTGTCGCTACGGACCCGCGCCTGGTACGCGGAGGCGCTACTCCGCCAAGCCGCCGGCAACACGGCCGGAGCCGAACGGGCGCTGCGGGCTGGCCTGGATGCGATCGACCGGGAACGGGCGACGCTGGGCGCCACCGAACTGCGGGCGCACATGGCCAGCCACGCCGGCGAGCTGGCGGTACTGGGGGTCGAGCTGGCCGAGCAGAGCGGGTCGGCCCGCAAGGTCCTGACCTGGACCGAACGATGGCGGGCCGGCGCGCTGCACATGGTCCCGGCGCGGCCGCCGGACGACGAGCGGCTGGCCGACAGCCTGGCCGAACTGCGCCGGGTCACCGCCGCCCTGGAGTCGGCGCAGCTGGAAGGCCGCTCGACCGGCCAGCTCTCCGCCCGCCGCGGCGCGCTGGAGCAGCAGGTGCGCCAGCAGACCCGGCGCACCACCGGCACCGGCCTGCGTACGCCGCTGTCCCCGCCACGGATCGAGGAGCTGACGCCGGCCCTCGGCGATGCCGTACTCATCGAGCTGGTCGACCACCGCGGCACGCTGCTCGCGGTGACGGTACGGGACAGGCATACCGTGCTGACCCGGCTTGGCCCGCTGGACGCCGCGGCCCGGGCCGGCGAATCGGCGCGGTTCGCGCTGCGCCGGCTGGCCACCGGACATGGCGCGCGGGAACCGGCCCGGCATGCGCTGGCCGCGGCCGGAAAGCGGCTGGATGCGTTGTTGCTCGATCCGGTTCGGGCCATCATCGAGGACCGGCCGCTGGTGATCGCTCCGCCCGGCGCGTTGCAGGCGTTGCCCTGGCGGGTGCTGCCGACCTGCGCCGCCCGCCCGGTCACGGTCGCGCCCTCGGCCGCAAGCTGGCTGCGTACCTGCGCGGTCACGGCGCCGGATCCGGCCGGGCAGGTGGTGCTCATGGCCGGTCCGCGATTGCCGGCGGCGGACGCTGAGGTCGCGGAATTGGCCGGCAGCTATCCGGGCGCGGTGTGCCTGCGCGGCGTGGACGCCACTGCCGAGGCGACGCTGCAGGGGCTGGATGGCGCCGATATCGCCCACCTGGCGGCGCACGGCCGGCTGCGTCGGGACAATGCGCTGTTCTCGGCGATCGACTGCGCCGACGGGCCGATCACGGTCTACGACTTCGAGCGGTTACGGGTCGCGCCACGGCTGGTGGTGTTGTCAGCATGCCAATCCGGCGTCGCCACGGTTACTGCCGGAGACGAGCTAATGGGGCTGACCGCGTCGTTGTTTGCGCTCGGTACTCGATCGATCGTCGCGACTGTCGTGCCAGTGGAAGATTCGGCGACAGCGCCGTTGATGGCGGCTATGCACCGACGACTTCGGGCCGGTGATCGACCGGCAACTGCTTTGGCAACCGCGGCAGAAGAATTTCCAGACCCGGTCAGTGCCGCTGGCTTTGTCTGCTACGGGGCCGGCTGATTACGTTACCGGAGTGCGGATTCCCCTGTGACAGCGCGAAGTTCGTAGACCGAAACCAACGCAAATCGACGATTCAGCGGTCGTATTGAGCTGCAGGTCTGTGAAATTCAGCGCAATGTAGTTGCATACGACGACGATGGTTGTGTTGGTTTGTTTTGCCGCTGTAGCTGGGCCTCTAGCTCGAACGGTGGCCGTGCGACCGGAGAGAGTCCCCCTAATCCCTCTCCGGTCACGGCCCCCCGAAATGCCCCCGCTGAACAGAACTCGCTACGTGTTCGCTGATACATCGGCCTGCCGTACAAGAAGAATTGAGTTACTGCGCACGACGAAACGCTCACATGAAGTGATCATTCGGCCACTCTTTCGGCGAAATACGGTGATGGACACCACGGGCTTATCGATTCTCGGGACAGACCGGCACCGACAGTGCTTCACTCATCGCCACAGCCAATTTCGAGCAGGATCGGGGCGCTGGTCGCCCCGTTTGGCATTTAGCTCGAGATGGGCCGACCTACGAGAGGACCAGGGGAGGGATGATGGATCCACGAGAACGTCTCATGACCCCGGGTGAGGTTGCCACACTCTTCCGCGTCGACCCGAAGACTGTGACACGTTGGGCCGCGGCTGGACGCATCCACAGCATTCGCACCCCGGGTGGGCACCGCCGCTTCCTTGAATCTGAGGTTCAGGCACTGCTCAAGGAACTGTCAGGCGAAGGCGACTCATCTTCCGCCGCGTCGTCCTAATCGGGTACGACTCGGTGCGTCAGGCCGGTCGAATTCCTCACAACCCGACCGCTGCTTGTCCCGGCCGCTAGGCTGGGACGGGTAGGGGGTGGTCCGCAGGTGATCGGAATCATTGCGGTGCTCGTCGTGGCCGGTCTGGCGATCATGCTCTGGCGCTTGGTAGCCAGTCAGTACGCGGCGGGGCGGGAGTCCGGGGCGCCGAGCAGGCCGCGGTCGGTTCGTAAGCCGCGTCGCGCGCCGATGGTCCCTCCCGATGACGACCCGGAGTTCCTGGCCGAGTTGTCGCGCCGCACCCGCCGGGATGACGAGCAGTCCTGACGCTTTACTCGTCCGGTTGCGCCGCCTCAGCTGACGGCTGAGCGTTCCCGGCCGACCAATCCGGCTGTCCCATCGCGTTCGGCTGCGTAATCGCTCCCGGCTGATCCACGAAACCCTGCGGCATCGGCTGCCCCACCCCCAGCGGCTGGCCCATCCCCATTGGCGGCTGCTGCATCGACGGGTGCTCGTTCGGCGGAACCGGCTGACCCGGGTAACCGGCCTGCGGCTGACCGGGGAAGCCAGCGGCCACCTGCGCCGCCAACTCCAGCAACGCGTCACGGGTGGACTGGTGCAGTTCGGCCAGGTCGACCTCGGCCCCCAACTCCAGGTGTGGGTCGTACGGGATCCGGGTGACCGAGCGGCACCGCGACGCGAAGTGACTTTCCAACGCATCGATGTTGACCCCGCCCGACTTGGGACGGACCGAGTTGATCACCGCGAGACCGCCGGCGACCAGCTGCGAATAACCGTGCGCCTCCAACCAGTCCAGCGTCGCGCTGGCGCTACGCGCGCCGTCGACCGAGCCGGAGCTGACCACGACGATCTGGTCGGCGAGCGCCAACACGCCAGACATGGCCGAGTGCAACAAGCCGGTGCCGCAGTCGGTCAGCACCACGTTGTAGAAGCGCTCCAGCACCGACGCGACGCGGCGGTAGTCCTCCTCGCCGAACGCCAGCGACACCGACGGGTCGCTCTCGGAGGCCAGCACCTCCAGCCGGTCCGGTGACTGGGAGGTGTAGCGGCGGATGTCGGAGTACGTCTGGATCCGGTCCACGTCGTTGAGCAGGTTCCGTACGGTGGCCGTGGTCTGCAGCGGAATCTTGCCCGAGAGCGTGCCCCGGTCGGGGTTGGCGTCGACCGCGATCACACGGTCGCCACGCAGCGAAGCCAGGGTCGCGCCGATGCACACGGTCGATGTCGTCTTGCCGACGCCGCCCTTGAGGCTGATCACCGCGATCCGGTAGCAGCCGCGCACCGGCACGGTCGCCTGTGCGATCAGCTGGCGGCGGCGTTGCTCAGCTTTCGCGTGCCCGGGCCGTACGGACATGTTGGAGACGGCCTTACGCCAACCACCGGCGTTCCTGCCCCGCCGGGTGATCAGCGACTCCGCGCCGAGCGCGTCGGCACCGGGGCCGGGCGGCGGGCCCGGCTCTGGAGAGGGCTGGCCGGCGAGTTGGTACGGGGTGCGCGGCTGGACGGCCGGCTGCCCGGCGGCGGCCTGGGGCTGCTCGACTACGCCCTGCGCGCCGGCCTGGAACGCATCGGTCCAGACGAACGGCGGCGGCTCAGGGGGTCGGGCCTGCTGAGGTCGGCTCGGTGGCGCTGACTGCTGCCACCGCTCCTCGCGTTGGCCCGGCTGACCGTGTTGCTGCTGCGCAGGCGGCGCGGCCTGGGTCGGATGCTGAGGCGGAGCTGGCGGGTACGGGGCGCGCGGGTACTGAGCAGCCTGCTCGTACGGCGCTCGAGCCGGGTACTGATCGGCCGGCAGGTACGGCGGCCGGGGCGGATACGGACCCGCTGCCGGGTATTGGCCGGGCGGGACGGGCTGACCGGTCGGCTGACCCTGCGGAACGGGCTGACCTGGTGGAATCTGCTGACCAGACGCAGCCGGCGGTCCGGGCGCGACCGGCGGACCAGGTGGAGGTTGCTGACCAGGTGGGATCGGCGGGCCGGGCTGTACGTATGGCTGTTGCCCGGACGCCGGAGGCGCGCTCATCGGCGGCGGGGCCGGCGGGGGAACCGGCGCCTGGCCCGGTGCGAAGAACTGCGGTTGCCGCGGGACCGGCGGCTGCTGGGCGGGCAGCTCGTGAGCCGGCGGTTGCTGGGTCGATGGCTGCTGGGTCGATGGCTGCTCATGCTCAGCGGACGCAGCAGGCGCCTCGTCAGTGCCGCCGACTTCAGGCTGCGTATCTTCAGCGCCTGCCGGGGCGGCAGGCTGGCCCGGCCGAGCCAGATCGGACGAGCCAGGCTGTTGGTCCCACCGGAAGTCCTGGTCGGCCACCGGAGCCGCCGGCCAGGACTGCGCGACCGACGGTTCGGCGGGCGCCTCGTCCAGCGGCCGGTCCTCCTCGGCCGCGGGCGTCGCCCGGTCCGGCCGGTCGCCATCCGCGTCAGCGTCGTCCGGGTCGGCTGCGCGATGCCCGCCATCCCACGCGGCGGCTGACGGCAAGCTGTCCTCGGATTCCGTCGCGGTCGACTGCTCGACATCGGGCGGCAACGTGACCTGGACCGAGCTTTGCGGCGCCTCGCGCCACGAATCAATCGCCGCACCGCTCAGCCCGCCCTGATCCACGGCAGACGCCGGCGGTCCGGAATCCGCCGGATGCCACCCGCTCTCGGATGACGTCAGGGAGGTGACCGCGTCCCAGCCCTCGACCGGTGGACCGGGCGGCGGCGCCTGGGGTCCCGGCGGCTGCCAGGCCGGCGGTGGCGTAGCGGAACCGGGCTGGTGCCAGGGACTGGTCGGCGGCACTACGCCCGGCTCAGGAACACCTGGCGGCGGGGTCGATCCGGGCAACTGCTGACCGCCCCCGTCGGCTACCGCGTTCTCCGCCGACGGCTCCTGAGCCTCGCCGAGCATGTTCTGGAACGCGTCCCAGCGCGCCACCGCGTCGGCATCGGGCTCGTCGTCATCCGACTTGCGCCGAAATAAGCTCACGGTGGACCTCTCCTCCTCGCTGCTCGCGTCCGCTCTGTCCGCGGTGTCCTACCGCGACGGTACCGGCCGACGCGACGGAATGCCGCTGACAATGCGGACGAAAACCCCAGAGATCTGAAGGAGAGATTATCTCCACGAACGGTACGTCGGCAGCCGCTAGGGCGTGTTGCTTAAGTCCTCTGCCTGCTGCGCGGCCAGGAGTTAAGCAACACGCCCTAGTTCAGGCCGGCGTACGAGTGCAGACCCGACACGACGATATTGATGACGAAGAAGTTGAAGATCATCGCGGTGAAGCCGATCAAGTTGATCACCGCGGCCTTGTTGCCCTTCCAACCGGCGGTCGCGCGGGCGTGCAGATACGCCGCGTAGATGACCCAAGTGATCAGCGCCCAGGTCTCCTTCGGGTCCCAGCTCCAGTACTTGCCCCAGGCCGCCTCGGCCCAGATCGCTCCGCAGATGATGCCGAACGTGTAGAGCGGGAAACCAAACGCGACGGTGCGGTAGGCCATCCGATCCAGGCTGGCGGCCGAGGGCAGCCGCGAACCCAGCGACCGGACCCGGCTCGGCTCCGTACCTTCGGCGACGGCGACCTTGTCGGCGTGCACGCGGACCAGGTACAGGATCGTGCCGACCGAGCTGACCAGGAAGATGCCGGTGCCGACCGCGGCGGCGCTGACGTGAATCGCGAGCCAATACGAGTGCAGCGCCGGGACCAACTGCTCGGCCTGCGCGTACAGCACGGTGCCGCCGAGGAACATCAGCACGACGACCGGGAGCAGCACGAACCCACCGAGGAACCGCAGCTTGGGCTGGCGGATCAGCACGACCAGGAACGCCACCACCGCGACCAGGCAGGCCACCGAGGTGAACTCGTACATGTTGCCCCACGGCACCCGGTCCACCGACGCGCCGCGGATCGAGACCGCGGCCGCGTGCACCAGCGCGCCGAGAATCAGCAGCGCGACGCCGACCCGGCCGAACCGCTCGGCCAGGTTGAGATCACGTGGGGCGTCATCATCGGTCGGCGGAGTGACCGAGTCGGAGGTGGCCGTGACGTCCGGTCCGCCGGCACCGACCAGCACCTTGGCCTCCGGCGCGGCGACGGCGCTGGTGCGGGCGACCCGGCCGCGACGGCCGTATGCATACTCGGCGCCGAGGCTGATCATCGCCACCGCATAGGCGACGATCGCGAACGCGTAGAGGGTGTTGGAAAGGTGAGCCAACGCCGTGGTACCCACGTATCAATCCTCTCCGTCTGGCTCGGCCGGCTTATCGCGCAGCCGTGTGGTGATCTGCCGG
Source organism: Mycobacteriales bacterium (assembly GCA_040414495.1). Lineage (GTDB taxonomy): Bacteria > Actinomycetota > Actinomycetes > Mycobacteriales > QHCD01 > DATAVB01. The sequence goes on from JBEDUI010000239.1 coordinate 61,355, forward strand.
AACTCGTCCGAGAAGACGCCGGCATCGGTGCGAGCCAGACCACCTAGCTCGATAACCGTACGATGTTCGCCCTGCCCGGGATCGCCTGGGGTGGCGCGCAACCAGAGTCGGCGCCGCCGGAGCCGCATCGACAGAACCAGGCCGAGCACGATGCAGCCGGCGGCGATCAGCACGATCGTCTGCGCCGGGTCGCGGGAGACCTGCAGGCTGGCCCATTCCTTGTAGCCGGTGAACGTGATCGTCGTGCCGTCGGCCAGCTTGTACGACTGGTTCGGGCCGAGGTTCTTGCGGCCGACCTGCTTCAACGCGCCGTTGGCCAACTGGTCGCGGTCGATCGAGTAGACCGACTGTGGGGCACCGCTGTCCAGGCCGAGATTGCCTTCGTACGCGAAGATCGCGACCTTCGGTGCGGTGGCCTGCGGCCAGATCGAGGTGAGCACGCCCTTCTGGGTCTCGGCCGCGGTCGGCAGGAACAGGCCGTCGATTGCGATCTGTTTGGGTTTGGCGTCCGGCAGTTTGATCGCGCCCTGCGAGCTGTACGCCGAGTCCTGCGGCAGGAACGGGGCCGAGACGTTCTTGAACACCTGCCCGCTCGGGTCCTTGACCGTGAACGTCGGGGCGAATCCGTGGCCGAGCAGATAGAGCCGCAGGCCTTCGATCCGCAGCGGGTGATTCACCTGCAGTACGTCGTGCTTCTGCGGGCCGGAAACGCCTTCGGTGTAGGTGATGTCGCCCTTGAACGAGGAGGCGGTGCCGTCCTTGTCGTACGTCGCACTGAACTTGTTCAGGGTCATGCAGAACGGCGCGATCGACTGGCCGCTCACCAATTCACCCGGGTTGAACGAGTCGTACTGCTGGACGGTGTTACAGAACCCGTTCCCGTCCATCACGATGATCGAGCCGGTGTAGCCCCACAGCCGGCCGGCCGCGACGGCGAGCAGCAGCACGGTCAGCGCGATGTGGAAAAGCAGGTTGCCGGTCTCGCGCAGGTAGCCCTTTTCCGCCGAGACCGTGACCACGCCGTCGGCCTCGTCCCGGGTGACGACCCGCCAGCGACCGCGGCGCAGCGTGGCGGCGGCCCGGTCGGCCAGCTCGCGCGGACCGGCCTCGGTGTTCTCGTAGGACGTCGATTCCGGCAGCCGGTGGAAATGCCGCGGGGCCTTCGGCGGCTGGGCCCGCAACGCGCGAGCGTGCACCCGGATCCGCGGCACCAGGCAGCCGATCAACGAGACGAACAGCAGGATGTAAATGGCCGCGAACCACGGCGCGCCGAAGACGTTGAACAGGGACAGCTTGTCCATCAGCGGACCGAGCGTCGGGTGCGCCGCCAGGTAGGTGTCGACCTTCTGCGGGTTGAGCGAGCGCTGCGGCAGCAACGAGCCGGGGATAACGCCCAGGGCCAGCAGGAACAGCAGAACGAGCGCGGTGCGCATGCTGGTCAGCCAGCGCCAACCCCGGATCGCCCAGGCGAACCGGCGACCGGGCGGCATGACCGGCGGAGCCGGTTTGGTGGAGAGCGAATCGACCGAGTCGACCGCGACCGTGCCAACCGAGGTATCGACCCGCTGCGGGTCCTGCCGGTCGTCGTCCACTGTGGTCACAGCAGCGTCCCGATTCCGCCGTGGCTACCGGCCCAGGCGCGGAACGAGATCATCAGCTCGTTCCACCACCCGCCGACGATGAGAATTCCCAGCACCAGCAGCAATGCGCCGCCGAACCGGGTGACCCACATGGCGTGCCGCCGTACCGCCCCGAACGCGCCAACAACCCACCGGAACCCGAACGCGGCCAGCACGAACGGCACGCCCAGCCCGATGCAATATGCGACCGAAAGGAACGCGCCGCGACCGGCGCTGGCGCTGGAGAACGCCAGCGTCTGCACCGCGCCGAGGGTCGGGCCGATGCACGGCGTCCACCCGAGCCCGAACAGCACGCCCAGGATCGGTGCGCCGACCAGGCCGGTCTGCGGCAGCCGGTGAATGCGGAACTCCCGTTGCATCCCGGGAATCAGGCCGATGAACGCCAGCCCGAGCACGATCGTGACCCCGCCGAGGATCCGTTCGATCAGGTTCTGGTGCACGTAGAGGGCCCGGCCCAGCCCGCCGAACGCCGCGCCGTAGGAGACGAAGACCGCGGTGAAGCCGAGTACGAACAACCCCGCGCCGGCGAAGGTACGCCAGCGGCTGGTCGAGCGGCGGACCTTCGGTTTGGTGACCTGCTTGGTCGCGACCGCGACCCCGCCGCCGGCCTCAGCCGTGACCTCGGCACCGCTCTGTTCCGCGACTTCGCCGGCGGTCTGGCCGTCTTCAGCGTCCACTGTGGACTGCTCCGAGCCGGCCAGCCCGGTCACATAGGACAGATAGCCCGGCACCAACGGCAGTACGCACGGCGAGAGGAAGCTGACCAGCCCGGCCAGCGCGGCGACCAGGGCACCCACGACCAACGGGCCATCGATGACGGTGTGCGCGAACGTCGTTCCCACCCCGGACGCGACGTTCACCGCTCCGCCAACAATGGTCCGGCGACCTTGCTCAGGTCGTTGTCCAACAGCGAGGAGAGGTACACCCCGGCGACCCGGCCCTTGCGGTCCAGCAGGATCGTCGAGGGGATCGCATTCGGGTTGAAGTTACGGAAGGTCAGCGCGGCCCGGCCGTCGGGGTCCCAGAAGCTCGGGTACGTGATGCTCTTGCCGGAAAGGAACGACTCCGCGTCGGACTTGGTGTCCTTCACATCCACGCCGACGACCTGGAGTCCGCGGGCCTTGTCCTTCGCGTACACCTTCTGCAGATCCGGCGCCTCGACCCGGCACGGCGCGCACCACGAACCCCAGAAGTTCAACGCCACGACCTTGCCGCGGTAGTCGCTCAGCTTGGCCGATTTGCCGTCCAGCAGCGTGCCGGCGAAGGTCGGGGCCGCCTTGCGCTTGCTGACCGGGATCAGCTCGCCCTTCTTGTTGGCCGAGACGAACCGGAATTGGCCGGCCGCGTTCTGGTCGACGGCGTCGCTACCGGTCGAGCAGCCAGCCACGACCAAAAGCGCTACGGCAGCAAGCGCCAGCAGCGTTTTGGGGCCTCTGGCGCGACGGAACAGTACAGCAGCTCGGCGCATCGCCGTCCAGTGTGACGGTCGCGTAGTCCGCGATTTGCTTGGGGGTCACTACACCGCAAGGCGGAGGTGGGGTTATCTGTCCCCGTCTGCCGGGGATGCCGGATTCCGGCGCGCGGCCACAGTCGATCGGGCGCCGGTTATCACCCGGAACGTCGTTCCTGTGAATCCGTTTTTACGCACTCGTGTTAGCTGAATTACGCGCCCTTGCTGGCCGAGGCCGGGGTCGGGCCGGCCGGCTCGGTGTAGTCGATCTCGATCAGCCGGTCATCGTCGTACACCAGGCTGGTGACCGAGGCCAACGCGCACTGCCGCTTGCGCGGGTCGTGCCACAGGTGCTTGCCCTCGAGCTTCAGCCGGGTGACCCAGATCGCCAGCTGATGGCTGACGCAGACCGCCTCGTGTCCGCGTGCGGCCGCGCGGGCCGCCCCCACCGCCTCAAGCATCCGGCGGGCGATGTGCGAATACGGCTCACCCCAGGACGGCCGGAACGGGTTGTAGAGCTTGGTCCAGCTGCGCGGGTTCCGCAGCACGCCATCGCCGACGCCGAACTTCTGCCCCTCGAACGCATTGCTGGGCTCGATCAACCGCCCGTCCAATGCGACCTCCAGGCCGCTGGTCGCGGCCAGCGGCGCGGCCGATTCCTGCGCCCTTTCCAGCGGGCTCGACACCAGGTAAGTAATGTCGCGTGTGGACAGTTCGCGGGCCGCTTTCTCCACCATTTCCTTGCCGGCGGCGCTCAGGTGGTAATCCGGCAACCGTCCATAAAGGATTCGCTGCGGATTTTCCACCTCACCATGACGAAGCAGGTGTACGACCGTTTTGCTCATCGGGCGCCTTCCGGGCTGGTTTCGGCAGCGACTGTCACACGGGGATTTCAGGAAGAATGCACCGCGGCCGCGGCCTCGGCCGCTTTCGGCAGCGCGGCGGCGATCCGGCCCAACGCCTCGGCATCGTGCGCGGCGGAAAGGAACCACGCCTCGTACGAGGACGGCGGCAGATATACGCCCTGGGCCAGCATGGTGTGGAAGAACGCGGCGAACGCCTCGGTGTCCTGCTTGCGGGCGTCGTCGTAGTTGCGTACCTCGTCGGCGGTGAAGAACACCGAGAACAGGCTGCCGGCGTTCTGCACCCGGTACGGCACGCCGGCGGCGTTCAACGCGTCGCCGGCCAGGCGCGCGACCTCGGAGGACGCGGCGTCGACCGCGGCGTAGACGTCCGGGTCACAGTGCCGCAACGTGGCCAAGCCGGCGGCCACCGCGACCGGGTTACCGGACAGCGTCCCGGCCTGGTACACCGGTCCGGCCGGAGCCAGGTGGCCCATCACGTCGGCCCGACCACCGAACGCCGCGGCCGGCATGCCACCGCCCATCACCTTGCCGAACGTGAACAGGTCCGCGTCGACCGGATCCAGGCCGTACCACCCGGCCTGGCTGACCCGGAACCCGGTCATCACCTCGTCGAGCACAAGCAACGCCCCGGCCGCAGTGGTGATCTCGAGCAGCTTGGCGTTGAAATTGTCCTGCGGCGGAACGACTCCCATGTTCGCCGCGGCCGCTTCGGTGATCACGCAGGCGATCTCGGAGCCGTACCGGTCGAACGTCTCGCGCACGGCCGGAATGTCGTTGTACGGCAGCACGATCGTGTCGCCGGCCTGCGCCCCGGTCACCCCGGGCGTGTCCGGCAGCGCGAACGTCGCGACGCCCGACCCGGCCGCGGCCAGGAGCGCGTCGACGTGCCCGTGGTAGCAACCGGCGAACTTCACCACCTTGCTGCGCCCGGTGAAACCGCGGGCCAGCCGGATGCTCGACATCGTCGCCTCAGTGCCGGAGTTGACCAGCCGGACCTGCTCGACCGGCGGCACCCGGCCGACGATCTCCTCGGCCAACTCGATCTCGCCGGCCGACGGCGTACCGAACGACAGCCCGTGCGATGCGGCCTCGCGTACCGCCTCAACCACGGCCGGATGGGCGTGACCGAGAATCATCGGTCCCCATGACCCGACCAGGTCGACGTATTCCCGTCCATCGGCGTCGGTGAGGTAAGGACCCTTGCCGGCGGCCATGAACCGGGGCGTACCGCCCACAGCCCGGAACGCGCGTACCGGCGAATTCACCCCGCCGGGCGTCACCTTCTGCCCGCGCGCGAAGAGCTGCTGCGACGCCGGAGCCTCCTGCGAGTACGTCATGCGCACAGTCTTTCAAGGTCGTTTTGGACACGCTCACGCGGCCAGGCTTGGGCGTTTCCGCTATGTGTACGGAATCGGTATTGCGCGTTTTGCGGCGAATACCTCCGTAACCCATTTGTTGCCGGATCTCCTACCGGATCAATGCATGGGATTGCTCCGACTGGGTACGAGCAAGACACCTAGCCGGCGGTTCCGGATTGAGCTTTCTGGATCCCGAACCACATACCTCGGAGGTGAGAGCCGTGGCAGGACGGATGCGAGTGCCGCGGACGCGTGGAGTTTTCAGTGGTCTGCTGCTCGTGTTGCTCGGCGCCTGGGCGGCCCTGGTCGCGTTCGTTGGGCCGTATTTCCATTACGCGTATACGCCGGACTCCACGTGGACCTACACCAGCGACCGGCTGTGGATGCAGATCCTGCCCGGCGCCGGCGCCGCGCTCGGCGGCCTGATCGTGCTGTTCAGCGCGCACCGGGCCATCGCGAGCCTGGGCGCCTGGCTGGCGGCGATTTGTGGTGCGTGGCTGGTCGTAGGACCGGTGCTCTCGACGCTGCCGGGCGTGCCGAATGTGGGTACGCCGACCGGCGGGACCACCCGGCAGGCGCTCGAAGCGCTCGGTTTCTTCTTCGGCGTGGGCGTGGCGATCGTGTTCTTCGCCGCGGTGGCGCTGGGTCGCTTCACTGTTATCGGCGTCCGGGAGACCCGGGCCCGCGAACAAGAGGAGCTGGAGGCGGAGCGTCTGGCCACAATGGACAATTCGGCGCTCGCTGCTACCGGCCTTACCAGCGGATTCGCCGATACGCCGGCGCGGTCCACAGTGGACGCTGGGCCGACGACGGGCTCGCACTGGTATCCGGGGTCCAGCCCCGGGCGTGCCGAGTCCAGCCCACGGCCTCCCGACCCGGCCGTCTCGGGGTCACCCGACGCGACCGTCCCGGTGAACCGGTCTCGGCCCGGCGGGCCGCACGCTGACCCGGCGGCTCCGACCAACCGGACCGAGCCCGGGATGGGACCTGACCCCGCTGTTCCGGTTGACCGAACCGAGCCCGGGGTCGGCCGGCACGCCGAACCGCCACCCGCCGCTGGCGACCCGAATGCGGACCGGACCACCGAACTTCCCTCGGCGCCGCCCTTGAGCGAACAGGGCGAGCAGCAGGGGTCCCGGTTCATGGACCGGCTGCGGCCGCACCATGTCGGCGCATCCTCGAACCGAAGCCACAACGACTGACCGGCACCTCAAAATGAATGGCACCTCAAAAGTCGGCGGCGCAGGGCATCTCACCCTCGCCGCCGACTTTGCTTTGATCCCGGGCTTGACCGGATGAGTTGCGACCCAGCTGAGGCGCCGAGCGGATGCCACGTTTTCATCTGGCTGCGGCGCCGGCGTGTGACGCGGATACCGTTTTGATCTGGCCTGAGCACCGAAGTCGACCCGGACACCGCTTTGACCCAGCCCGAGCACCGAAGTCGACCCGGACACCGCTTTGACCCGGCCCGAGCGCCGACGTTTGACCGGGCTGACGCGTTTTGACCCGGCTGCGGCGCGGAGCTTTCACCCGGATGACTCGTTTTGACCCGCTGCAGCACCCACGTTCATGATCATGATGGCGTACGTCAACGATCTGCGTACAAAAGCCATCACGATCACGAAAATGCGCCCGCTGGCCAGTGCTCCTGCCCGCCGAGACCGGCCGCAGACCGAGCGCCGACCGGACCGCGCCGAACCACCGACGAACCCCGCACTCCGGCCCACTGAAACGGGCCACAGCGGAGCAGCGACCTGCCGAGCCGGACCGCCGACGAACCCCGCACTCCGGCCCGCTGAAACCCTCCACAAACCGAACGGCAACCAGCCGAGCCGGACCGCCGACGGACCCCGCACTCCGGCCCACTGAAACCCTCCACAAACCGAGCAGCGACCGGACCGCACGACATCCCGGCGGCATTTCCTTGATCGTGAGTCGATTTGCTACGAATTTCGATACCAAATCCACTCACGATCAAGGTCAGGTTTGTTGCGGAAAGCCGTACATACGGGATCATCAGGCCAGATACGGTCCGAACCTCGCGCGTGAAGCAAGCCGACGGAACGTCAATCGAGCAAGTCTGACGGGGCGACGACAACCGCCTTAGATATTCGCCCAGCCGCCGCCGTATTTCATATCGATCGACGCCGAAAAGCCCTACAACAATGCGGTTTCGCCACAGCACGCCTGTCTGGGGCGAATAGGCGTTACGCGAAAGCCGGCTAACTGATTTATCTCTCAGTTACCCGCCAGCGAGATTGAGGCAGCCACCGCTTCTGGTGTTAGTTGGCGTTATGCCGGCGACCGCCAACAATGAGGTGACTGTGGTGAATGCGCGAAAGCGGGTGCCCCGTACGCGAGGCGTACTTTGCGGTTTCCTGCTGGTCCTGCTCGGTGCGTGGGCCGGGCTGGCCCCGTTTATCGGGCCGTATTTCAACTTCGCCTACACACCTGACACCAACTGGACGTACACCAGCGGCCGGCTGTGGCTGGAGATTCTGCCCGGCGCGGGGGCGTTCCTGGGCGGGCTGATCGTCATGAGCAGCGTGCACCGCGTTTTTGCCATGTTCGGCGGGTGCCTGGCGTCGCTGGCCGGAGCATGGCTGGTGGTCGGGCCACCACTGTCGGGCATGTACTCGATACCGCACGTAGGGACGCCTGTCGGTACGCACAAGCGCCAGGTGCTGGAGACCCTCGGGTTCTTCACCGGGCTTGGTGTGTTGATCGTCTTCCTGGCCGCGGTGGCGCTGGGCCGCTTCGCGGTCATCGGTATCCGCGAGGTCGAGGAGGCCGAGGAGGAGGCCGAAGCCGAGGAGCGGTGGTCCAGGCTCGAGGGGTACGGGACGGACGACATCGCCGGCCTTGGGCCGGCCGATTCGGACGCGGACGACTCAGAGGATGACGGGGTGGAGTGGCCGACCCGCCTGGCCAGTACGAGTTCGACCGGCGCCGGCGGGGCGAGTGCGGAGTCAACGAGTGCGGGCCTCGCTGGTGCGGGTCTGAGCGGTGCTGGCTCGACCGCTGCAGGACTTGCTGGTACGGGGCTGAGCGGTGCCGGCTCGACTGCGGCCGGGCTTGCTGGAGCCGGCCTGGCTGGCGCCGGCAAGACGGGCACGGGCCGCACCGGCGGCGGCCCGACCGGTGGGCGCTACGGCGGTGCGGGCTTTACCGGCGCCGGCAACCGCGGGGGCGACCCGGCCGGTGGCGGCATAACGAGTACCGGCTCGGCCGATGCTGGCTCGACGGGACTTGGTCCGACCGGAGTTGCGCCGACGGGGTTTGGCCTGACTGGTGCCGGTCGCGGCGGAACCGGCGGCAACGGAATCGGCCGGAGCGGTGCCGGTATCCCCGGCGCGGGCCTGAGTGGGGGCAACCCGGCGGGCCCGCGTCCGAGCGGGGGCAACCGCGACTTCGGTACGACCGCTCGTCCCGACGACTCCTGGTCCACCAGCGGCGGACTGCCCGCACCACGGCCGTCCACAATGGACAGCGGCCCGGACGCGACCGGTCGGATGCCGGTTCCGCGGCTCGACGCGACCTGGCCCGGCACCGGGCGTGAGCGCTATCAGCCGACCCCACCGAGCAATCCGCAACCGCCGGTATCCCCGGATGCCTGGGCTCTACAGCATGACTACCCGGCGGCTGACCGCGACTTCGGGACGAACGAGCCGCCCTACCGGGCCGACCACGACTTCGGCGCGACCGAATCGCCGTACCAGGCTGACCGCGACTTCGGCGCCAACGAACCGCCCTACCGATCCGATCGCGACTTCGGCGCCAACGAGCCTTCTTACCAGGCTGACCGCGACTTCGGCGCGACCGAGCCGTCCTACCGGGCCACCACCAATACCGGCATCGACCGCGGTCGCCCGGCCGCGGACGACATGGATGACGCCACAATGGTCAGCCCGTCGCTCGGGTCCGCGTCACCAAGCTCATTGCCGCGGCCACGCAGGTGGGCCGGTTCGGTGACGATTCGGCAGCCGGCCGCGTCGTCCGACAAAGGCAGCGACAACAGCGCCGACGAGCACGACGCGTTCATCGAAGAACTGCGCCGCCACCACGCGAGCCGCGCCGGCGAATCTCCGTACGAGGGCTGATGAGCGGACTACGGCCAGGCTCGTGCACACGGGCCCGGCCGGACCGCTCGCTAGGCCGGCCCCTCGATCAGAGCGGCCCGTAACGCGGCGGGGTCGCGGCACGGAACGAGAACGACCGTGCCATCGGTGAGCCGCAGCGGCATCGGCAACCGTCCTTTGGGGACAGCCATGCCGCCGCCGAGAATCCGCGCCCCGACCGGCGGTCCGCCGGCCTCGTCGTCAGCCAGATACGAATAATCCACAGTGGACAATGGCAAGGCTTCCCGGCCGACGCGCAACGTCGTGGCAGTGACCGTAACCGTGCCGAATTGCATTCGGGCGTAGCTCGCGATGCCGATCACGCCCGCGACCGCTACGAACGCCAGCACCCAGCCGAGCAGGTGCACAGTGCGGCCCGGCAGGAACGCGTCGACCAGCACACCGACAAGGCAGAGCAGTACAACAACACCGAGCGGGCGCCAGGATGCGCCGCGCTCGGTGTAACGAATCTCGCCAACAAACTCGCCAGGCATGTCGTTTACGGCCTGTCCCGCGGATCTTCAGCGGCGCGGATCCGCGCCCGGCCAGACCCTAGTCGAGCCAGCCGGCGACCTCCACCGCCCAGTAACTCAGCACGATGTCCGCGCCGGCTCGCCGGATGGCGGTCAGCGTCTCCATCACGGCCCGGCGCCGGTCGATCATTCCCGCCGCAGCGGCCGCTTCCAGCATCGCGTACTCACCGGACACCTGGTACGCCGCAACCGGCACGTCCACCGCCTCGCGGACCTTGGCCAGCACGTCGAGGTAGGCCAACGCCGGCTTCACCATCACCGCGTCGGCGCCCTCGCCCAGATCCAACGCAACCTCACGCAGCGCTTCGTCGACCGAACGAGCCGGATCCTGTTGGTATCCCGCCCGATCGCCGAACTGCGGGGCACCCTCGGCCGCCTCGCGGAATGGTCCGTAGAACGCCGACGCGTATTTCGCCGAATAGGCCAGAATCGGGATGTCGGCGAAATCGGCATCGTCCAGCGCGGTCCGGATCGCCGCCACCTGGCCGTCCATCATGCCGCTGGGCGCTACGACGTGCGCGCCGGCCGATGCCTGCGCCGCCGCGATTTCGGCGTACCGCTGCAACGTCGCGTCATTGTCGACCTGACCGTCCACACGCAACGGTCCACAGTGGCCATGGTCGGTGTATTCGCACAAACACAGGTCGGCCATAAGCACGGTGTCGTCGCCCAGATCCGAGCGCAATGCCCGCAACGCCTGGGAAATGATCCCGTCCTCGGCGTCGGCCTGGGTGCCCAGCGGGTCTTTTTCCGCTGGAATACCGAAAAGCATCAGGCCGCCGATCCCCGCGTTCACCGCGGCCGCGGCCTCTTTGCGCAGCGACTCGACCGTGTGCTGCATGACGCCCGGCATCGAGGAAACCGGCACCGGCTCGTCGATGCCTTCCTTGACGAATACCGGCAGCACCAGATCGGCCGCGCTGATCCGGGTCTGGCTGAACAGACCGCGCAACGCCGGAGTACGACGCAGCCGCCGCGGCCGTACCGCCGGAAATCCACCGGACCGGGCCGGTGGGCTGGCCGCCGCATGCCGGGCCCGTTGCCGCGACACATCCCGGCGCGACGACTCGCGTCGCGGCGAATCGACCACCGGCGAATCCTCACGCGACCGCAACGCGCGCGCGGATTCCGACCGGCGCGACGCCGGGCGTATATCCGCCGAATTCGCGACAACGCTGGAATTCGCCGCTGCGACAGGGGTTTTCGTACCGGGCTCGGGAACGGCAGCGTCGGATTTCGCCGCCGCCGGCGATTCCGGACCCGTTTTGTCCACTGTGGATTCCGCACGTCTCGCGGCCGCAGCGGATTCCGTACGCCCCGCGAGGGATTCCGTACGCCCCGGAGCGCTCGGCGATTTCGCAGCGCCAGCGGGCTCCGCACCCGCGGAATCGGCCGCCGACTTCGTGGAAGCCGTGCCGGCAGCGGATTCGGTCGATAGCCGGTTCTGCTCGGAAGCGCCGGCGGGAGCGCCCGCAACCGGCGCTCCCGACCCCGGCTCGGCCTTGGGTCCACCGGCAGCCTCAGTGGCGGCTTTCGGATTCGAGGCGGGCTGCGATGCCTCGATGGACGGCAGTGGCACGGTTGAATTCATCCCCTCGGATGCTGGCTCGTCGGGTGTGGACTCGTTCGCCTGCTGCTTGGCCGGTGGTTCGGCCGCGGTACGAGACGGGTCAGGCGGACTCACCCGACCCGTCTCGTGCGGCTGCGATCCCCGCGACTTGCGCTGCGGCGGGGCCGGTGGCTGGGGCGGCGGTGCGATCAGCGACGTCTCGATATGCACCGACTCCTGGCCGTTGGCGTGCGCGACCGGACCCCGATCCGGCAGCGGCATGCTGCCCGTCTGCGCACTCTTGTCGGACATGGCGCTACCGCGCCGCCTTGCTACGCGAGCTGCGACGCCGTGGCGGCGGGCTCGCCTCGCCCGCCTCACGCAACGCCAGTGCGTGCGCGGCCAATGCGTCGACCAGCGCCGGTACCTGCGCCACCTCCGGCTGCACGTCCACCCGCAACCCGAACTCGCGCGCGGTCTCGGCCGTCTTAGGTCCGATGCAGGCGACGACCGTACGAGCGTGCGGCTTGCCGGCGATGCCGACCAGGTTGCGCACCGTCGAGGAGGAGGTGAAGCAGACGGCGTCGAACCCGCCGCCCTTGATCGCCTCGCGGGTCTCGGCCGGCGGCGGCGCGGCCCGCACCGTCCGGTAGGCGGTCACGTCGTCGATCTCCCAGCCACGGTCACGCAGTCCGGCCGCCAACGTCTCGGTGGCGATGTCGGCCCGCGGCAGCAGCACCCGGTTGATCGGGTCGAGCACCTCGTCGTACGGCGAGAAGTCAGCCAGCAGACCCTCACTGGACTGCTCACCGGAAGGCACCAGCTCGGGCGCGATGCCGTACGCCCGGACCGCGTCGGCGGTGGTCTCGCCGATGCAGGCGATCTTCACCCCGGCGAACGCCCGTGCGTCCAGACCGAACTCGTCGAACTTCTCCCGTACCGCCCGGACCGCGTTGACCGAGGTGAACACGATCCACTCGTACCGGCCGGTCACCAGGCCCTTGATCGCGCGTTCCATCTGGGCCGGCGTACGCGGCGGCTCGACCGCGATCGTCGGCACCTCGGACGGGATCGCGCCGTGCAGCCGCAGTCGGTCGCTCATCGCGCCGGCCTGGTCCTTGGTGCGCGGCACCAGAACCTTCCAGCCGTACAGGGCGCGGCTCTCCCACCACGACAGCTTGCCGTGGCCCTTGGCCGCCTGGCCGATCACCGCGACAGCCGGACCGGTGCTGGTCGCCGTCAACTCGGCCGCGTCGCGCTCCAGGGCGTCGAGCGTGGTCTCGATCGTGCGCTCGGCCAGCGTGGTTCCGCCGGTCGTGACGGTCGCGGGCGTGTCGCCCCGCCGACCGTGCTCGACCAGGACGGCGGCCAGCTTGCCGAAGTCGCCCTGCACACCGGTCAACACCAACGAACCCGGGCTGGCGGCCAGCGCCGGCCAGTCGAGGCTGTCGATCTCCTCGGCCTGCAGGTCGACCACGGTCCGGGCGCCGGCCAGTGGCACACCGGCGTAACCGGGGACGCCGGAGTCGGCCGGGACGCCGGGAGCGAGGTCGAACGGCACATTCGTCCGGGCCACGGCCTTGCATTCCTTGATCGCAGTCGCGTTGGTCAACGGGTCGCCGGTCACCAGGCGGATCACCTGGTGGCCGTTCCGCGCCTCGGTTACCAGGCTTTTCGCGATGTCGGTCTCGGCGACATCGGCGGCGTCGGCCGTGTTCGGGGCCGGCGCCGGGCCGACCGTACGAACCTCGGCCGTTGTCTTGGCCAGGATCGGAGCCGGGACGGCAGGGTCGGCGAATACCAGGTCGGCACGGCGCAGCGCCTCATCGGCGTGCATTGTCAGCAGGCCCGGGTCGCCGGGGCCAGCACCGACGAAGGTGATCCGGCCAACGGGCTTTCTTGGGCGGGTCATCGTGAACTCCCCAACAGATCGGAGACGCCGGCGGACAGCAGGTCGGACGCGAGTCCGTGCCCCAGCCGTTCGGCGTCGGTGATGGAACCTGTGACCTCGCGCCGGACAACGGCTGAGCCGTCCGGCGAGGCCACCACACCACGGAGAACCAAGGTGTCGTCTTGGGTGAGGTCGCCCAGCGCGCCCAGTGGCGCGGAGCAACCTGCTTCGAGCGTGGCCATCAAGGCCCGTTCGGCGGTGACCGCCGCCCGGGTGGCCGGGTCGTCGAGCCGCGCCAGCAGAGCTACCAGCTCGGCGTCCTCGACGCGGCATTCGACCGCCAACGCGCCCTGGGCCGGCGCCGGCAGCATCACGTCGTACGGAATCGGCGCGGTCAGGCCGTCTCCGATACCGAGTCGAGCCAGCCCGGCCATGGCCAGTACGACCGCGTCCAGCCGGCCTTCGGTGACGTTGCGCATTCTGGTGTCGATGTTGCCGCGAATCGGCTGCAGTTTCAGGTCCGGCCGCGCGGCCAGCAGTTGGGCCGCCCGACGCGGCGCGCCAGTACCGACGCTCGCTCCGCTCGGCAACGTGGCCAGCCCACCGCCGTCGGCGCTGACCAGCGCGTCGCGCGGGTCGGCGCGGCCGGGAATCGCGGCGATGACCAGTCCGTCCGCCGCTGCGGTCGGCAGGTCTTTGTACGAGTGCACGGCCAGGTCGATGTCGCCGGCCAGCAGAGCATCGCGCAGCGCGGAGACGAAGACGCCGGTGCTGCCCAGCTCGGTCACCGGAGCCTTCGACCGGTCGCCGGCGGTGCTGATCCGGACCAGTTCGACCGACCCGGCGATGCTGCCATCGGGCGGGTCCACCATGACCTTGGCCAACGCGTCGGCGACCAGACCGGACTGGGTCATGGCCAACGCGCTACCGCGGGTGCCTAGGCGCAGGGTCCGGCCAATTGTCGGCACGGTCATCTCGCCTCCCCGTCGGTGTTCGTCTCGGTCGCTCCCGGGAACGGGCAGGCGCGATCGGCCTCGACCTCGGTTGGCAGCGCGGCGAGCGCGTCGACCGCCTCCGGACCGAGCTCGAAGAGGGTACGCAGCGCGTCGGCGTAGATGCTGCCGCCGGGCGAACTGGCCAGCTGCTTGACCCGGACCGTAGGTCCGTGCAGCAGGGTGGAGACGGTACGGCGAACGGTGCGCGCCAGCTCGGCCCGTACCCGCGGGTCCAGACCGGGCAGCTTCCCGTCCAGCCGCAGCAGTTCGGCGTCGACCACCTCGGAGGCCCGCGCCCGCAGCGCCGCCACGGTCGGGGCAACCGCCACCGCCCGCTGCGCGGCCAAATAGCTGTCGACGTCAACCGATAGCATCCGCTCGGCCTCGGTCACCGCGTCCGTATCGGCCCCACTCGCGGCGTCCCGAATCGCCTCGAGGTCGAGGTACGTCACGCCGTCCAGATCGGCCACGGCCGGGTCGACGTCGCGGGGCAACGCGAGGTCCAGGATCACCAGCGGGCGGTCGGCCCGATCGGCCATGGCCCGGGCGACGACGTCGGCGGTGAGCACGACACTGGTCGACCCGGTCGAGGTGAGCACCAGGTCGGCGCCGGCCACCTCATCCGCCAGCCCTTCCAGCGACACGGCCCGACCGCCCAGCGTCTCGGCCAACCGGGCCCCGTTCTCCGGCGTGCGGTTGGCCACGACAGCCGGCAACGCACCGGCCCTGAGCAACGTGGTGCCACCGAGCGCGCCCATCGAGCCGGCACCGACGATCAGCACCGAACGGCCGGACAGTGACCCGGTCATCGCGGTGGCCAACTCCACCGCCTGGCCGACCACGCTGGCGCCGTTCCGGTCGATCGTCGTCTCGGCGTGCACTCGCTTTCCGGCCGACAACGCCCGCTGGGCCAGCTCGTGTAACGCCCGCCCGGCGGTCTGCTCCTCGACCGCCTGCGCGTAGGCGGTACGGACCTGGCCGAGGATCTGCGACTCGCCGACGACCATGGAATCCAGGCCAGCGGTGACCCGGAACAGGTGGTGGCAGGCAGCCTGCTCGTAATGCACGTACAGGTACTCACCGAAATCGGAGACGTCCATCCCGGCCCGGCGGGCCAATGCGGAGGACACCTCGAAAACGCCGCCGTGGAACTTCTCGACGTCGACGTAGGCCTCGATGCGGTTGCACGTGGAGAGCACCATCGCCTCGTTGACGTGCTCGCTCTCCGCCAACTCATGCAGCATCTTGGGCATGTCGTCCGAGCCGATGACGGCGCGCTCCAAAATGGCGACCGGCGCCGTCCGGTACGACAGGCCGATGACGAGCAAACTCATCCAACATCCTCCCAGCCGGCGGCCTTGCGCTGCTCGTGGAACGAGAGGATCTGCAGCTCGACCGCGAGGTCCACCTTGCGGACGTCGACGCCTTCGGGCACCGACAGCACCGCTGGGGCGAAGTTCAGAATGCTGGTGACTCCGGCCGCGACCAGCCGGTCGCAGACGCTCTGCGCCGCCTCGGCGGGGGTGGCGATGACACCGATCGACACGCCCTCGGTCCGTACGACCTCGCCGAGCGTGTCGATGTGCTGCACCTTCAGCGACCCGATGGTCCGGCCGACCCGCTCCGGGTCGGCGTCGAAGAGCGCCGCCACCTCGAACCCGCGGCTGGCGAACCCGTCGTAGCCGGCGAGCGCGTTGCCGAGGTTTCCGACCCCGACCAGGGCCACGCCGCGGTGTGTGGTCAGCCCGAGCGTCCGGGAGATCTGCTCAACCAGAGTGCTCACGTCGTAGCCGACACCGCGGGTCCCGTACGAACCGAGGTACGACAGGTCCTTGCGCAGCTTGGCCGAATTCACACCGGCGGCGTTCGCCAGCGCCTCGGAGGAAACGGTCGTCGTGCTCTTTTCGGCCAGCGCGGTCAACGCCCGCAGATAGATCGCCAGCCGCCCGACGGTCGCCTCGGGCACCGAACGCAGCCGGGCCCGCGCCTCGTCGTCGGCCGAATCATGGTCCGCCACGGCCGGTTCGATCTTCTTGCCCGCGACCAGGGCGGCGTCTCCGGTCGGTGCCGTCACCGCTGGCACCATCTCGTCGATCAGTTCGCTGTCCACCAATCCCGGCCGCCCCTTGCCAGTCCGCTTCGCCGCCCCAGCCGCCTTGCGGGCGGCCTTGGCAGCGGCACGGGCGGCCCGGACTGCGACTCGGTGACCTGCCAGGTCACGTCCATCCACAGGTCCTTCGGGCGCCTCGCCGGGCACTCGTCGGTCGGTCACATCTGCTCCCTGTCACCAGCACGGTCACCGGATTCGCCACCCCGTTTGCCACCCTGCTTCACACCCGGGCGGCGTCCTGTGATAGCGGGAACCGTGCCTGTCGACACGGTAGCCGCTTGTGAACGCCTGCACAAAGTCGCGAATGAGCCCCGGATCTGATAATGAGATCCAGAGCCGGCTATCGGCCCTTTCAGCCGGCCAGAGCGCGGCGCAACCGCGGCTCCTCAACCTGCCCGTAGCCATGCTCCACACCGTTGATCAAGATCACGGGAATCCGGTCGCCGTACTCGGCCCGCAGCTCCGGATCGGTATCCACATCCGTCTCGGTCAGTGCGACCCCAAGCTCGCCGGTAATCCGGTTCAGGTCGCTCCGCGCCATCTCACACAGATGGCAGCCGGGACGGCTGAGCAAGGTCACGGTCTGATCCGACACAACGCGCTCCCGACAGGACGATCAATATCAGCGCAATAAGCAGTAACAAGTACGTACGACAAAATCACGATCGCTTACGTAGCTGAACCTTACGCACTTTTCCGGTCGCCGAATGCGGCAGCGCATCGACCACCTCGAACTCCCGGGGGCATTTGAAGCGGGCCAGCGAATGCGCGCACCACGATGCCAGCTCCGCCGTACTGATACGGCCGGATGCGGCCACCACAAATGCCTTCACCGCCTCGCCGTCCCGTTCATCCGGCACCCCGACCGCGGCGGCCTCGGCCACCGACGGATGGTTCAGCAGTACGGCCTCCACCTCGGCCGGATAGACGTTGAACCCGCTGACGATGATCAGCTCCTTGGCCCGGTCGACCAGGAACAGGTCGCCCTCGGCATCGGCGTACGCGACGTCGCCGGTGCCGAACCACCCCGATTCGCCCGGGCCGTCCGCACCGTCCGGCCAGTAGCCGGAGAACAGATTCGGACCGCGCACCACGATCTCGCCCGGGTCGCCCTCCTCGACCGGCGCGCCCGGCTCTTCGAGGTCGCGCAGCCACAGGTCCACGCCCGGCACCGGCGCACCGATCGACCCGGACTTGGCCGGCCGGCCGACGGTGCAGGTCAGTACCGGAGCGGTCTCGGTCAGCCCGTATCCCTGCTGCAGCCGGGTTCCGGTGAGCCGGCGCAACCGATCAGCCACCTCGCCGGACAAGGGCGCGGCACCGGACATGGCCAGCCGTACCGACCCGAACGCGGTCGCCAGCGCATCGGCGTCGGTCTCGACCAGGTCCGCGTACATCGGCGGCGCGCCGAGCACGACGCTGACCCGCTGCTCGGTCATCAGCCGCAACGCCGATTCGGCGTCGAACCGCTCCATGAGTACGCCGGTAGCCGCGGTCCGGGTCAGCATGCCCAGGCCCGGTCCCAGCCCGTATACGTGGAAGAACGGCAACGCCAGCAACACCACGTCGCTGGGTTTGAGGACGGCCGGTTCGAGCGCGGCGCACTGGTCGAGGTTGGCCACCAGGGCGCGATGGGTCAGCATGGCGCCGCGGGGCCGGCCGGTGGTGCCGCTGGTATAGACCAACGCGGCCAGGTCGCAGTGCTCGTGCACCGCTTCGGCGTCGGCGGCCATCAACTCGGCCAGCCCGTGCGCGCCGTCGGGCACCTGCGCACCGGCGACCTGTCCGGCGACGATCAGCGTCGGCACACCGAGCACGCCGGCTGCCTCCAGCGCCGCGACCGATTCGGTCAGCAGGGCGGCGGCCCCGGCATCGCGCAGGACCGTCACCAACTCGGGTTCGGTGTAGCCCGGGTTGACCGGCACCACGGTCAACCCGGCCCGCAGCGCACCGAAGAAGGCGATCGGGAATTCGACCGTATTACCCAGCTGCACGCCGATCCGGTCGCCCGGCCGCAGGCCCAACCGGGCGAAGGCCGCCGCCGCACGCCGCACCTGGTCGGCCAGCTCGGACCAGGTCAGGGTCAGCGGGCGGACCGGATCTGTACGGCGGTCCGCGATCAGCGCGATCCGGTCGGGAGCGCGGCGCGCCGCCGCATCCAGCAACGCGACCAGGCTCTCGGACTCGACGTTCATCGCGCCTCCTCGATGGACACCTGTGTCCCATGCCGGACCAAGTACGTCAACGCCCGGCTGCGGCGGCGCAAATCATGGCAGCATCGCCCGGGTGAAGGCCAATACGAACCGTGATCACGCGACTGCGTTCGATGCCCAGGCTGAGGTGTACGACATCGGCCGCCGGCGCCTTCCCGCCAGCCTGCTGACCGAGTCGTTCGCGGTCGCGGGTCTGGGTCCGGGCAGTCGGGTGCTCGAGGTCGGCGCGGGGACTGGTCAGTTCACCGACACGCTGCTCGGGGCGGGCCTGCGCCCGGTCGCGGTCGAACCGGGCGCACGGATGCGGACCCTGCTGGCCGCCAAGTACGCGCGCCTGCCGGTCCGGGCCGGGTACTTCGAGGACCAGCCCGCCGAGCCCGGGGCGTACGAGGCGATCGTCGGCGCGAATTCCTGGCACTGGGTCGATCCGGTCCGCGGTTATCCACTGGCCGCCGAAATGCTCGTCGCCGGCGGCTCGCTGGTGTTCTGCTGGACGTTCCCGATCGCCGAGCCGGGACTGCAGCGGCGACTGAACGAGCTGTTCGTCGGTCCGTACGCCCACCAGGCCCGCGATCCGGAGACGTTCTCCGACTACATCGCGGAGGTCACCGAAGCCGGCCGCGCGCAGATCATCGGCTCCGGCCTTTTCGCGCTCACCTGGTGGCAGTGGATAGAGGACAAGTACGACCTGAGCGTTGGCGCGTACATCGACTTTTTACGCTCGTTCGCCGATATCGCGTCGCTGGCGCCGGATGCCCAGACGGCGTTGGCGCAGCAGGTGACCGCGGTCGTCGGGGACGGCGTGGTCCCGATGACCGAGCAGGTCTACACGGTGGTGGCCCGCAAGCTCGACTGAGCGATTTCCGTACGAACATCGCGAACTTCCAACAGAGTCTTGACGCCGTTAACTTACCGCCGATAACTTAGCTCGGGTAGCAGCAACCTCCGAACCGCGGAGTCGTGATGCTCACTCGAATCGCCAACCTCGGCATCCGCGCACCACGGCGGATCCTCGCCGTAGTAGCCCTCCTGCTCGCCGCCGCCGGCATCGCCGGAGCACCGGTCGCCGGGCATCTGTCGGCTGGCGGCTTCTCCGACCCGGCCGCCGCCTCGACCAAGGCTAATGACCTGTTGGCCAGCCGATTCCACGCCGGCGATCCCAACCTCATCCTCAAGGTCACCGCGCCCGGCGGCGTCACCACAAGCACGGCCCGAACCGAAGGCCAACGGCTCAGCACAGAGCTACGAAACCAGCGATACGCCAGCCAGGTCGCCTCGTACTGGACCGCCCCGGCCGACGTCGCGCCCGGCCTGCGCAGCGACAACGGCCGCTCGGGCCTGGTCGTCGCTCGCATCGCCGGCGACGACGACTCGGCGCCCAAACGGGCCGGCGCGATCATCGACCGACTCCTCAAGAACACCACGCCCGGCGTGAACGTCCGGGCCGGCGGCATCGCCACCGCGTACCACCAGGTCACCGTCCAGGTCAGCCACGATCTGGCCATCGCCGAGGCGGTCGCGGTACCGCTGACCGTCCTCGCGCTGATCTGGGTGTTCGGCAGCGTGGTCGCGGCGCTGTTGCCGTTGGCGGTCGGTGTTGTGTCGATCGTCGGTACGTTGGCGATCCTGCGCGGCTTCGCGCTGTTCACGCACGTCTCGATCTACGCGATGAACCTCACGACCGCGCTCGGGTTGGCGCTGGCGATCGACTACAGCCTGTTCATCGTCAGCCGGTACCGGGAGCAGACGCACGCCGGCATGGCCCGGGACGAGGCGGTCCGGGTGACGATGCGTACCGCCGGCCGGACCGTGCTGTTCTCCGCCCTGACCGTCGCGTTGTCGCTGTCGGCGATGCTGGTGTTCAACGTCTACTTCCTGCGCTCGTTCGCGTACGCCGGGGTCGCGGTGGTGGCGTTGGCCGCCGCGGCGGCACTGTTCGTGTTGCCGGCGCTGTTGGCGATCCTCGGGCCGCGGGTCGATGCGCTCGATTTACGCGCGCCGGTCCGCCGTTGGTTGCACCGACCTGTGCCACAGCCGGTGCCGCCGGAACGCACGTTCTGGGGTCGGGTCGCGGCGTCCGCGATGCGTCGGGCGGTGCCGGTCGGGCTGGCTGTCACCGCGCTGCTGTTGGTGCTCGGTTCGCCGTTCCTGGGCATCCGGTTCGGCTACCCCGACGACCGGGTGCTGCCGACCTCCGCCTCCGCACACCAGGTCGGCGACGCGCTGCGCGGCCAGTTCAGCTCAAACCCGGCCGCCACGATCACGGTCGTTGCCCCCGACACCGCGAAGGACCCGACCGCCACCGGCCGGTACGCGACCACGTTGTCCCGTATCGGCGGTGTGACCGGCGTCAGCGCGGCCAGCGGCACCTATGTCGCGGGCCGTCAGGTCGGCCCGGCCGACGGTATGACCGCCGGCCACAGCACCTACCTGGTCGTTCGTACCAAGACCGAGCCGACCTCCGCCGTCGGCAAGCGGGTCGCTGACGCGGTTCGCGAGACCCCAGCGCCGTGGTCGGTCCTCGTCACCGGCGCGGCGGCCGAGAACACCGACAGCCTGCACTCGCTGGCGGCCCGGCTGCCGCTGGCCATTGGGTTGATCGCGTTGGCGACGTTCGTCGTGCTGTTCCTGTTCACCGGCAGCGTCGTACTGCCGCTGAAGGCGCTCGTACTGAACGCGCTGTCGCTGTCGGCCACGTTCGGCGCGATGGTGTGGATCTTCCAGGCCGGGCATCTGGCCGGGCTGTTCGATACGACGGTCACCGGCTCGCTGGTCCCGACCATGCCGATCCTGATGTTCTGCCTCGCCTTCGGGGTGTCGATGGATTACGAGGTGTTCTTGCTGTCCCGGATCCGCGAGGAATGGATGGCGACCGGCGACAACGTGCACGCGGTCACGGTCGGGCTCGGGCGCACCGGCCGGCTGGTCACCGCGGCCGCGCTCCTGATGGCGATCGTCTTCGCGGCGCTGGCCACCGGGCAGGTGTCGTTCATGAAGCTGTTCGGGACCGGGCTGACCCTGGCCGTACTCATGGACGCGACGCTGGTCCGGGGTGTGCTGGTGCCAGCGTTCATGCGCCTGGCCGGGCGGGCGAACTGGTGGGCGCCGGCGCTGCTGGCCCGCTGGCACGAACGGCACGGGCTGAGCGAATCGGCCGACACTCGCGCGACTCGTACGACAACAAGACCGCGAGTGGTCAAGACTGGCTGATGTGAGCGAAGTACCAGACGTACCAGGTACGCCGCGCCGCCGGGCCCGCCGGGGTGCGGGTGAACAGCTGCGGGGCGAGATCCTGACCGCGGCCAAGGATTTGCTGGCCGAGACCGGGAGCGCCGACGCGGTGTCGATCCGTGCCGTCGCCGACCGGGTTGGGATCACTTCGCCGTCGATCTACCTGCACTTCGCCGACAAGAAGGCCCTGCTCGACGCCGTCGTCGCCGACGTGTTCGCCACCCTCGACGAGCTGATGAACGCCGGCCTGGAAGGGCTCGATCCGCTGGAACGACTCTGTCAGCAGGGCATGGCGTACGTACGGTTCGCGCTCGCTTCACCCGAGCACTACCGGCTGGCGACCACGTACACCCGGGCCGAACTGGGCGACGTCGACCTGGTCATGCAGACCGCCGCGTTCGCCCACTTCACCGACACGATCACCGAATGCATGGCGGCCGGCCTGTTCGCGACGGGCGACCCGACCCCGATCGCGATCGACCTGTGGGCGGCCGCGCACGGCATCGCCTCGTTGATCATCGCCAAGCCGTACCTACCCTGGGGCGACCCGGAGGAGGTGGCCTACCGGGTGCTGCGCGCGGCCGGCGTCGGCCGATCCATCTCGGACCTGCTAGGAGACCCTGACCCGCAGGCGTTCGCGGCCTGGCGATCCCAGCTCAAAGCACCGGATTAGCGTTCGATCAACGGCTCGAACGCGGTCCGGATATCGGCCCGGGTCGGGCTGACGTACTCGTCCGAGGGCGGGCCGAAATCCTGGATATAGCTGCTATACGTGAAATGCTCAGGGCAGCTTGACCCGCTGATCTCGATCGTGCGATGCGCCACCAACTTCCCGGTTCGCAGTTCGTACACCCGCACCGGAATCGCGATCTTGTGGAACGTCACGTCGGTGGGGAAGTCGCTGAACGTCTGGTTCTCGCCGGTGTACGGGCAGGTCTGGGTCGGGGTCCCGTCCTTGTCGTCGCCGGCGCACACCACCAACGTCGTGTGCGCGACATCCGGTGCCCGCCAGGTGCTCGGGAGTTTGTCGGTGTACGTGTCGTTTCCGTAGAACAGCGCGCGATTCGTGCCGCTGCCGTACGGCGGGGCGCCGCCGTACTTCGCCGGCTTGGTGCAGTACTCGGGCTGGCTGTAGCTCGACCCGGCGAGCAGGGTGCGGACGTTGGCCAGCTCGATGTTCAACGTCGCCCGCCGGATTCCCGCTCGGGCGGTGGTGGCATGGACGCTGTGCGGGTACTGGGTCAGCAGCTGCTGATAGTTCTGGCGCGCGTCCCGCCACTCGTGGTCGGCCATGAGGTTGTTGCCGCAGCCGGTCAGCGCGGCCGGCGCGGTTCGGGCGGCCGCGGCGGCCGACCGGTCGAGTTCGTTGTGGCTCGGCCGCCGGGCGCGCAGCCAATCGGTGATCGTGACCGTACGGCAGGCGTCCGACACCGGCAGGCCACGCAGGAATCCATTAAGGACAGTGCCGACCGTGTTGCGGTTGCCGGGCTTGGCCAGCACCGCGGCGAGCGTGCCGAACCCGCTGCGCAGGGCGCTGGTGTCCCCGGTCAACCCGATCGTCAGCCGCGCCTTCGCGTCCTGTAGCCGGCGGCAGTCATGAACGGTGACGTCGCCGCGGGCGGCCAATGGCGCGTCGGCCAGCCGATCCCCGAGCCAGACGCCGTCCTGGGCGCTGAGCACCTTGGCGCAGTTGCCATCGTCACGGGCGTCGACCACCCGATGCTCGATCGCGGAGACGTCGTACCGCAGAAATCCCAGCACGAGCAGCACGACCACGGTCGCGGCCAGCCCGACGATCCGCTGCCGGCCGCGCGTCACCCGCGCCGCCCGCCAGCGGGCCAGCAACCACCCGTGCGCGATGACCGCCACCCACCAGCCCAGCACGACGAACTCGCACCACGGCCGTTTGTAATGGATCACCAGGTAGCCGAGGCTGACCAGAACCGCGAGCGAGAAGACGGCAAGCAGGCGACGCCGCAGCATCACGTACCCGATGCCGAGCAGCGAGGCATTGCCGAGCGCGACCGCGAGCGGGTCGTACGCCCGGGCTGCGGGCGCGGGGTCGTGCGGTGGATAGACCGGGGGTTCCATCGACTCTCTTCCGTCTGTACGGGCTTCGGGCCGCACGCATTGTTCGTCCGGTTTGTTGGGAGGGGTCCCCGGCTCGGTTCGGGCCGATTCGCCCGCCCGCTGGGCTGTTGACCAGCGACGGTGGCCTAAATGCGGCAATATCGGTACGCTCCGGAAGCTGTCCAGGCCGCGCGGTTCGTCGTGGCATCTCGGGTGAGGGGCGCGATGACTGCGTACGCCGCGGGGGTTCCCGTCGGTTTTGGTGCGCTGCTGGCTGCCATACGGGCATCGGTCGGCGCGGACGCACCACCGCAGAACCCCGCTCCGCGCCCGCGTACCCGCCCGGGCCCGCAGGTCCCGATTCCGCAGCAGACCCGGCGTACCCCGCCGGCTCCGGAGCCCGAGCCGGAGCAGGACGAGCCGGCCGACGTATGGCCGATCGTCGCCCGGGCCCAGGAGGGCGACGCCAACGCGTTCGCGGCGCTGTATGACCGCTACGTCGACCTGGTGTTCCGCTACATCTACTTCCGGATCGGCGACCGGCCGACCGCCGAGGACTTCACCAGCGAGACGTTCCTACGGGCGTTGCGGCGCATCGGCTCGCTGGCCAACGTCGGACGTGATCCGGGCGCCTGGTTCGTCACGATCGCCCGCAACATCGTGCTCGACCACGTGAAATCCAGTCGCTATCGGCTGGAGGTCACCACCGACGAATTGGCCGACATCGAACGGAGCCAGGACGGGCCGGAAGACTCGGTCGTGGAACGGATTACGAACGAATCGCTGCTGGCCTGCGTACAACAGCTTGGCTCGGAACAACAGGAGTGCATCGCACTGAGGTTCCTGCACGGGTTCTCCGTCGCCGAAACGGCCGCGGCAATGGGAAAGAACGAAGGCGCGATCAAAGCGCTACAGCATCGGGCGGTACGCCGTCTGGCCACCCTGGTGCCGGCTGATTTGCGATGACCTCTACCGTATCTTCGTTTGCCTGGCAACCGTTGTATAGGCAACAAAGGATTATTTCTGCAGTGCCGAGGGGGCACAGATGAGAGGGCCGGTGCGGTCCAGAGCGGCGCGGCAGTTCGCCAGCGCGCTCGACGCGCCGACCCGGCACAGTGCCGGGCGGCAGGATGCCGCTACCCGTGAGCTGGTTGGCCTGGTGCACCGGCTCGAATCGCTGCCGATCGACGCCGGTCCGACCGACGAGTTCCGGGACCGCCTGCGGCAGCGCCTGGTCGCCGTGGCCACCGTCCAGCACAACGCTGAGGAGAACACGGCGGCCGAGCAGGAGCCAACCGCCGCATCCGACCTGGTGCCCGGCTTTGTGCCACGCCCGCGGCAACCGCTGACCGAGCGCCTCGCCGCCCACCGGCAGCGCGGCCATCGTCGCCTCGCCTTCGCCGCCGGTGCGCTCGCGGCGCTGGTCATCGTCGGCGGGCTCACGGTCGCCGAGGCCGGTCACGCCGTTCGCGGCGACGTGCTCTACGGCCTCAAGCGCACCACCGAGAACGTACAGCTGTCGCTGGCCGGCAGCGATGCCGCCGCCGGGCGCGAGCACCTGAGCATCGCCGCCACCCGGCTCACGGAAGTACGCAATCTGATCGGGCACAGCAATACGGCGGCGGGTAGCTTCCGGTACGTCGCCGACGGTGGTCCGTTGAGCCGTCGCGTACAGGACCGGGTCGTCTCTACCCTGGCCGATATGGACCAGCAGACCAAGCAGGGCGCACGGCTGGTCACGACGTCGGCCGTACACAAGAACGATCGCCATCAGCTGTCCGGCCTGAAGCACTGGGCCAGCAAGCAACAGTCGGCGCTTTCGGACCTGCAGGGACGCCTCACCGACCGCGCGGCCAGCCGGGCCGGATCGTCGGTGGCGCTGCTCGGTCAGGTGATCAAGCGGGCCGAGCAGCTGGCCGCGGCGCCCTGCTCCTGCCCGACCAAGTCGGACGCACTCGGGCCGTTGCCCTGCACCACGTGCCCACCCACGAGCGGCCCGACGTCCGGTTCGCCCACGAGCACCGCGCCGTCGAGTACGTCGTCCAGCGCTCCGGGCAGCACGTCGAGCGCCACACCGTCGCCGACCACACACAGCAAGGCGAAATCCACCGCGCCCAAGAGCACATCCCCGAGCGACGTGCCCTCGGACACCGGATCGGCGAGTGGGTCGGCCAGTCCTACGCCCAGCCTGCCGCCGGCGCCGACCAGCTCGACCTCCCCGACGCCCACCGGCATCCTGCCGACCGGGATCCTGCCGACAACGGCGGCGCCGACATCGGGCGGCGGCGGGTTGCTACCGACGTGGCTGCTGCCCAGCCTGCTACCGAGCAACCTGTTACCGATCGGGCACTGAGGTTCGGATGGGCCGCTCTACCTCGCAACGCGAAGGCGGCTCATCGCCGCGGCGCTCGCGGGGCGGGGCGGGGCGAGCCGAACTGGCTGGCGCAGCAGCGGCAGCCGCCGCCGAGGTGTACGGCGCCCGGGCCGGCGAGCTGGTCGACTCGCAAGCGGCCGCGTTCTTCGATGTCGACAACACGATGATGCGCGGCGCGTCGATCTACTATTTCGCCCGCGGCCTGGCCGCCCGGCATTTCTTTTCCTCGCGTGACCTGGCGGCGTTCGGTTGGCAGCAGGTGAAGTTCCGGATCGGTGGCCGCGAGAGCCACGACGACATGACCCAGGCGCGCGAGTCGGCGTTGGCGTTCGTCGCCGGCAAGCAGGTGGCCGAACTGGCTGCCGCGGCCGAGGAGATCTACGACGAGCTGATGGCCGAACGCATTTGGTCCGGAACCCGGGCGTTGGCCGAGGTTCACTTGGGCGAGGGCCAGCGGGTGTGGTTGGTGACCGCGGCGCCGATCGAGCTGGCGTCGATCATCGCCCACCGGCTGGGGCTGACCGGAGCTCTCGGGACAGTGTCCGAGATCGTCGACGGTGTCTACACCGGACGGTTGGTGGGCGTACCGCTGCACGGCCCGGCCAAGGCCGCTGCCGTACACGCGCTGGCGGAACGCGAAGGGCTGGACCTGGCCCGGTGCAGCGCCTACAGCGACTCGATCAACGACCTGCCGATGCTCGAACTGGTCGGCCGGCCGGTCGCGGTCAACCCGGACGGCTCACTCAAGGCTCATGCCCGGGAGGCCGGTTGGGAGATCCGGGATTTCCGTACGGGGCGCAAGGCGGCTCGGGTCGGGATTCCGGCGACGCTGGCGGCCGGGGTGATCGCCGGCGGGGCGGTCGCCGCTGTTTCCCGCCGCCGACGCCGATAACTGGTTGGGTGGCCGGCCAAGCTGTCCCGCAGGTACGCCGTGCCGGCACCTACCCGCCGACCCCGCGACCGCATCACCGGCCCGCCGGCCCGACGCCCCGCGACCGACCCGCCGACCAGAAGTCGTCCACTGCCCGCAAGACGTTGATCATGAAGTTCCCGACGTTTCGGTCGGCGTGTCGTCGGCGTGTCGCGCAGGGAACTTCATGATCAACTTCGGCTCAGGGGCGCCCGGCCCGGCCCGGCAACAGGATCCCCGTCAGGGCCGCCTCAGTCGGCAAATCCGGACAGGACGATTTTTCCGATTGTCGAGCCGCCTTCAACCAGCGAATGAGCCTGACGCAGGTTCTCGGCGTTGATCGGCGTGAGCTGCCCGGTCATGGTGGTCCGCACGACGCCTTCGTCGACCAGCCGGGAAACCTGCTCGAGCAGCGCGTGCTGCGCGGCATCGGTCGGGGCGAACATCGGCCGCGTGAACATCAGCTCCCAGTGCCAGCTGATGCTCTTCGTCTTCAACGGCAGCAGATCCAGCCCCTCGGGCTCATCGATCGCGGTGACGTGCCCGCCCGGACGGAGCATCTCCGCGTACGTCCCGATGTTGCCAGCCGAGTGCGGCGAAAAAATGTACTCAACGCCGTCCGGCGCCAGGTCGGCCACCTGCTGGGCCAGCCCGCTGTGATGGTCGATCACGTGGTGAGCGCCCCGATCCAACACCCACTGCTGGGATTCGGGCCGGGACGCCGTGCCGATGATCGTGACACCGGTCAGTGCGCGGGCCAACTGCAGCATGATCGAGCCAACCCCGCCGGCCGCGCCGACCACGACGAGCGTTCCGGTGCTGTCGGCCTGCAGGCCGAACCGGTCGAACAGGCTCTCCCACGCCGTAATCGTCGTCAGCGGCAGCGCGGCAGCGGCGGCGAAACCCAGGCTGGTCGGCATGTGGCCGGTGATCCGCTCGTCCACCAGGTGGTACTGCGCATTGGTGCCGGGCCGGTCGATCGAACCGGCGTAGTAGACCTCATCGCCAATCTCGAACCGGGTGACCGCGCTGCCAACAGCGACCACGACCCCGGCCGCGTCGTAGCCGAGCACCCGCGGCACCCCGCCCGGATCGCTACCAGACCGGACCTTCACATCGACGGGATTCACCGACACCGCCTCGACCCGCACCAACAGGTCATACGGGCCGGGCTCGGGCACGGGCAGTTCGATATCTACAAGGCTTTCCGGGTTTCTGCTGGGCAGCGGCCGGTGGTACGCCACCGCCCGCATGTTTTGGGGAATCGCTTCTGCCATGGCGCGACGGTAACCCTCGCGAGCCAGTCAGGACTCACCGACCGCCAAGACCGCTCAACGCGATACCGGTGACCAGATACCGCTGCAACAACAGCACGATAACCACGCTGGGCAACACCGAGATCGTCGAGGCCGCCATCAGGTAATTCCACGCGCTGCCGTTCTGACCGAGGAACATATTCAGTCCTACCGGGACGGTCGTGACGCTGGTGCTGTGGGTGATGATCAACGGCCAGAGAAAGCTGTTCCAGTAATTGATGAACGTGAATACGGCCAGCACGCCCAGCGCCGGCTTGGCCATCGGCAGCAGTACCGAGACCAGCGTCCGCAGTTTCGAGGCGCCGTCCACACTGGCCGCGTCTTCCAATTCGACCGGAATCGTGAGAAAGAATTGGCGCAACAGAAATGTGCCGAACGCCGTGAACGCCCACGGCACGATCAGCGACTGGTAGCTGTCCACCCAGCCGAATGACCGCATGAGCATGAACATCGGGACCACGATGACTTCCTGCGGAATCATCAACGTGCCCAGGTACAGCAGGAACACCGTGTCGCGCCCGCGGAAATGCAATCGGGCGAAGGCGTACGCCGACAGGCTGGAGGTGACCAGCACGATGGCCGTTCCACACACCGCCACCAATGCGCCGTTGAACATGAACCGGCCGAACGGCACGTAATTCCAGGCGGCGCTGAAATTGCTCCACAACACCGACGAGCCGATCAGCTTCGGCGGCGTGGCGAACACGTCGCTTTCCGGTTTGAGCGCGGTCAGGAACATCCAAATGAACGGAAATGCCACCGCGACCGCCGCAATGAGCAACAGCAGATGCGATATCACCGGTACCGCACGCCGGCGCGTCACACTCTCACTCATAATGCACCCACCGGCGCTGCACCCGGAACTGTATGAATGTCACGAACATGATCAGCACGAAAAGCGTCCAGGCGATCGTCGAGGCGTATCCCATATCGAAATAGTGAAAGCCGTGCTCGTACAGATAAAGCACCAGCGTCGTGGTGCGCGAACCCGGTCCGCCGCCGGTCAGAATGTACGGCTGGGTGAATACCTGGAACGACGTGATCAGGGTCATGACGACGGCGAAGAAGACCGTCGGTGAGAGCATGGGCAGCAGCACCCGCCACAGCCGTTGCCAGGCCGTCGTCCCGTCCAGAATCGCCGCTTCCCGGATAGAGCGCGGAATGGCCTCCAGCCCGGCGATGAAAATCATCATGTTGTATCCAAAGCCCTGCCACACGGACATCAACACCAGGGCCGGCATCGCCCACCCCGGTGAGCCGAGCCAATTCGGCCCGTTGACACCGAATACCGCGTGAATCAGCCAGTCCGCGATCCCGCTGTTCGGCGTGTATATCAACCGCCAGATCACCGCGTTCGCCACCATGGGGGTCACGACCGGCAGAAAGAACACGACCCGGAAGAAACCGCGTCCACGAATTTTCGTGGTCAACCAGAGCGCCAGGCCCAGCGACACGATCAGGTTGCCGACAATGTAGGCGCCGACGAAATAAACCGTGTTGAGCATGACCTGCGGGAATACGGTGTCCTCAGTGAACAGTCGAATCCAGTTGTGCACGCCACGGAATACCGGCTTGCCGATCAACGGCCATTCGTAGAAGCTGAGCACCAACGACGCGATCACTGGCACAACTGTGAACAACAGGAATCCGCTGATGCTCGGCAGCAAGAAGAACGCCGCCGCGCGGCCGTCGGTGCGGCGCCGGCTTCCGGTCGGAGCCGAACGGCGCGTGGTGACCGCGGGACGGGCGATGAGACCTCCGGCCATGGCTCAATCTCCCAGCTGTGACTGGACATTCTTCAGCACCGAGCCGGCCGACTCGGTCCCGTTCAGCACATCGACGCCGTTCTGGAACAGCAACGTGCTCGTCTCATCCCACTTGGACGTGGTGACGAATGGCCGCGATGTTTTCAGCGCGGCGTTCAACGACGTCTGCGCGCCCGGTACCGCGTTGGCGAACCACACCGGCTCCTGCGCGGTCCGGGCCGGAAAAGCCCGTCCCTGCTGGGCGAGATAACGTTCGGCGGCCGGGCTGGTCAGCACCTGCAATGCCTTCCACGCCGCGGGTTTGGCCGGGCAACTCTTCGCGATGCCGAAACCGGATCCGGCCTCCAGCGTGGCCGAATGGCCGTCGACCGCCGGCATGGGCGCGATGCCGAACTTGAACTTCACGACCTGCTTGTCGTTGATCAAATCCCACGGACCATCGATCACCATCGCCGCGCTGCCGGACTGCCACTGCTCGACATCCCAGTTCTGGTCCGGCGTGCTCGGCACGGCCGGCGCTACGTGTCGCTTGTGGACAAGGTCACCGACCCAGCCGAGACTGTTTATCAACGGCGTATTCCCAAGCTGCAGATCACCGTGGTTCAGGTAGTTCGCGCCGCGGGACAACGCGAACGGCAGCCAATGGTCGGGATACCCGGTGACCGCGAAGCCGTATTGGCCGTGACCGGTCAACGCCTTGGCGTCGCGCAGGAATTCATCGACTGTCCACCCTGGACGCGGCAGCGGCAGCTGATGTTTTTCGAATTCGGTTTTGTTGTAGTAGATCAGGTACGGGCCGATATCATACGGCAGTGCGACGGTTTTGCCGGCATAGCGCATGCTCTGCATAATCGTGCGGTTGAATTGTGGCGCCAGCTTGGCGGTATTCACGGGCGCGAACAGACTGCCCACGCCGGGAACGCGTTGCGCCTGCACGGATATCAGGCACGGCAGGCTGTTGCTGGCCGCGAGCGTAACCAGCTTGGTGAAATAGTCGCTGAACGTCGCCGTGGTGAAGTGTACGTGTATCCCCGGATATCTCTTGGTCACCATCGCGGCAACGTGTTTCCACGCGGCCACCTCCTGCTGGGACCCGGACCACATGAACCAGGTCAGGTCTTTGGCGCTGTCCGAGTGGGAGCTGTTGCACGCGGTCAGGCTGCTGATCGCCAGAATAACCACCAGCAGGGCTCGACCCACTGCCTGTCGCACGTCTATCGGCCTCCCTCGAGAAGAAGCTCGAGTCGGGACTGTGTCGTGAAAACAGCGTCGTTTACGCAACCGTGGAAAGCGGTTGCCGACGTCGTGATCACGACCCTAAACGGGCTGCCGGTACGTGTCAAACGTTCAGAAGAAAGCCGACCGGCGCCGCAACAGCAGCTGGTACAGCATTTGTTGAATTGTTTCCCGGACCTGATCGGTCAGATTGAAAACCAGCATCGGATCCTCGGCGGCCGCCTCGCCGTAAGCAGTGGTGTCGATGGGTTGGCCGAATTCGATCAGCCATTTCGACGGCAACGGAATCGCACCGAGCGGGCCGAGCCAGGGAAATGTCGGCGTCAATGGAAAATACGGCAACCCGAGCAGGCGGGCCAATATCTTGGCATTACCCAGGATCGGATAGATCTCCTCAGCGCCCACGATCGAGCACGGAATGATCGGCACGCCGGCCCGCAGCGCCGCGCTCACGAAACCGCCGCGGCCGAACCGCTGCAACCGATACCGTTCCCGGAACGGCTTACCCACGCCCTTGAAGCCCTCGGGCCATACGCCGACCAGCTCGCCTGCCGCGAACAGTCGCTCCACGTCCTCGTTGCAGGCCAACGTGGTCCCGGCCTTACGCGCGAACTCGCCCACCACTGGGAACGAGAAAACCAGGTCGGCGCCCAACATGCGCAGATGCCGGTGCGCCGGGTGCTCGTCATGCAGCGCCACCGCGGTCATCACCGCGTCCAGCGCCACCGTGCCGGAATGATTGGCCACCACCAAGGCCGAACCCACGTTGGGTACGTTCTCCAGGCCCGATACCTCGACCCGGAACCAGTTGCGATATAGCGGCCGGAACAGCGGCGCCAGCACGTTGTCGGTCAGATCCGCGTCGAATCCGAATTCGTCAACGTCGTACTCGCCGGTTATCCGGCGCCGTAGAAACGCCAACCCGGCCGCCAGGTTGTCCGACCAGACATCCTGTTGCTCAGCCACCACGCACGCCCTCGAACACCGTTCGCAATGAGGCCTCGGCCCGGGTCACCAATTCCGGATTCACCAACGGACGCAGCCCTCGCCCGAAATCGGCCAACGCCGCCGCCGTGTCGTACTCCGGCGTGAACCCGAACTCGTCCCGCAACCGCGTCGTATCGACGATCCGGCCGAGGTTCAGCAGGCGTCCGGGCTCGGGCGCCAACTCGATCCGCCCGACCTGACGCAACAACCGGCCGACCGTGCCGGCCGCCGGACCGGGGACCGGAACCGGCACCCGTCCGATCCGCCGGATCGCCTGGGACAGCGTCAGCACACCGGCACCGGCCACATTGACCAGACCGCGATAATCCTCCCGTACCGCCTGCATCAGCGCCGAAATCGCATCGTCCTCATGCAACAGCTGAATTCGCGGGTCGTACCCGAATACGGTCGGCACGAATGGCAACGCCAGATATCGGGTCAGCGGCGTGCTGATCGTCGGACCGATCACATTGGCCAACCGCAAAACGCATTGTCCGACATCGGGCCGGCGGCGGGCGAAACCACGCAGATAGCCCTCGATTTCGGTGGAATCCTTGGCGTAACCCGAACGCGGCTGCGACGGCGGTTCGTCGTCCTCGGTGAATGCGGCTGGATCACGGGAGCTGGCGCCATAAACGGCGGTAGTCGATTTCACCACCAGGCGACGTACCCATTCGGATTTCTGGCACGCCGCCAGCAGTTGCATGGTGCCGATGACGTTCATTTCCTTCATGACCGACCGGCCGCCACCCGTGGCGGCGGGCGTCGCGGCGATCGACAGGTGCACCACGGTGTCGACCTGCGCGCTGGTGATCACCTTGCCGATCAACGGATTCCGGATGTCGGCCCGGACAAATTCCACCCGACCCAGTTGGCCCGGCGGCGGCACCGTATCGACGCCGATCACGCGGTCCACCGCAGGATCGGCGGCAAGCTCAGCCGCCAACCGGCCACCGAGATACCGGCTGACGCCGGTGACGAGAACGACCGAGGACACCAGTGAAACGTTACGCGGTGACCTGGCTCGGCGGGGTGTCAACGACCTTGACCTTGCCCGGCGGCGGTGAACCGGCCTGGGCGACGCGGGAGAGCACAACCGGGTCGGCCGGTCCGGCGTTGAGCACCCGCTCGGCCCGCCCCATGTTGGTGACGACCGTGATGGCGCGGAAAGAATCCTCGTACACGAACGTCCGCCCGGGCGGCACCTCGGCGAAGCTGAGCGTGAACGGCACCCGCATCGTCTTGCCGCCATAACGCAGCTCGATCGTGTCGCCCAACGCGATCCCGGCCGCCTCCAGGTCGGAGCGGGTGACGTTCAGCTGCAGGTTGCCGAAGTGATCAACCATCCGCACGGTGCCGTGCACGTGGTCGCCATGCACGTACGGCGGCTGCGGATCCAACGTCACCAGAGAGCTCGGCTCGATCGCGTCGCCGATCTGTTCGTACGGGAACCCTGCGGCCAGGTGAGCCGCCACCGGCGCGAATACGTCACGCCCGCGGAAGCTTTTGGCCGGGTTCGGGTTCCACAGGTCGGTGTTGGTCAGCTCGCGAGCCGACTCGACGCCGCCCAGTTCGGCCCAGGCCAGCGAAGCCACGCCGTTGTCGGGGCAGACGATGGTGGAACCGTCGGCGCACCGGATCGCCACCGGTCGGGCCAGCGCTCGCCGGTACGGATCGACCAGCGCGAGGTGGATGCCGACCGGCAGATACGGCAGCGCCTCGCCCAGCAGCCGGGCGCCGATCACGACGTCCTGTGGCTTGACCTGGTGGCAGACGTCGATCACGCCGGACGTCGGCGAGATCCGGGCAATCACGCCCTTGCAGACACCGACGAAGTGATCATCCAGTCCGTAGTCGGACAGGAACGTCACCCAGTGGCCCGGCTTCGCGGGACTGGGGTCGGGTTTTTCTCCTTGCTCACCAGCGTTCACTGGTCCCACCTCAACGCCCTCACGCCCCCCTGCGTGGATTACTTCTTGTTGCGGCGCTGGACTCGGGTCCGCTTCAGCAGCTTGCGATGCTTCTTCTTCGCCATCCGCTTGCGGCGCTTTTTGATGACCGAGCCCACGGCAACTCCAAACAGCTAGTACCAGTCCGAAACACGGCATCGGCTCGCCGCCGATTCGTGCATCCTGCTGCGCTGGAGAAAATCCAGCCTTGTTGCACGCCGGCGCGGCGGCTTTGCCGACGCGGCGTTTCTCACACACTACCTTCCGATCGACGTCGATCAGACCACGGGTAACGCTACGGTGATCGAATGCTGCGCGCGACCGGTCGCCGAGCCGGGGAGGATTTCCGCCGCTGGAGCCGTAAGGCTGAAGGTTTCACCGCTCGAAGGGCACGCCGATGAGCGGCCACGACGTCGACGTGGCCGGCGACCTCGTCACCAAGAGGTTCAACTCGACCGATCGCGACGAGCCCGACCGGGAGTGGCGGACGCTGCGGATCCTGGCCGAGCACGCGCCGGACCTGGCTCCGGAGCCGATCGGGTACGCCCAGTCGCCGCCTCGCATCACCATGACCCGGCTGCCGGGGGTCGAGCTGGCCGGCGGGCTGAGTCCCGCCCAACTGGACGGCATGATCCGGGCGATCGAGGCCATGTTCGCGGTGCCGGCCGGGGCGGTTCCGACCATCGACTGCACCGGGCAACCAGTCCAGCAGCTGCACCGGATCCGCGCGCTCGTTCCCGAGACGCTCGCCCATGACGAGCCCGAGATCGTACGGACACATCGAGCGGCCCAGGCCTGGCTGGCCAGCGGGGAAGCCCAGCGGCTCCTCGATCGTGCGGTGCCCTCGGTCCTAGGCCGCGGCGACTACAACCTGTCCAATTTCCTGTGGGATGGCGAAAAGGTCCGCATGCTCGACTTCGAGTACGCCGGTCGCGCCGACCGCGGCACCGAACTCGGCCTGATGATGGAACACATCGCGACACGAGCCACACCGGACAGTGACAAGCTGCAGATCGTCGCGGCATTTGAATTGAGCAAGCCGGAATTGGCCCGGATGACCGCGACACGGCGGGCCGAAGCAATTTTCTGGTTCGCCCTGCTGCTGCCCGGCGGCCCGGCCGTGTCCCGCAATCCACCTGGGACACTGCAACTGCAGACGAAACGGCTGCTGGAATTGCTCTCTTAGGATGGCCGGGAAATCAACGCGGTCGCGATCGCAGCCCGGCCCTCGCCCCGTCCAGTAAGCCCGAGACCGTCGCTGGTGGTGCCGGATACGGTCACCGGTGCGCCAATTACGTCGCCCAATACCGCCTGAGCTTCGGCCCGGCGTTTCCCGATTTTCGGGTCGTTGCCGATCAGTTGCACCGAGACATTCCCCACTACCCAGCCCGCATCGGTAACCAGGCGCAGCGTCTCGGTGAGTAGGGCCACGCCGGATGCGTTAGCCCAGCGCGGGTCGCTGGTGCCGAACACCTCGCCCAGGTCGCCGATGCCGGCCGCTGACAACAATGCGTCACAGATCGCATGCGCTACGACGTCGCCATCGGAATGACCGGCGCAGCCATCGGCATCGTCCCAACGCAGCCCGGCAATCCAACATGGACGTCCGATTTGGACTGGGTGCACATCGGTACCGACGCCGACCCGAAGCCCTGTTATATCAGTCATATCCGCGCCATCCGACGCTGCAATACCTGCGACGCCAACTGACGCGCGGCTCGGGTATCGATCGGAAATGCATCGGCACGACCCTCCACTGTCACCAGTCGGTCGACCGACCGCCACGGCGCGAGCGGGTCGTAATCCTTGCCGATCAGCTGATCCAGCGCCTTCCGGCTAAATCCGTACGGAGTTTGCACGGACCGTAATGTCTCACGATCCACTGTGGACTTGATCTCACCGCCGGAACCAATGTGTTTCACCGTGTCGGAAACCACTGTCACCGGCAGTACGGCGGGAGCGCCGGAACGCACCGCGGCGATCACTTCGGTCAGCAATTCCGCCGGCGCGAGCGCGCGAGTTGCGTCATGCACCACAAATACGTCGGCGGCGATTCGCGCGGATAACAACTGCAGCGCGGATTCCGGATCGGTCACCACGCTTACCGACGTGTCACCGTTATCTTCCAGCGCGATCGCGCCGGCCACACTCGGCGGGCCGACAACGATCAGGTGCTCCAAATCGCCGCAGCTACGCAGAATTCGCGCCGAACGCAGCACCAACGGAGTGCCGGCCAACGGCCACAGCGCGTGTTCGGAATTGGTGGCGAGCAGTAACGCCGCGGTCGCAGTCATAACGACCTCTGTGAAAACCTCGGCACACAGCAAACCGCCGATGACGCTAGGTTAAGTGTCATCGGCGGCATGCTGTTGCTGTCAGATAATCAATGGTTGCTCGACAAAACTGCCGGCAAGCCCGTCAGGATGCGAGGACCTCGTCGAGCAGAACCTCAGCCTTGTCCTCATTGGTGCCTTCGGCGAGGGCCAACTCACTGACCAGAATTTGACGCGCCTTGGACAACATTCGTTTTTCGCCGGCCGAAAGGCCGCGCTCCTTGTCCCGCCGCCACAGGTCGCGTACTACCTCGGCGACCTTGTTTACATCGCCGGAGGCAAGCTTTTCGAGATTCGCCTTATACCGCCGGGACCAGTTGGTCGGCTCCTCGGTGTGCGGCGCGCGCAGCACCTGAAAAACACGATCCAAACCCTCTTGTCCGACGACATCGCGAACGCCGACGATCTCCGCATTGTCTGCTGGGACACGAACCGTCAAATCGCCCTGCGCAACTTTCAGCACGAGGTATGTCTTATCCTCGCCCTTGATCGTGCGCGTCTCGATGGCTTCGATGAGGGCTGCCCCGTGATGCGGGTAGACGACGGTTTCGCCGACCTTGAACACCATGTGTGAGTGACCCCTTTCGCTATGGCAAGGATAGCACGGCACCGCGTCGGCTTCGACTCGTGCCGAGTGCATAACTGCAGGTCAGAGGGCACGTCAAGGGCCAGTTGGGTATTGACAATCGGTTCCGCGACGCACTCACACCCGAATCCGGAAGGTGATCTTGTTGCGATAAAATCCGCCGATTCCTGCCCTAGCTATGGCGCGACGACACGGAAAGGCGCACCCTGAGACGGTGAGCTTCGACAACGACGGTAGGCCCGGCCCGGACGGGTCTGCCGCGGGCTGGGATGAAGGTGGAGACAGCTTCACCATCCCTGACGACATCAGGGAACTGGACGCCGATGTCCGTGCATATCACCGAGAACGACGCGCGGCGAAACGCCGATCGATGCTCCGTCGGGTTTTCCTCGGTGGCCGTTTCGGTATCACCCTCCCGGTTCTGCTCGCCGCTCTGCTATTGGCCGCGCTCTACAGCGTGGTGATGTTGGTTGTCGCCTCACCTCGAGCCCAGGCGCCACGGGGCATACCGCTGGCCAGTCCGAAGGTCGCCGCCGGTCGGCCCGGTGGCCTGCTGCCGAAGCTCCAGATCCGCGATGAACGCGGCACGTTCACTCCGATACGGGCATTGCGCCCAGCCGTGGTCATGCTGACCCCGGCCAACTGCAACTGCGGCAGCGCGATCCGCTCGGTCGCCACATCGGCCGAGCACGGCCGGTTGGGGCTCACGATCATCGGCACCCAGGAGCCCACCAAGCCCGGCGGTATCGCCGATTCGCTGGCCCAGCTGCGTACCGAACCCAATGGCGATCTGCTCCGCACGTACCACGTCGGGACCACCCCGGTCGCACTGCTGGTGCGCTCGGACGGTGTCGTATCGAAGGTGCTGACCAAGATTCCTTCGTCGAACACGCTCGATAACGACGTCGCCGCTTTAACCAGACCCAGTCCTGCGCATTGAGCGAGACCCGTTGCGCGGCTTTACGCCCGCACTTATGTCCCCATGCCACCCTCTACGGCGTCCGGTATCGGCCCGGTCTAGGCTGACGCCGAACATCGAGAGCGTTCGCGGCCGGGACCAGAAACGGTGGCGGACAATTCCGCGGGAGGACACGTGCGCCGCCGGATCAGCCAGCACCGTGGCATGAGCACTCGCAGTGCGCTGCTCGCGAGCGTAGGAATCGCCGCGACCGTTCTCGCTTCCGGATGCGCCGCCGGTCAGATCGCCCAGACGGCCGAAGAGCAGCCCGGCGTTCCTGGCGCGCAGGCGACCCTAGGCGATGTCCAGCTGCACAACATCACGATCGCGTACCCGAACAACGGTGCGTACCAGCCCGGATCGACAGGCCGGCTTAACTTCGTGGTCGTCAACAACGGCAAGCAGGCCGACCACCTCGTCGGCGTCAGCTCCGGCGCGGCCAGGTCAGTTCAGATCTCCGGGCCGGATGGCAACAAGATCCAGATCGGACCGCAGTCCAGCGTCAACGTCTACGGTGACGGGCCGAAGGTGCAGCTGACTGGCATCACCCGCGAGCTGCGTTCCTCGCAGCAGACCACGGTCACCTTCCAGTTCGACCGCGCCGGCGAGGTGTCAATCAAGGTGCCGGTCGCCCCGGCGTCGACCGTGCTGCCGACCACGCACCTGACTCCCAAGGCCTGACGCGGTTTTGTCGGCGACCGGTCATAGGGTCGGCGCCGTGATAGTCACCAATATCGCCATCCGTACGGCATGAGCACCCGCGCCAAGGACCGGCCGGCCTACCGGTGCAGCGAGTGCGGTCTGACCGTGCCCAAATGGGTCGGCCGCTGCCCAGAATGCCAGGCCTGGGGCTCGATCGACGAGGTCGGCGCCGGGCGGGCCGGGTTGGCGCAGCTGCAGGCCGGCCCGGTCAGTACGCCAGCGCTGCCCATCGCGGATATCGACCTGGAGGCGGCCCGGGCCCGCCCGACCGGGGTCGAGGAGCTGGACCGGGTGCTCGGTGGTGGCCTGGTGCCCGGGGCGGTGCTGCTGTTGGCCGGCGAGCCGGGCGTGGGGAAATCGACGCTGTTGTTGCAGGTCGCCCAGAGTTACGCGGCCGCTGGCCGGCACCCGGCGCTGGTGGTCACGGGCGAGGAATCGGCGGCTCAGGTAAGGCTGCGGGCCGAGCGCACCGGGGCATTGCATCCCTCGCTGTTCCTGGCCGCCGAGACCGACCTGTCGGCGTTGTTGGCCCACGTCGACGCGGTGCAACCGGGGCTGCTGATCGTCGACTCGGTGCAGACGATGGCGGCCGCGAATGTCGAGGGGACCGTCGGTGGCGTGACCCAGGTCCGGGCGGTCACGGCTGCATTGATCGGGTTGGCCAAGGAGCGCGGCATCGCGACCATGATCGTGGGCCACGTGACCAAGGACGGCAACATCGCCGGCCCGCGCCTGCTGGAGCATCTGGTCGACGTGGTGCTCTATTTCGAGGGCGACCGGCATTCCACGTTGCGGCTGGTCCGCGCGGTGAAGAACCGGTTCGGCCCGGCCGATGAGGTCGGCTGCTTCGAATTACGGGATGAGGGCATCGTCGGGCTGGCCGATCCATCCGGGCTTTTCCTGACCGAGCGGGCGGCGCCGGTCGCCGGGACCTGTGTAACCGTCACAGAGGAGGGCCGCCGGCCGCTGTTGGCCGAGGTGCAGTCGCTGGTGGCGATGTCGACCTTGGCCACGCCGCGCCGGGCGGTATCCGGTTTGGACTCGTCCCGGGTCGCGATGGTGTTGGCGGTGTTGGAGCGGCGGACCAACGTCCGGTTGGGCAACCGTGACGTTTTCGCGGCAACGGTCGGCGGAATGCGGGTCACCGAACCGGCCGCCGATCTGGCCCTGGCGCTGGCCGTAGCCTCGGCCGCTCAGGACGTTCCGCTGCCGATGCACGTGGTCGCGCTCGGCGAGGTCGGGCTGGCCGGGGACGTACGCCGGGTCGGCGGGTTGAAACGCCGGTTGGCCGAGGCGGCCCGGCTCGGGTTCAGCACGGCTTTCGTCCCACCCGGTCAGACCGACGCCCCACCGGGCCTGCGGATCGTTGAGGTGACCGACCTGGCCACGTCGGTTCGGCGGTTGCGGATGATGCCGGTGTGACAAATTCCTTGTACGGCTGGCTGATCGCGTATTCAGAGTCCATTGTGGACTGTCCACACGGGCCAGGTACGGCGCGGCGAATTTGATCAAATGCGGTGACAACAGCGCGGCGGCGCATGGCAACCGGAGCGTCCCCCGTAGACTCTGCGCAGGCCAAGCCACGTAACCGAGCAGGAGAACCCGACCGTGCCGACCCCCGATCGCGATGAACGGCTGCGGTCCACGCTGGCGCTGGTCGCCCCCGGCAGCGGATTGCGCGATGGCCTGGAGCGCATTTTGCGCGGAAATACCGGCGCGCTGATCGTGCTCGGCTACGACAAGCTCGTGGAATCCCTGTGTACGGGCGGTTTCGAGCTTGATGTCGAGTTTTCCGCGACCCGGGTGCGCGAACTGGCCAAAATGGACGGTGCCGTCGTACTCAACTCCGATGGCAGCCGCATCCTGCGCGCCGCCGTACACCTGATGCCCGATCCGGCCATCCCGACCGACGAGTCCGGCACCCGGCACCGCACCGCCGAACGTACCGCCGTGCAGACCGGCTTTCCGGTTATCTCGGTGTCGCAGTCGATGCGGATCGTCAGCCTGTACGGCGTCGGCCCACGATATGTCCTGGAGAATTCCGCCGCCGTACTGTCCCGGGCGCACCAGGCTCTGGCGACGCTGGAGCGGTACAAGCTGCGCCTCGACGAGGTCGCCGGCACGCTGTCCGCGCTGGAGATCGAGGATCTGGTCACGGTGCGGGATGCGATGAGCGTCGCCCAGCGGCTGGAAATGGTCCGGCAGATCGCCGACGAGATCGAGGGGTACGTCATCGAGCTCGGCGTGGACGGCCGGCTGTTGGCGTTGCAGTTGGACGAGCTGATGGGCGGGGTTAACACCGACCGCGAGCTGATCGTCCGCGACTACGTGCCAACGGGCCGGAAGACCAAGCCGACCGCAGACGTACTCGGCGAGCTCAACGGTCTGTCCACGACCGAACTGGTCGACTTGACCTTGGTGGCTAAGGCGTTCGGGTTCCCGGCCGCACCGGAGGCGCTGGAAAGCGCGGTGAGCCCGCGCGGGTACCGATTGCTGGCCAAGGTGCCGCGGTTGCCAGGTGCCGTGGTGGACCGGATCATCGGTCACTTCACCGGCCTGCAGAAACTGCTGGCCGCGTCGGTTGAGGACCTGCAGGCGGTTGACGGGGTCGGCGAGGCGCGGGCCCGGAGCGTCCGCGAGGGCCTGTCCCGGCTGGCCGAGTCCAGCATTCTCGAACGCTAC
Organism: Mycobacteriales bacterium; assembly: GCA_040414495.1. Taxonomy (GTDB): domain Bacteria; phylum Actinomycetota; class Actinomycetes; order Mycobacteriales; family QHCD01; genus DATAVB01. The sequence continues at coordinate 103,178 of JBEDUI010000239.1, forward strand.
GTCTGAGCGGGTTGGCCCCTGCCTCGCGGCTCGCCCCTCCTGCGAAGTTGATCATGAAGTTCTCTGCACGACACGCCGACGACACGCCCGGGATTTCGTCGGGAACTTCATGATCAACTTTGCGATGGCGCGCGATTGGGGGCGCTTGGGGGCGATTGCCAGCGCTTGGCGGAGAGCCGCGACGGCGCGCCCGGAACTCCGGGTCTGCTGGGCTCAGCGGAGGACGACCGTGCCGCGGCCGGTGAGCGACCCGACCCGGCCGACTACGGCGTAGCGACCGGCCCCGACCCGCACCGGTTTCCCGCCGCAGCCGGGCGCCGAGGTGTTCCCGGACCAGCGGATGACCAGCCGGCGCAGCTCGCCCGGCCGCAACGTCGCAACGGAACTCGTGCTGCCGGGGTAGCAGTCGTTGCTGGACCAGAGTCGGCGGCTGCCGTGGTACACCGCCGCGGCCTGGACCCGCGGCCCGAGCTCGCTGCGGCAGGTCGTATCCGACATGTTGAGCACGCTGATCGTCAGGTCCACGACCGTGCCGACCCGGTAGGCATCTCGGGCCGAGCCGACCAGCAGTTTGAGCGACCCCGTCGAGCAGTGAGTCGTGCTACTGGCCAGGGTCGGCTGGGCGGGACGATGTGCCGGAGTCGGCTGGGCAGGACGATGTGCCGGGGTCGGCTGGGCGGGACGATGTGCCGGGGTCGGCTGGGCAGGACGATGTGCCGGAGTCAGTTGGGCAGGACGATGTACGGGCGGCTGGGTTCGCGGCGTGGTGGCGTCCGAACTGCCCCCGGATAGCAGCACGCCCTTCACTAGCACGACCGTGATCACGACCGCGGCCAGCAGCACGGACCGGCGTCGCCAGTACGTACTCCCCGGAAGCGGCCCGACGGGATGCAGCATCGATGCTGTCCGTTCTGTTGCCGTCTGATCTCGGCTATCCATTTTGGACAGTCCTGCCCGGTAACGATGGGATCATCCCCGGCGTGTCGAACGGCAACACGCCGCGTCGGCGCGTACGGCGGCTGTGCCAGCATGGTCGTCGTGATTGCACACTCCCGGTTCCCTGCTGCGACAACCCGGTGACCGGCATGCCCGAAGGTGCAACGGCGTTCGCGGCGACGGTGAGTACCTGGTACGCCGAGCAGGCCCGCGACCTGCCTTGGCGGCAGCCGGGAATCGGCGGCTGGCCGGTACTGGTCAGCGAAATCATGCTGCAGCAGACCCCGGTCAACCGCGTCCTGCCGGCGTACGAGGCCTGGCTCGCGCGGTGGCCCGAACCGGCGGCGCTCGCGGCCGATTCGCCCGGCGAGGCGGTCCGGATGTGGGGCAAGCTCGGGTACCCGCGCCGGGCGCTGTGGCTGCACGCCTGCGCGGTCGCGATCGTCGAGCAACACGATGGCGCGGTGCCGGCTGACGTCGAGGCGTTGCTGGCGTTGCCCGGAATCGGCGCCTACACGGCCCGGGCGGTCGCCGTATTCGCCTTCGGGCAACGGCATCCGGTGGTGGATACGAACGTACGGCGGCTGGTGGCGCGGGCGATCGAGGGCGCGGGCGATGCCGGGCCGGCCTCGACAACCCGGGACATGGCGGCTGTCGAGGCATTGTTGCCGGCCTCGCCGAAGCCGGCCGCTCGGGCCTCGATCGCGTTCATGGAGTTGGGCGCGCTGGTGTGTACCGCGCGAAATCCGCGCTGCGACGCCTGTCCCGTACAGGCCGTGTGCGCCTGGCGGCTGGCCGGCTCACCGCCGTATGACGGGCCGGCCAAGCCGGTGCAGCGGTTTGCCGGCACCGACCGGCAGGTCCGCGGCCTGCTCATGGACGTACTGCGGGGGACCGACGTACCGGTGACCGCCGGCGCGCTGGACGTGGTCTGGCCGGATGCCGGACAGCGGGCGCGGGCATTGGACGGACTGATCGCCGACGGCCTGATCGACCCGCTGCCCGACGGACGATTCGCGTTGCCCGGCCATGCGCCGACCTAGCGCCGGCAGGATGCTCCGATGAGCGAGCTGGTGCCGATCGTGCTGCTGGCGCTCGGGGTCGTCGCGGTTACGGCACTGGCCAAGGCGTTGCGTACCTCCGCACCGGTCCTGCTTGTCATCGCCGGCGTAATCGCCGCGATGATTCCGGGCGTTCCGTCGTACCAGGTGGACCCCGAGATCGTGCTGTTCGTGTTGTTCCCGCCGTTGTTGTACGCGGCCACGTTGAGTTCTTCGCTCATCGCGATCCGGACCAACGCCCGTCCGATCCTGGTGCTGGCCGTCGGGTTGGTGTTGGTCACCGCGTTCGCGGTCGGGGTCACCCTTTACGCGCTGCTGCCTGAGGTCACGATCGCGGCGGGCGTCGCGCTCGGCGCTATCGTCGCGCCGCCGGATGCGGTAGCCGCGACAGCGGTTGCCCGGCGGGCGGGCCTGCCCCGGCGGCTCCTGACGATCCTCGAGGGCGAGAGCCTGTTCAACGACGCGACCGCGTTGACCACGCTGAAGGTCGCGATTGGCGCGGTGGGCGTGTCGGCCGCGGTCAGCGTCGCCGACCCGATCCGGGATTTCCTGCTCGCCAGCATCGGCGGCGCCGCCATCGGTTTTGCCTGCGGGATGGTGCTCAGCTGGCTGCGGGCGCATTACGCGCACCCGATCGTGATCACCGCGCTGTCGTTCCTGGCGCCGTTCTCGATCTATCTGGCCGGCGAGGAGGCGGACACATCAGGCGTGATCGCGGTCGTCGTAGCCGGTCTGTTGCTGGCGCACCGCTCTCCGGGTGAGCAGGAACCGGCGGCCCGGTTGTCCGAGACCTCGCTGTGGTCGACGCTGCAGTTCCTGTTGGAAGGCGCGGTATTCGCGCTGATCGGCCTGCAGTTGCCGGACATCGTCTCGGGCGTGCACGAGTCGCCGGGCGTAGTGCTCGCGGTGTGCGGTTCGGTGCTGGCGGTCGTGGTGCTGATCCGTCCACTGTGGATCTACGGGCTGAGTTACTTGATCGGGATCGTTCCGTGGAGCCACCGGGCGCCGCCGGACCGCACATCGCTGGCGATCATTTCCTGGGCCGGCATGCGGGGCGTGGTGTCGTTGGCCGCCGCGCAGGCGCTGCCGTTGGATTTCCCCCGCCGCAACCTGTTGCTGCTGGTCACCGTGGTCGTGATCGTCGGAACGCTGGGCGTGCAGGGGATGTCGCTGCCGTGGTTGATCCGCAAGGTCGGCGTGTCGCCGCCCGATCCGCGGCAGGACGCGTTGCAGGTCGCGCACGCCCAGGAGCAGGCCGGGCGGGCCGCGTTGGAGCGGCTCGACGATTTGTCGACTACCGAGGAACCACCGGAACGGGTGGTGAGCCGGCTGCGGCGGCAGGTCGAGTTCCGTACGTTCACCGACTGGGAACGCCTCGGCGCACCGGACGATGGCGAGGCGCCGACCCGGGTGTACGCCCGGCTGCGGCACGAAATGGTCGCGGCCGAACGCGCGGTTTTCATTCGGTTGCGTGATGCCGGCCAGCTCGATGAGGAGGTGCTGCGCCGGATCCAGCGCCGGTTGGATCTGGAGGAGTCGCTGCTGGCCGGGCTGGAAGACTCGTTCGAGCAGCTCGACGGGCACCATGATGTGCTGCCGCCGACATCCGCGCCGAGCTGCCCCGACCTGGGTGCCGCGCCGAACGAGGTCGCACCGGCCGATCCGCGCGAGTGCAGTGACTGTGTGTCCGAGGGCCGCCGCGACTGGGTACATGTGCGCCGGTGCCTGACGTGCGACCACGTCGGGTGCTGCGACTCCTCGCCGTCTCGCCACGCCGACGCGCATTTCGTACAGACCGGGCACCCGGTGATGGGCTCGGCTGAGGTCGGGGAAAATTGGCGTTGGTGCTACCGGCACAGCAAAATCGGCTGAGGCGTCGCAACTCGATCGACCCGGACCGCTCGACCCGGATCCAGATCGACCAAGCTTGACCGCTCCAAACCGCGACGTTCACCCAGCCCACCGGTATCCAGCTCACCCAGCCGGACCGCT